>JANYEB010000096.1 GCA_025363355.1 Chitinophagaceae bacterium | reverse complement strand
CAATAGTGTCGATTTCTTTGAGCTTTTCAGCATCAAATTTTCGTTGAGATGCCATTATATCTATTGCACTTCGAGTCATATTATTTGCTTTCTAAAGGGATGAAATACGATTGTTTTTATCAGTCCTAAACAACAGCGTCTGTTGCTTGTTTTACTTTATTTTTTACTGCAAAGTAGCCAAGTATCAACAGTAGTATAATCAATCCCATTACCCAGAATTTATAGGCACTCCAGAATTTCTCAAAACCGGTCATATTGCTATTGTAGCTTACTATTGAATTATCTTCAGGAGCTTTAAAGAAATAATTGCTCATACCATTGCTATTTGCAATACAAACATTACTCTCGATTTCTGTTAACTGTGTACTAAAGTTTTTAACAACACTTAAGAATGCATTAGAAACACTGCTATCTCCACCTAAAGAGGTAACCATTAAAACGGTATTTCCTTTGTCTTTAAATATTTGTGCTAAACCACTGTTTGAAAAATCACTAACTGAATAGCTTGCTGCACCTTTTAATCCTTTGTAGATTTGGAAATCTTTCTCAAATTTCACTGGTACATTCTCGTAGCTTGAAACAAATTTATCAGATCTGCTTACTAATGCGATAAGGTTGTAATCTCCAAGATTTGTTGCACTTGCCGATGTAACGATTTGTGGAACGATTAATCTGTTAAAATCATTTTTAATAGGAGAATTAATTTGATAATAAATCTCACCAACAGAAGAGACAACTTTACTTAACAACTCTTGAGATACAACAATTTTAGTTTGTTTTTTTCTGAACTCAGCAGGGAAGTTAAAGAAGCTAAAGAACTTGTTTTCTCTTTCGCCAGCATAAGTTAAAGTAGATGTTTTTGTGTTAATGAATGCAAAGAAATTACTGAATCCATCTTTACAAACATTGCTACCAGGATGAAAACGGAACTCGATTTCTAATGTATTGAATTTAGAAAGCAAATGTGGCTTTAAATCAACATCATTAATAAAATTAACTTTATCTAATAAGTTACCATTGTAAACTAGATTTTGGTTAAGATATACATTCACAAAACCTCTATCATCTGGTTTTAAAGTAGAAAAATAACTTTCTAAATGCAATGTAAGTTTTGTTGGAATAGCATTGAAATCTGCTAAAGAGAAATTAAATTTCTTACGAAGAGCTCCAATACCTTCCATCAATTCTCCTCCCCCACCTAAATCTTCTAAGGTTGTAACTAAAGGAGAAGCACCTGCAACAACTTCTGAACTAAATGTTGCATCAGAAACTAAAATTTTATCAGAGAAAGCACTGCTTAATCTTTTATTACTTGCTAATGTACTAATTGCTTTTTTATAGCCTGCATTATCACCCCCAGTAACAACTAAAACATATCGTGTTGCACCAAATCCCATACTTAAAGGAACCAATGCTATTAATCCTTGGCCAGCAGACACACTTGGCATTGCTTGTTTAACAGCATAAGGTAATTTATCAGCAGTACCTGCAATAATTCCAGCAGGAACTGAATCTGATGGAGAATAAGTAGCAGTATAAACTTGCTTTGAAGCAGCACCTTGACGAACTAATGCATAAATTAAACCACCAGCCATCAAATCATCAACATCAGCCGAAGCTGGCGTATATACTGAATTGTATTCTTGTATAACTTCTTTAATACTTCTTTGATAAGTAAACCCTGTTTGAGTACTTGCAGAAATGTATGAAGAATTCTTTACACCCAACCAACAAGCTGGATTGTCAATATCTTTACAATATTCGTCACCAACACTCATTTTAGCAGCTACACGAACTTTAATGAACCTGCCATCTGGTTGCAAGTATTTTGAACTTAATGGAACTCTAAACGTTAATAACGTATCAAGTGCAGAAGTAATAACTCTTTGCGTATAAACAGGTTCTTCCTTTAAATAAACTACAACAAACGAGTTGTTAGGATTAAGAACTTGAGACGCTCTTAAGTTCAAAACTAAAGTGCTTTGATCAATATTATCATCGGGTTTCACTTTAATAAAGTAACTAAGTGAACCGGAAATTCCGATGATTGACGCATCGTCATAACCCATTGATTTGAAAGTTCTGTCTTGTGCAAACATCTGTATTACACTCAACATTAAGGCTACGGAAAGAAGAAATTTAGATTTCATAATATTTAAATTTACTGGGTACTTGGGAATTCAATTTTGAAATAATTACCTGTTTTATCGTCACTGAAATATGTGAATGTGCCGTTCATTGTTTCTACTAATTTTTTAGTAGCTGCCAAGCCCATTTCACTTAGTGTATTTTCGTCAACAGATGATGCGGTTCTGAATTTGTTAAACATTTCATTCAACTTGTCCATTCCTATCGCTGCACCGTGGCTAACAGCTTCTACAACTGCTTTTCCAGCTATATGCTCTGCCTTAACAGTAATAATAGAACCTGATTGAGAATGTTTAATAACATTATTCATCAACTTATTTAAAACCTGATCAATAAATAATTTATCTTGATAGATATTATTAGCAGCAGGAGAAATATTTAACTGCAAGTTCATATTTTTAAGCATTGCAGATTCTGCAATATCTAAAACAGCTTTTTCAACCTCTGGATTAATATCAAAGTATTCTTTATTAAAATTAATCGCAGAATCAGTAGAAGAAGAAGTTGTTCCACTTAACTTTTGTGCTATATAATTTAACTTATCGTTACTGGTACTGATAGAATTTAATACATCAATTTGATGAGGAAGTAAGTTTGAAGAACTAGCTTTTAAAGATTCTACAGATATTTTAACTGTATCAGAAAAGTTTGAGAAATCATGCATCAGAACAGTCATATTGTCTAAACTACTTTCGTTTACAACTTTTAATTTTCTATTAGTTGCTTCTATTTCAAAATGTTGATCTTTAATTTTTGCATTTCTTTCAACAAGTTTGTCATTTGCATCATCAATCATTACACTTCTTTCTGTATCTCTACATAAAATCGCATATCTGGTGTAAGCCAATAAACAAGAAAAAGCGGATATGATAAAATAAACCGATCCACCATGATCAATTAAAATTGAATATTTATCTACACGTTGCTTAAGTGAATAGATAAGAAACAAAATAGTATAAGAAATAAGGCATACAACTATTGAATAAATTGGTGGCCAAAAAATAGTAGTATTAATAATTAAAACTAGTATAGAGAGTATTAAAAAATATGCAAGTATTGACCCATTGGTAGGAACAATTCCACATACAATAGAATTAACTGCAACATTTACCCCAACAAACCAAATCATTGTTTTTAGATATCCCCAATTTTGTTTTGTTGAGTAGGTGTAAATTAGATAAGACAATCCCCAGCCAATTAACCTAATTAAAGAGAAATCTAGCCAAGAATCGGCACAAAACAGATAATCAACTAAAAGGAAAAGTGGTAATGAGAACAAAGTTGTCCACATTATCACATTCGCATAATACGCTCCTCTTTTGCTTAACTCTTGGTTGAAAGCAGTTTTGTTGATATTTGCGTAAGAAAATTTGTAATCGTTATACATATTTATAATTATGCAGTCTATTGTTGATAAGCAGTTAAACACAAATAGGAACGTGAAAATAACCAATAAGCTTACAAGAACTTTAATCTTGATAACTTTCTCATTATCATTAATACAATTCACATCTTGTGTAAAGAAGGGATATCCAACTTTGCCTGAGATTAAAAATAATTTAGGAGGTGGTACTAATTTATCTTGGTTTGAACACACTTGGTCTTCACCAGAAGATCTATTAAAAGCAGACCTAACTCCCAAACTCACTCAAATTGCCCAGCAAGGTTTTAAAACAGTTCGACTACCAGTTGCTTTCGATTTATTCGTTTATCCCAACTCTTCAACACTTCAACCACAACTATTAACGAAACTTAAAGAAATTTATTTTACGTGCTATAATTTAAAGTTACATCTCATCATCACTTATCACTATGGAGTATTTGATGATAATAGCCTATATAACGAAAAAATCAATCACGTTTCATGGATGTGGAAGCAAGTTCAACAAAATTTTAAAGGTCATGGGTATGAGTATTTATTTTTTGAATTATACAACGAACCAACAATGGGAGCTTATCGTTGGAAGTTAACAGCCGAAAAATTAATTAGCTATATAAGAGGTGAGGATACCAACAGAATCTATATTATTGGTGGCACAAATTATAATGGTTTAAACGACTTGATGGATATGGGTAAGCTAAGTGATGAAAAACTATTTTATACATTTCATTTTTATGAACCCTACATTTTTACACACCAAGGTGCAGATTGGACAAGCGACAAAACTTATATGAAAGGTTTTCCTTATCCTTTTAAAAGAAGAAAAATGCCGCCAATGAGCAAAGATGCCATTGGAACAAGTGTAGAAAAAGATTATAACAAATATTCTTACGAAGGAACAAAGCAATACTTGAATGATAGAATGAACCAAGTTGCAAATTTTTGTGCAAGTAACAATATGCTTTTAATTTGTACCGAAGCCGGTGTTATAGATGTTGCAGACCCAAAATCAAGGTCGAATTATTTGCAAGATGTTACAAATAGTATGTATCAATTTCATATTCCTGTTTCGCTTTGGGATTATGATCAACGTTTTTCTATTCATCAAGATTCTACAACTATTTTTCCCTCACTTAATAGATGGTTAAAGAAAACTAAAAAGGGGTAGATAATATTCCAACTATAAACCAATACTCCCTATTAACCATTAGTTAGAACAAGCAACTGCATTGCACTTACTTTTGTTCGTATAAAAATGTAATGGCATTCATCATAAAAACTAATTATGCAAACAGTACTTTCTATAAAAAATATTAGCAAAAAATATGGCTCTATACAAGCACTCAATAATGTTTCATTTGATGTGCCAAAAGGAAGTGTGTTTGGAATACTAGGTCCAAATGGTAGTGGCAAAACAACACTATTGGGCATTGTTTTAAATGTGTTAGAAGCAAGTTCTGGCAGTTACGAATTACTAGGTAAAGAACCAGATGCAGATTCTAGAAAACATATTGGAACATTATTAGAAACACCTAATTTCTATCACTATTTATCTGCCGAAAAGAATTTGCAAATTGTTGCAGAAATAAAAGGAAAGGGATTTGATGATATTGATAACGTTTTGCAAAAAGTTAATTTACTTGAAAGAAAAACCAGTAAGTTTAGTACCTATTCTTTGGGTATGAAACAAAGGCTGGCTATAGCTTCTGCATTATTAGGCAATCCTGATGTTTTAATTTTAGATGAACCTACAAACGGACTTGACCCAGTTGGAATTGCTGAAATTAGAGGATTGATTCAAACCCTTTCTGCCGAAGGCAAAACCATAATTATGGCTAGTCATCTTTTAGATGAAGTAGAGAAAGTTTGTAACTATGTAGCTATCTTAAAAAAAGGCGTTTTATTAACAGCTGGCAAAGTTGATGAAGTGTTGGTGAATGAAGATATTGTTGAAGTAAGTTGTAACGATTTAAATAAACTTGCCAATGTTTTAAGCAACTATAATCCCAAACAAAAAGATAATTTATTGCAACTTTATTTTGCAACTGGTGTAGCTAAATTAGACGAGATAAATAAACATTGTTTTGAAAATGGAATTGTATTAACACATCTCTATTTAAGAAAGAAAAGCTTAGAAGCTAAATTCCTTGAAATTACAAACAACTAAAAATTATTAATGAAAAAGTTAATTAAAATAGAGTGGATGAAAGTTAAAGATTACAGAACTTTTTGGGTGCTTTCTGTACTTTATCTCATTAGTATTTTTGGAGCTAATTTGATTGCTTTTAGAATTCAACAATCCATTTTTGAACAAGAAAAAACCAAAATGGTTGCTGGGCTTTTAATTGGCAACACACCTTATTCGTTTCCATCAAACTGGCAAATGACAAGTTGGTTAAGTAGTTTTTTAATGTTTGTGCCTGGGCTATTGGTATTGATTTCAATTTGTAATGAATACAGCTATAAAACACATCGTCAAAACATCATTGATGGATGGAGTAGGTCTCAATTTATTACTGCTAAATTTTTATTCTTATTTATCATTACAATTATTTCTACAATCGTTGTTTTTATTGCAGCTTTATTGTTTGGTTTTGCAGATGGGCATACTTCTTTCAGCTTTACAGATTGTCAGTATATTGGTTATTTTTTCATACAATGTCTTAGTTATTCTTCTGCTGCTTTACTAATTGGTGTGTTATTAAAACGTAGTGGTATTGCCATTGGAGTTTACTTTTTATATGCTACTATTTTAGAAAACAGCATTGCAGGAATTTTAAACAGATATGCAAATAATATTGGTAGATTTTTACCGCTAGAAAGCACTGACAATTTAATACCAATACCTTTTTTTAAAAGTATGCAAAGGCAGTTTATTCCAGAAACTAGTGTAGCGTTATTACTAGGTATTTCAGTATTTTATTTGATAGCTTATTATGTTGTTGTTAAAAAAAGGTTTGAAACAAGTGATTTGTAGTTTCTAATTATAATGCCTTTATTTTTTTGGAAACATTTGTTCAAAAGCACTTTCAATAGATGGATATAGAAACTGAAATCCTGCATCGTGTATTTTTTTGCAGGAAATATCTGAGCTTTTTAAAACCTCAACACTTAATTCTCCCAACACGATTTTCAGCATAAATTTTGGAACAAAAATGGGTATATAAAATTTGCTTCTTAGTTTTTTTGCCAAGGCAATATTTAATTTACTATTGGTTGTAACCATTGGTGCTACTGCATTGTAAACGCCATTTAGATTTTCTTGTTCAATAGCAGCAATAAACATTCTGCATAAATCATCAATATGTATCCAACTAATTTTTTGTTTACCAGAACCAAGAATAGTGGCTATTCCAAATTTTAAAGGTTTTAAAAATTCTTTTAATGCTCCACCATCTTTACTTAAAACAATTCCAATTCTAAGTTTTACCAATCTTTTTTTTGTTAGTGAAATAGGATGAATGCTTTGCTCCCATTGTTTACAAGTTTCTCCTAAAAAATCAGTATTTGCAGGTTCTTCTTCTTGATACGTTTTATTTATTGTTTGATTGGATCCATACCAACCAATTGCACTAGCATTTACAACAACATCAATCTTGTTAGGTATACGTTGCAAAGCATTAACAATAAGTCTTCCACTATTTACTCTACTATCAACAATTTCCTTTTTTCTTTCTATAGACCAGCGTTTATCTGCAACGCCGGCTCCTGCAAGATTAACAATTGCATCAGCATTTGAAACAGCTTGTTCATCTATTGTTTGTTTATCTGTATCCCAATTTGCAAAAGAAATATTGGGGTTTGTTGAATTTGTATTTGCTGTTCTTGTTAAGATGGTTACGTTATATCCTTTATCCAATAACATTGCTGTTAGTCTTTTACCAACCAAGCCTGTACCACCTGCTATAAGAATATTTTTCATTTTTTTTCTGTTGAATTACTAAAACCTTGCCAATTTTGATTGCACATTTTCTCCATAAAAAACAGATGCGTGCTGATTGAAATCTTCTATCGAATCTGTAGTATAAAATGCTCGTTCATTCCCTTTGCTGCAAAGGGTTTCAATCTCAGGATGTCGTTGCAAATAATCAATTAAACTATTAGCAACAATTTCACCTTGAGTAATAATGTTTGTTCCAACTGGGGTGTATTCTTTAATCTTATTTAGCAACAATGGATAATGAGTGCAAGCCAACAAAATAGTATCAATATTTGGGTTTTGCTGGTCAAGTTGATTAATATATTCTTTCACAAAATAATCAGCTCCTCTACTATTATACTCATTGTTTTCAATCAAAGGAACCCACATTGGACAAGCTTGTTGATGCACTTGAATATCTGGAAAAAATTTATTAATTTCTATTTTATAAGAATTAGATTGAATAGTTCCTGTTGTTCCCAAAACTCCAACGTGTTTTGATGTTGAAAAATTGCCAATAATTTCAGCAGTTGGTCTAATAACACCTAACACTCTTTTTATTTGAGGAATGGTTGGCAAATGCTTTTGCTGAATGGTTCTTAAAGCCTTTGCAGATGCGGTGTTGCAAGCTAAAATTACTAAATGACAACCTTGGTTAAAGAACCAATCAACACATTCTTTTGTATATTGATGCACTGTATCAAAACTTCTATTTCCATAAGGTGCACGAGCATTATCGCCCAAATAAACATAATTATATTGTGGAAGGTTTTTAACAATCTCTTTCAAAACAGTTAATCCTCCATAACCACTATCAAATACACCTATAGAGCCTTGTGTTTGCATTGTAAAATATTCAAATAAAGAAATGACAATCTTTTGACAATGCAAAGATTACATTAATAGGGCAATTGTTTTACATTTAAAAAAAAATTGCTATGAGGAAAATATTTTTAGTCATCATTATTGCATCATTAGCATTTGCTTGTACACGCCGATGGAATTCAATAAATAAAGATAATAAGGGTTATGGCTACGTGCCAATTTATGCCAACAAGAACGACATTGTGCAAATAAATTTTCAAACAGCAAGGCTTACCACAAATCCAGGAAAAATTTATGCCTACGGTAATTATATTTTTCAAAATGATATGGGTACAGGCATACACGTAATTGACAATACCAACAAGCTAAACCCCGTAAAAACAGGTTTTTTAAATATTCCATACAATTTTGAAATGGCTATTAGGGATAGCTTTTTATATGCAAACAACCTTGTAGATTTAGTGGTTTTTGATTTGCATAACCCTACCAATCCACAAGTGGTAAACAGAATTAATGGTGTGTTTCCAATGCAAAGTATACAAAATTACCCAAGCGAAAGTGATGTATATTTCGAGTGTGTAGATAGTACTAAGGGTGTTGTGATAGGTTGGAAAAAACAAATTACTGTAAGCCGAAATTGCTACAGATAAAACATTAAAAATAAAAATTATGAAAAAGATACTTACATATACGCTTATAGCATTTTCCTTTTTTTGCTGCACAAAAAATGATCAAGGAAATAATACTTACGTAACTACAGGAACTAGTGGAAGCCTTGCTAGGTTTGCCATAGCTGGCAACTATCTATATAGTGTTGACGACACTAGGCTTCGCATTTTCGATATATCAAACCCTAGCACACCTATTTATAAAAACATTATAAATATTGGCTGGGGCATTGAAACAATATTTGCTTTTAAAGACAAACTATTTATAGGTAGCACTAGTGTGGTTTATATTTACTCATTGGCGAATCCACTTAACCCAACTATGATAAGTACAGCAACTAGCCAACAAGTATTTAGAAGGTGTGACCCTGTAGTAGCAAAAGATAGTGTTGCTTATGCTACACTTCGCAGCTCAAGTATGTGTGGTGGTGGACGTAGTGTATTATCTGTTATTGATATTCGTTTTATAAATAACCCTATTGAAATCTACACCCTGCCTATGCAAGAGCCTATGGGCTTGGGGTATTGGGGCAATAGTTTATATGTGTGTGATACAGCAAAGGGCTTGCAAGTATATGATATTACCAATCAATATTTACCTACACTTGTTAAAACACTTAAAGATGAAAAGTGCTTGGATGTAATACCTTATGACGATGAATTGATTTGCTACACTAGCAATGGTATTAATATTTATGATATTACAAACAGAAGTAATCCAGTGAAAATAATAACTATTAAATAATGAAAAAAATATTACTAACTGCATTGCTCATTTGTATTTGCATAGTTGCATTTAACCAAAAGGGTAAGAACATTAAAAAAAAATCATTGCGGCTTTCTCCTTTATCATTAATAGATGTTTATCATCCTAGTGTCACATTTGGTGCAGAATTAATGACAGCAAAAAAGCAAGCCCTTGGAATAGATATTTCTTTATTAATAAACACACTTGCTGCTGATAATGTTTACAGAACAGGATTTATTATAAAGCCAACCTACAAATTTTTTTTAGATAACCGTGGGGAAGATTTTATTGAACTAGATTGCTTTTGGAAAAAAAATTATTGGGGAGAAAGTAGATGGGTAGGTCGTGAGTATCAAAATGGCATTCCATCTTATTACCAAAACGAAGATTATACTGTTGTTAAAAATGCATGGGGGTTTAACATTAAAATTGGCAGCAGAATTGAACTTTTAGATGGCTGGTTGTTTGTAGAGCCTTATATAGGTTTAGGTGCAAGAGTTACAAATCACAAGGTTAAAGAACATCCTGATGAAATAATTGAAGTAAAGAAGCCATTTTTTATCAGCAGTCAAAAAGCATTTACAAATGTTGATGCTTGGGCTTTAAGCATTCCGATGGGTGTAAGAATTGTGTTTGCAATAAAATAATTTTAAAGCAAATCTATATCGTACACCTTACACCCTGAATTACTTAAAATGCCTTCCAGCCTTGTGCTTCAATGTTATGAGTGCTGCCACCTTTGGTGATAATTTTACAGCCTTCTTCAAGTTCTGCCATATAACCAATAACACTAATTTCTTCGCTTAAAGTTATTTTATCGTAGTCTTCTTGCTTAACAGTAAATATTAATTCATAATCCTCGCCACCACTTAATGCACAAATTGTTGCATCTAACCCAAACTTAAATGCAGCTTGCTTTGCAGATGGATGAATAGGAATTTTTTCTTCGTATAATCTGCAACCTAAATTGCTTTGTTTACTAATATGCAAAACCTCGCTACTTAATCCATCACTTACATCCATCATACTTGTTGGAGTGATTTCATTTGTTGCCAAAAATTCAACAATATCTTTTCTTGCTTCTGGTTTTAATAATCTTCCAACAATATAATCTTCTCCTTCAAGGTCGGGTTGAATTTGTGGATTTTCTAGATAAATTCTTTTTTCTCTTTCCATTAATGTTAAGCCCAAAAAAGCCCCACCTAAAAAACCACTTACACAAATCAAATCTCCTTGTTGTGCTGTGCTTCTTTTAACAAACTTATCTGGCGTAACTTCTCCAATAGCTGTAACAGAAATAATAAATCCTTTTTGAGAAGATGTTGTATCGCCACCAACTAAATCAACACCATATTTTTCACAAGCAGCATAAACACCTTCATAAAATTCATCAATAGCTTCTAAGCTGATTTTATTGCTTAATGCAATACTCATTGTAATTTGAGTTGGGGTTGCATTCATTGCATAAATATCACTCACATTTACAACAACACTTTTATAGCCAAGATGTTTTAGTGGCATATACATTAAGTCAAAATGAATTCCTTCTACAAGTAAATCTGTACTAATTACAGTTTGTTTACCAAAGTGATCAATAACTGCTGCATCATCCCCAACACTTTGAATGGTTGAAGCATTTTTTGTTTCAAAATTTTTGGTTAAATGTTCTATTAAACCAAATTCTCCTAGTGTTTCTATTTCTGTTCTTTCCATAATTATATCTCTCCTCCATTTACAATTCTTACAATTTCATCGTGTATCAAACCATTGGTAGCAATCAATCCTGGTTGATATGGATTGTAAGGGTCACCTTTTAAATTGGTTACTTTGCCACCAGCTTCTTCAACAATAATAAATCCTGCTGCACTATCCCAAGCACTCAATTGGTGCTCATAAAAACCGTCAAAACGTCCGGCAGCAACCCAACACAAGTCAACTGCTGCACTACCTAAACGACGAACAGGAATTCCTTTACGAATAAATTTTTCAAACACTTGCAAAGGTCCATTTTCTTCGTTGATATAAGTGTAAGGAAACCCAGTAACTAAGCAACTTTTAATAACTTCAGTTTTTTGTGTAACACTAATTTTTTTGTCATTTAATGTTGCACCTAATCCACGCTGAGCAAAGAAAAATTCGTTGATAAAAGGATTATAAACAGCACCCATTATCATTTTTCCAGCTTGTTCAATTCCTATGCTAACACAACAAATAGGAATTCCGTTGGCATAGTTTACAGTACCATCAATAGGATCAATAATCCATTTAAACTCACTATCCTGAACGATTTCGCCAACTTCTTCACTTAAAATAAAATGATCTGGATAATCTGCTTTTATGATATTAATAATGGCTTCTTCGCTTTTGTGGTCAATCTCTGTAACAAGATTATTCATACCCTCTTTATTAGAAATGGTATAAGTTTTGTCGAAATTTTCTTTAATGATTTTTGCTGCTGCTTCTGTAGCTTTAATCAGTGTGTTTTTTAACATTGTGCAAATATAAAAGAGAGTTAGAGACTAGGGTTTTAAAGTTTGAATGAGTTGTAAAAAATAAAAGAGCCACAAATAAATTATTTGTGGCTCTTTTAAAATAAATCTAACTACTTATTCATCCAAAGCAAAATCTCTCAAAAATATAATAACAATATTTCCAAAAAATAGAAATATCAATATCAATGGTATTGGTAAAATTGCCAAATAGATATTAGACTTTCTTAGTGTTCTATCTGTTAGTGCATTACTTGCACTAATTAAATAATTATTGTAATTACTTAAAAAAATATTTACTGATTCATTGTAATTATTTAAGTCGCTACTATTAACATTGCTTATAAAATTGATTGACGTGCTATTTCTTTGTTTTTCTATAGTTGCCTTAATATTTTGCACCATAAAATTTCTTCTGTTGATTATTTCTTTTAGATTTTCTACAAGTTTTAGGGAATCCTTAGGTACAAATTTTTGAAGTCTGACAAAATCATTACCAATTTCTGTAGAAAGTTTATCCCAATTATTAAGATATTTTTCAACTGTATCTGCACTATTGGCCTTTTCAATTTTTAAAACATTGGCATAATTATCTAGCCTTTTAGTAAAAATAGTTTGTATTAACGTTCGTGCTGCAATTTCTTCCTTTAACAAGCGACTGTAACTTTTATCTATATTCCTAACAAAAAAGAACAACAAAAAGCAAACTAATAGCGTACAACTAAAAGTAATAAGCAGTATAAAAGTTTTTAACGATGTTTTTTCAAAGAATTTTATCATATTGAGAATCAATTTTCAAAATACCGGAATAGTTATTATTAAACCCCTATCAAACAGTAAGATTTTATTTTATGCAAATGGAATTTTAGCAACCTTGGCTTTTACAAGATTATTTCTAATTTCAATAAAAATATCACCATCAATTGCAGCGTGTTCAACAGCTACATAACCCAATCCAATGGCTTTATTTAAACTAGGGCTTTGTGTTCCACTGCAAACTTTTCCAATGGCATTTCCACAAGCATCTTTAATCAAATAATCGTGACGAGGAATTCCTCTATCGATCATTTCAAAACCAACCAATTTGCGTTCAACTCCATCGGCTTTTTGTTTTTCAAAAATTGCTTTTGAAGTAAAGTCTTTTGTAAATTTGGTAATCCAACCCAAACCAGCTTCAAGTGGAGAAGTTGTATCATCTATATCATTTCCATATAAACAAAAACCCATTTCTAAACGAAGTGTGTCTCTTGCACCCAAACCAATTGGTTTAATATTATAAGATTTTCCTGCTTCAAAAATGGCATCCCAAATTTTGTTAGCATCATCATTTTCATCTCTAAAATAAATTTCCACACCACCAGCACCGGTATAACCTGTTGCACTCACTAAAACATTATCAACACTTGCAAAAATACCTTTTGTAAAAGTGTAATATTTAAGGTTCATAATATCCATATCTGTCAATGTTTGCAATGCTTTTGTAGCGTTTGGGCCTTGGATAGCTAACAAACAAGTTTTATCGCTAACATTGTGCATTTCAACATTAGCAGTGTTGTGTTTGCTAATCCAGTTCCAGTCTTTTTCAATGTTACTTGCATTAACAACAAGCATATAGACTTTATTCGCTTCAACACAATAAACAAGTAAATCATCAACAATGCCACCATTATCATTTGGCAAACAACTGTACTGTGCTTTACCATCAGTTAGTTTACTGGCATCGTTACTTGTAACACGTTGAATTAAATCTAAAGCACCATCGCCTTTCAACATAAATTCGCCCATGTGACTTACATCAAAAACACCCACACTATTTCTAACAGCAAAATGCTCATCATTGATTCCTGTGTAGCTAATAGGCATATTATAACCAGCAAATTCAGCCATTTTAGCTCCCAGTTCAATGTGTTTGTGTGTAAAAGGTGTATTCTTCATAAAGCAATTTTATTTAGCTGCAAAGAAAATAGATAAATTGTATCGACAAGTATAAAATTAAAACTTCGCTTTGTGCAACATATCCAACTCTTATCTTCGCCAACTTAAAACGATGTATTTAAAATACATCTTACACTGTAAATCGTACATAGTAATGACTGCTGCACAAATACGTCAAGCTTATTTAGACTTTTTCAAAAGTAAAGGACATCAAATTGTTCCTTCTGCTCCTATTGTTGTAAAAAATGATCCAACATTATTGTTTACAAATGCTGGAATGAACCAGTTTAAAGATTATTTTTTAGGAAATGGAACGCCAGTAAATCCACGAATTGCCGATACACAAAAATGTTTGCGTGTTAGCGGTAAGCATAATGATTTGGAAGAAGTTGGTGTAGATACTTACCATCACACAATGTTTGAAATGCTTGGTAACTGGAGTTTTGGTGATTATTTTAAAAAGGAAGCCATTGCCTGGAGTTGGGAATTATTAACTGAAGTTTACAAACTTGATAAAGACAGATTATATGTAACCATTTTTGAAGGTGATGCAAAAGAAAACCTACCAAAAGATGAAGAAGCATATAACGAATGGAAAAAAGTAATTGCCGAAGACAGAATTTTATTAGGTAATAAAAAAGATAATTTTTGGGAAATGGGCGACACTGGTCCTTGTGGTCCTTGCACAGAAATACATTACGATTGTAGAGTTGATGCTAATAATGATGGGCATCAATTTGTAAACAACGACCACCCACAAGTAATTGAAATATGGAATAATGTGTTTATGCAATTCAATCGTTTAAAAGATGGAACGCTGCAACCCTTACCAGCAAAGCACGTTGATACAGGAATGGGCTTTGAAAGATTGGTTCGAGTGATACAAGGTAAATATAGTAATTATGATACTGATGTGTTTACTGGAACGATAGCTGCAATAGAAAATATTACCCATAAAAAATACGATTATAGTGATAGCAAGGAAGCTGTTGCTTTTAGGGTTTTATCAGACCATATTCGAGCAATAAGCTTTACGATTGCTGATGGACAATTGCCAAGTAACACTGGTGCTGGCTATGTTATAAGAAGAATTTTGCGTAGAGCTGTTCGTTATTACTATTCTTATTTAGATTACAAGCAACCATTGCTACACCAGATGCTGCCATTGCTTTCTGAGCAATTCTCAACTGTTTTCCCTGAACTAAAAGCACAGTTAGATTTTGTAAGTAAAGTGGTGAAAGAAGAAGAAGATGCTTTTTTAAGAACTTTGGACAAAGGGCTGAAAAAAATTGATATTGAAATGTTGAGGGTTCAAGTGTTTAAAGATAATAGGACTATTGCAGGAAGTGTAGCCTTCGAATTATTTGATACTTATGGTTTCCCTTTAGATTTAACTAAACTTATTGCATCTGAAAATAGTGTTGCAGTCGATGAAGTTGGTTTCAATATTGAAATGCAACAACAAAAAAATCGCTCTCGTGCAGCAACAGCAATAGATGCAGAAGATTGGATTGTTATTAATACTGTTGATGCAATTCCTTTTGTGGGCTATACACAATTTGAAACAACAACTAAAATTTGTCAGTATAGGAAAGTAACAAGTAAAGGCAAAGAACAATATCAAATTGTGTTGGCACAAACTCCTTTTTATGCAGAAAGTGGAGGACAGGTTGGTGATAATGGAACGCTTTTGTTCCACTCGCCTTTAGGAGAGGGGTTAGGGGTGAGGCTTGAAGTTATTGATACAAAAAAAGAAAATGGTTTAATAATTCATTTTGTAGAAACATTACCAGAAGGAATTGACTTAACTAAAGAAGTCATTGCTACTGTAAACAAAGCAACAAGAATTGAAACTTCAAGCAACCATAGTGCTACACATCTTTTACACGCTGCACTACGAAAGATTTTGGGTACACACGTTGCACAAAAAGGTAGTTTGGTAAATGATGAACAATTGCGTTTCGATTTCTCTCATTTTGCAAAAGTTACGGATGAAGAAATTACACAAGTTGAAGCAATTGTAAACGAAAAAATAAGAGACAACATTCCAGTTGTTATAAAAGAAATGAATAAGGATGAAGCAGTTGCTTTAGGTGCAATGGCTTTGTTTGGAGAGAAATATGGAGATAAAGTTCGTGTGGTTATTATGGATGATAAATATTCTATTGAACTTTGTGGAGGCACACACATTGGCAATACTGGCGAACTTGGTTTCTTTAAAATAAAGTCTGAAAGTGCTGTGGCTGCTGGTGTTCGTAGGATTGAAGCAGTGAGTGGTAAAGCTGCCGAAGCCTATATCAACAATACATTTAATCAATTGTCTTTGGTAAAAGATTTATACAATAACCCCAAAGAATTGATTAAGCAAATTGAAAACTCTTTAGCCGAAACCAAAGAACTTAAAAAGAAAATTGAAAGTTTAGAAGCTAAGCAATTAGTGGTTTTAAAAGCAGAATTACTTACACAAGTTAAAACCATTAATGGCGTTTCATTTATTGGTAAAGTTTTAGAACTTGGCAATGCTGATGGATTAAAGAAATTAGCAAGTGAGTTAATAGCAACTAACGATGTTGTTGTTTTAGCTGCTAACATTGGTGGCAAAGCATCAGTTGCCATTGCATTATCTGAAAATCTTATTGCCAAAGGGTTTGAAGCACCTAAGATGATTAAAGATTATATCACACCAATTATTAAAGGTGGTGGTGGCGGACAAAAAAACCTTGCTACTGCTGGTGGACAAGATGCAAGTAATTTGGATAAAGTAATTGAAGTGGTGAAGGGATTATTATAAATTAATCATTACATCTTCCATCATTCACCATAAAATAATAATATTGCCACAATTATGGCAGAGCAAGAACAACAATCGAATAATATGAATCGTCCAACACTTTCTGTTGTGGTGCTTTGCTATCGTGCAGGAGAAAGTGCTATTAGTTTTACCAATAAACTTGAAAATCATCTGAACAGTTTTGAACCAAATTTTCAGTTGGTTTTAGTGGGCAATTATCTTGCAGGCTCTGATGATAAAACAGGAGACATTATTTTAGAACTTGCCAAGAAAGATGAAAAAATAAAACCTATCATCAAACCCAAAGAAGGAATGATGGGTTGGGATATGAGAATGGGAATGGAAGCTGCTGATGGTGAATATATTTGTGTAATTGATGGTGATGGTCAGTTTCCAATAGATAGCATTCAAAAAGCATATCAGCTTATTAAAGAAAAAGATGTTGATTTAGTGAAGACCTTTAGAGAAGCCAGATATGATGGGGCTTACAGAAAGTTTATTTCTTTTTGGTACAATGTCTTATTCAGAATTTTATTTCCAGGATTAAACAGTCGTGATATTAATTCAAAACCAAAAATCATAAAAAGAGAAGCATTTAAAAAGCTAAATCTACATTCAAATGATTGGTTTGCCGATGCTGAAATTATGCTTGAAGTAAGAAGGTTGAAATTAACATTTGCAGAATTTCCTGTAATTTTTAGTCAGATAAAAGACAGGCGTTCATTTGTAAAAGTATCTGCAATACTAGAGTTTATGAGAAACCTTGTTACCTATCGTTTCAGAAAAAATGGATAATCAAAAGCAAGTTTTAGTTACTGGTGCAAGCAGCATTTTAATGCAGCAAACTTGTGCTAAACTTCTACAAAAAGGATTCGAATTTACTGGCATTTCTCGTTCTGCAAAAAACATCAACCCTAACATTTACAAGCAATGGATTACTGCTGATATAAACGATATTGATTCAATTGATTTTTCCAAATATGAAATCATTATTCATGCAGCAGCTTGCACACACGCATTCACTTACAAAGAATATGCAACAACTAATGTTGATGCTACAAAGGCTTTGGTTATTAAAGCACAATCGCAAGATGTAAAGCAGTTAATATTCATCAGTTCAAGAACTGCTGTAAAAGGTGGAGGTTGGTATGCAGAAACAAAGCTTACAGCAGAAAATATTGTTTTAAACCATTATCCTAATGCACTAATCATTCGTCCAGCAGAAATTTATGGAGGCACAAAACAAGAAGGGATTGATTCATTTATTGAACAAGTAAAAACTAAAGGTTTTATTGTTTATCCTTCAGATGTAAAAGATAAAATGTATCCCATTTGTTTAGATGATGCAACAACTATGATTGCAGATTCAATAAGCGATAATAAAAAAGGAATTGTTTATGTTAACGGACCAGAGGGTTTTACTTTAAGGGAGTTTTTAGAAACAATAAGTTCTTCATTAAATAAACATCCAAAGCTTATTCCACTAAATACTTTTTCTATAAAAATCATTTGCTTTGTACAACAATTTTTGAAACTTCCAATTGGTGTTTATCCAGATCAAATGAAAAGATTATCAGTAAAAAAAGAACATTCAATTCCACCAGCATTTGCTAGGAAAATTACAGAATTGATTCGCTAGAAATTATTGTATAAACTATAATTACCCTTTGCCAAGTTTTTTTGAAACAAGGGTTTTTAGCTGAATAAACACAGCATCTTTCCTCTCAATTTTAAATAGAAACCACAAGAAAAATAAAATCAACATTGTTCCTGTTGCTATTTCAAACCAGATATTATTAGTTAAAAGAAGTAATGCTTTTTGAATAAAGAATAACAAAACTACAATCACCATATATGCAACTAATTTTTTCCATACATAAGGAATTGGAAAATGCTTTTGTCCCCATATAAAACTAATAACCATCATACTTCCATAACAGAAAAATGTTGCCCAAGCACAAGCCATATAACTAAAATGCGGAATAAAAATAAAATTAATAATTAGTGTAACTCCTGCTCCAATAACAGTTATCCAAGCACCAACAATTGTTTTATTTGCAAGTTTATACCACACACTCAGGTTATAATAAATTCCTAAGAACATATTTGCTAAAAGCAAGATAGGTACAACTTTTAAACCAGCCCACATTTGTGGATTACGAATAAATTGTTTCCAAATATCTAAATACAATACAACTGTTAAGAACATTATACAAAGTGTAATGATAAAGAATTTCATCACTTTAGCATATAATTTAGGAGCATCTTTTTCGGTTGATTGTTTAAAGAAAAAAGGTTCGGCACCCATTCGAAATGCTTGCACAGCAAGCGTTATAAGAATTGATAGTTTGTAACAAGCAGAATAAATACCAACTTGTCCTTTTGCTTCTTCAACACTTGAAGCAGGTGCCCACCATCCTAGCATTATTCTATCAAAAGTTTCATTGATCATTCCTGCAAAACCAGCAACAATTAGCGGTAAGCTATATAACAAAATTTCTTTCCAAAGTTTTGTATCAAACTTTAATTCAACACTAAAAAATTCTTTAGATAAGAATAATAATGTAAATACAGATTGAATGACATTTGCAAGCAATACATAACCAACAGCCCAATCTGCTTTAAAAAAACTACCGCACCAATGATTTGGGTTTTGTTGCAACCAATGTGGGCAAATACTCAAAAAAAAATAAATGGAAATAATGTTTGTGATAATGCCACCTACTTTAATAAATGCAAATTTTTGGGGTCTTCCATCTTGTCTAAGTTTTGCAAATGGAATGGTTGATAAAGCGTCTAATGCAATGATAGCAGCACTTAGAGAAAGATATTCTGGATGTTCTGTTATTTGTAATAAAACAGATAAAGGATGTTGCAAGGCAATCAACAATATGCTCAACAATACTGTTGAAGTTATCATAGAAATTGCAGTGGTGTTAAAAACAGTTTGTTTGTTTTCTTTTGTCGAGAATCTAAAATACCCCGTTTCTAATCCATAAGTAAATATTACATTCATAAAAGGTATGAATGCATACACAACGCTCATTTCTCCATATTGTGCATTTGAAAATTTAAACGTTAAATATGGCGTTAGCAAATAATTAATAAACCTGGCAGCTATGGAACTTAATCCATACCACATTGTTTGATTGGCTAATTTTTTTAAACTACTCAAGTTGGTTTACAGTTTAGAGTTTACAGTTGGTAGCAAGGGTTTTAATAACTGTAAATGATAAACGAAATTAATGCTTATCACGAAATGTGGGAGTAATGTTAAAAGCTTGTGGTGCAAATAATGGATTATGGGTAAAGCTTGTATCTGTTAATGTGTATAAAAAAGCAGTTAGCTGCCCTATTTCATAATTAGATAAAGGCATTTTATTTTTAAATAAAGAATCTGTTGTGGTTGAAGCAATCATATTCTTTCTGTAATGTTCAAATACATTGTAAAGCGTAAAAAATCTTCCATCGTGACCATAAGGAAAACTCAAAACAACATTTCTTAAAGATGGAACCCTGAATTTTAATGAGTCACTTTTATTGCCCGTGAATTTCATTCTACCAATATCTTTTAAAGTATTATCTAATGACATTCCAATATTTCTGTAGCTATAATCTGTAAACATTGGTTCTGTGTGGCAGCTAATACATTTCTGTTTAAACATATCATAGCCCAATTGTTCAGGCAAAATAAACTGTGCTTCTCCACGCATCACTTTATCATATTTACTATTGTTGCTAACTAGCATCAACATAAACTGACTTAGTGCTTTTGTAATAGTTATTTTATTAATACTATCTCTTCCAAACGCAGCTTTAAACATTTGCTTATAAGTGGCATCTTTTTTTAGCTTGATGATAATATTATCAATGGTTTCAGCCATTTCATTGAATGCAGTAATGGGTGTAATGGGTTGCTCATCTAAATAATGAATACTGCCATCAGCCATAAAATCTTTTTGCCAAGCAAGATTTTGCAATGCAGGTGCATTACGTGTTGTTAGGGCATTACCAATACCGTGAGACAAGTTATGATCGTAAGTAGAAAATGCCGCAAATTGCTGATGACAACTTGCACAAGATGTTGTTGAATCCTTGCTCAGTCTTTCATCATAAAACAATCTTTTACCAAGCTCAAATCCTTCTTTCGTTAAAGGATTATCTTTAAAATTATAAACTGGCTTTTGCCAACCTTTGGGTATTACAAATTTAATTGGAGTAGGCTTTTTATATGCATTAATAAAACTCAAGCCTAGTAAAGCAATTGCAATAAATATTAATATGGTTGAAACTAATTTCAAATTTTATAAATCTTTTAAGCTGATACGTTTTCTATTTTGTTTGTTTACTGATATTCGTTTTTTGCCTTCGATTCTTTTTTGAATAACCGCTTTAGGAATCTTAGTAGCAATCCTACTTTTCTTTTTAATTAATGCAGCATTAACTAATTCATTCATTTTATAAACTACCAATTCCTTATTTGCCAACTGTGTTCTTGCTGCTTGCGATTTCACTAAAAGCAAACCATCGCTGGTTATTTTATTTGTTAGTTTATCTTGTAACGTTTGTTTTTGTTCTGCACTAATTAAATTGCTTGAAAAAATATCCCACCTGCCTTCAACCATTGTTTCAACTTTGTTTACATTTTGTCCTCCACTGCCACCACTTCTAGCTGTTTTAAAACTAATTTCGTTTGTAATATCTATCTTCATATTGTAAAATTATAATCAAATTATGAGAGTTGTTATACAAAGAGTAACTGAAGCTACTGTCAGAGTGAATAATGAAGTTACAGGAGCAATAAGTAATGGGTTACTTGTTTTAATGGGCATTGAAGACGCAGACACAGAAGATGACATTATTTGGCTATCGAATAAAATTATAAACATCAGAATTTTTAACGATGAAAATGATGTGATGAACAAAAGTGTATTGGATATTGATGGTGGCATTTTATTGGTGAGTCAGTTTACACTTCACGCATCTACAAAAAAAGGAAACAGACCTTCATACATTAAAGCGTCTAAAGCTGATTTTGCAATTCCTATGTATGAAAAAATGATAAAACAATTAGAAATAGATTTAGGTAAACCCATTGCCACAGGCATTTTTGGGGCAGATATGAAAGTAAGTTTATTGAATGATGGACCCGTTACAATTGTAATTGATTCTAAAAATAGAGAATAATTATTTCAGCAATTCTTTTAATTTTTCTCTTAATACTTCTCCCCTAATATCAATGGCAACGATTTTACCCGTTGGGTTTACTAGCACATTATATGGCAAAGATGATAAATAGTATTTCTTTACAACATCACTTTTAAAGCCAAGCGTATCTTGCACTTGAGTCCACACCAAACTATCTTGCTTAATAGCTTTTTGCCAAGGCATTTTTAAAGTATCTAATGAAATTCCAAGAATATCAAAATTTTTATCTTTAAAAAGTCTATAGGTTTCTACTAGATAATTTGTTTGTTGTTTGTAATCTTTATTGCCACTTTCCCAAAAATCAATTAGTAAATATTTATTCTTAAAAGATTTTAAAGTAATGCTTTTATTAGCCGTGTCTTTGTAATTAAAGTCTGTAGCAGACTCATTAATTAAAAAAAGTTTAGGATTAGATTTTACAATTGCAGACAAACTATTTTTCAATCCTTGCAACTGGGTATTTTTAGGAAACTGTGTGCAAGCTGCAGCAGTTAATTTGAATATTTCATTTTCGTTTAAAGCAGCAGTTTTATTGGCATAAAAAAGATAAAAATATTTTAAAGCAGGGCTTTTGGTACTGCCAATACTTGCATTGCAATAATCTTTAATCTGTTTATCAATTAACTTCTTTTCATCTTTTGCAATATTGATGATGCTGTCTTTTAATTTTTGTTTTACAAGCGTATCAATATTGTTTTGATTATTTTTTTTAAGTGTAGATAAAGAATCAAATTTCCTTAGAAATTGATGCAAAGATTCTGAAGCAACAGAACCTTTAGTTGTATAGCCTTTATATTCTTTTAAATTAGCATTGATAGTAATTTCCTTAGTATCATTTACGAACCAAATTTCAGCAGTGCTATCAACTTTTATAGCATACAATTCTTCATCATTCGTTAAAGACTTTAGCGTAAATCTTCCTTTTTTATCTGTAGAAGATGTATCAAGAATAATTGGTGAGTTGCTATTGCCAAAACTTAATAAAACGATTTTTTTATTAGCTCCATTTTCAATAGTTCCATTAATAGTAATTGTTTTATAATCGTGCTGGTTGCAACTGATTAAACAAATTATCAAAAGAATATAAAAGCAATATTTCTTCATAGAATTGATTAGCTATTGAGTTTACTTGTCAATAAATCTGTAACAATTTTGGGATCAGCTTTTCCTTTGCTAAGTTTTTTTACTTCGCCAACAAACAAACCAATTAAACCTTTTTTTCCTTTTTTATATTCAGCAACTTTATCAGGCATATTTTGAATTACAGTGTTCACCCAATCT
Organism: Chitinophagaceae bacterium; assembly: GCA_025363355.1. Taxonomy (GTDB): domain Bacteria; phylum Bacteroidota; class Bacteroidia; order Chitinophagales; family Chitinophagaceae; genus CAIVPM01. The sequence goes on along the minus strand of JANYEB010000096.1, from coordinate 8,648 downwards.
TCAATTTCGTTGCTGTCATTGGTTTGTAGCAAATTCAGCTCCTGTGCTACTTGCAATGGACTTTTATTTTCGGCAATAATAATTGGTAAAATTTTAGATGATGCAACAGAGAAATTTACTTTTCCTTCATCAATGATTTTAATTAAATCAGAAAGGTTGTTCGCTTGCAAACTAATCTCATCAATACTTAAACTATTTTCATTTAAGTACTGTTTCACTGGGCCTAAAATAAAGTTAGCAATACCTTTATAATTGGAATTAATGGCAGCAGTTTTATTGAAAAAATCAGCGATTGATTTATCCTCGCATAGTTGAGCAGCATCATAATCACTCAATCCAAATTCTTGCTTAAATTCTTCGGCTAGTTTATTTGGCAATGTTGGCAAACTGGCTTGAATACTACTCACAAACTCTTGTGTAATATGAAAAGGATTCAAATCTGGATCTGCAAAATATCTATAATCATTCGCATCTTCTTTGTCTCTAATACCAATAGTTTTATCAGTATTAACATCGTAACTTCTTGTTTGTTGTGTAACAGTTCCGCCACCTTCAACAAGCTCAATCATTCTTTTTATTTCTGCATCAATGGCACGCTTAACATTTCTAATTGAGTTCACATTTTTAACTTCAACCTTAGTGCCTAATGTAGTTTCTCCTTTTAAACGTATAGACACATTTGCATCGCAACGCAAACTTCCTTGTTCCATATTGCCATCACAAACGCCAATCCATCTTACCAGTTTTCTTAATTCTGTTACATATTGAAATGCTTCTTCAGATGAATGCAAACAAGGTTCAGTAACAATTTCAAGCAATGGTGTTCCTGCTCTGTTTAAATCAATGCAGGTTTCATTATCATATAAATCGTGAATGCTTTTACCTGCATCTTCTTCTATATGTATTCTATTTAGTTGAATAATTTTTTCAACTCCATCAATTTTAATAGGCACTGTTCCACCTTTACAAATAGGGGTGGTATGCTGAGAGATTTGATATCCTTTTGGTAGATCTGGGTAGAAATAATTTTTTCTTGCAAAATAGTTTTTTTCAACTATTTCACAATTGCAAGCCAAGCCAAGTTTTACTGCAAAATCAATTGCTTTGGTATTTGTTTTAGGTAAAGTGCCAGGATGCCCAAGTGTTATGGGGCTAACTTGTGTATTGGGTTCTGCACCAAATAAAATGCTATCTCCACAAAAAAGTTTGGTATTTGTTTGAAGTTGGGCGTGAACCTCTAACCCTATTACTGCTTCGTATTTTGATGTATCCATTGATGCAAAAATAGGCGTTGAGTTATGAATTATGAGTTATGAGTTGATGAATTAGCGATAGATAACTATTTATGCCATTCATAACTCATAATTCATAATTCACAATTACTGCGTCATTCCCTGAATATTATTGTAAACGGCAGTTGAAATATCTTGTATAACACTAGGAAGTTTTGATTGATCATTTCCCTCGGTCATTATTGAAATCAAATAAGGAACATTGTTTGCATAAATAATTCCTGTTTCGCTGAAAGCGTGTTTTGTTGCATCTCCTTTTTCACCAAACTTATGAGCTACTTTAACATCTTTTGGAATATTTTTAACAATGCCTTCGGTAAAATCTGATTGAGCTAATAGAGACAACGCATAATCCGAATTATCAAAATTCAAATAACTGCCATTATACAAAGTAATCCAGAAAGTAGAATACTCTTTAGCAGAAATGACTGCATCATTTTTTGTTAAATCCTTGCTTAAACCCAAATCTGTAAACGTTTTTTGAAACTCTGTAAAAGGTATAGATGTCATCAACAGCATTGTAGCATTGTTGTCAGAATGTGCAATCATATAGGTTAGTAGCTCCTTAAAAGTGTAAGAGCTTCCAAGTTTAATTGCATCTTTAAGAAATTCTTGTTTCAACCCCTTAGATGCTTGTGTTGTTGCATTAAAAGTTACTTTGTTATTTAAAAACCCAGGCTTTTCTTCAGATAGTCTTAAATACGTAATCAGCAGTGGAACTTTAAATAAAGACCCAGGTTGAAACTTAGCTCCTTCATTAAAACTCATCCATTTTCCTTCTTTAAAAAGTCGTATATAAACAGATGCACTATTAACTTCTCCCTTAGCCTTTAAATTATCAATAATGCCAGATACAGAAGATTTTATTGTAGAAAAACATTCGTCTTCACAAACTCTCTCAGCAAATAATAGTGGTTTAATAAATTTTCTTCCTGCTAATCTTTTAATATCAAAGCCACAAGAATTAACTTGATTCGATTGCACATTGGTTGCAACATCAACCTTATCTAGTTTGTTTTCTTTTTTTGAAATAATTGATGTAAACGAATAAGAGGCAGCTGCACCAATAAGAGCAGCGATGAATAAAAAGTAAACAGGTACTTTTTTAGTAAAATTTTTCATTCGGAAAAGTTAGGTTACAAAAGTAGGTTTGATTTAATTGATGAATTTATTAATTTCAGTTTCGTTGATAGTTGATTAATTTTCTTAAAACATTAATTTTACAAAATGAATAAGTTTTTAATTGTTGGCTTGGGCAACATTGGTAACGAATATGCAAACACACGCCACAATATTGGGTTTGATGTTGTAAATGCTTTTGTTTTAAAAAATAATGGTTTATTCAAGCAAGACAGACTTGCTTACATTTCAGAAGTTAAATGGAAAGGGAAAGTTTTTATTTGTGTGCTACCAACAACCTTTATGAACCTTAGTGGCAAGGCATTTAAGTATTTGCTTGATAAAGAAAAAATACCTGTAGAAAACACCCTAACCATTTTAGATGATTTGGCTTTGCCAATTGACAAACTTCGTTTGCGACCAAGTGGTAGCCACGCAGGACACAATGGATTAAGAGATATTGAATTAATGTTAGGTACCAACGAATATCCACGATTAAGGTTTGGAATTGGTAATGTGTTCCCCAAAGGCATGCAGGCAGATTTTGTGCTAAGCAAATGGAACCCCAATGAAATAGCAACTGTAAAACTAAAACTTGAAAAATCTGTTGAGGTAATTGAAAACTTTGCAACCATTGGTATAGAAAGAACAATGAATCTGGTAAATAACCTCTCTTTAAAACAATAAAACCGCTCTTTTTTAGTTATTAATAGTTAAAATAATTTATGGTTTGATGTTTATGGTTTGATTTTGTCACTAGCAATCTTTTTAACTAGTTGTAAATTCATCATTCATAACTCATAATTCATAAATAAAGGACAAACTATTTATATGAAGATATTCTGCATTGGAAGAAATTATGCTGAACACGCTAAAGAATTAGGCAATGCAGTGCCCGATGAACCTGTTATTTTTATTAAACCCAAAACAGCGTTGTTACAAGGCAGTGCCCCGTTTTATTACCCACAGTTTAGTAACGAGCTTAATTACGAGGCTGAACTGGTTTTGCATATTTGCAAAAACGGCAAATACATATCTACACGAAATGCTGCTAAATATTACAACAATATAACTGTTGGTATAGACTTTACAGCTCGTGATATTCAAAATCAATTAAAAGAAAAAGGTTTGCCTTGGGAAAAAGCAAAAGCTTGGGACAATTCTGCTTGCATTGGCAAATGGAAAGATATTAATACAGTTACAAAGCCCATCAATTTTTCTTTAAACCTAAATGGCACACAAGTGCAAAAAGGCACCAGTGCCGATATGATATTTTCTTTCGATAAAATCATATCACACATATCCGAATACTTTTCTTTAAACATTGGCGACTTAGTTTTTACAGGAACCCCAGCCGGCGTTGGCGAATGTGTTGTTGCCGATTTATTAACTGGCTTTCTTGAAGATGAAAAAGTATTTGAGATTGAGGTTAAGTAGGTTACACCAATTTACCCCATTTTCTTAGCAAAAACCACTCTTCAGTACAAATTTTTCTACTTTCCTAAAAAATATTAAATATTTTTTGAGTAATTAAACAAACTCATTAACCAACTTTTTATATTCATTGAGTAACTAAATAAACTCATTGACCAACTTTTTATATTCATTGAGTAACTAAATGAACTCATTAACCAACTTTTTATATTCATTGAGTAACTAAATGAACTCATTGAATAACTTTTTATATTCATTGAGCAACTAAATGAACTCATTGACCACCTTTTAATATTCATTGAGTAACTAAATGAACTCATTGACCACCTTTTTATATTCATTGAATAACTAAATGAACTCATTTACCAACTTTTTTCGCCGTTGTTGGTATGGCATAGCCTACCAACAACGTTTTTATCAAATACAATGTTGGTGAAGAACACACAACATTGGCGAAGCTGAAAACGAATAGATCTTGACCAAAAAGTGGTGGAGAAAAAAGAAAAAATAATTAGTTTCAGTTTAACCTAGATTTACAAAAAAAGAAATAGTACCAATATTTTAAATCAAACAAAATGACAACCTACTCGGCCTTTGCTCAAATTATAGTTGCGATATCAATAGGATATGTTTGGATATTTCATTTTGATAATATTGCAAAAGAATTTAAGCAGTATGGCTTAAATGATTTAACACGTGGGTTTGTTGGGGCAACAAAAATAGCTTTGTCAACACTGCTTGTTACCGGAATTTGGTATCCTTCATTAGTACTAATACCCGCTTTAATGATGGCTTTTCTTATGATTACCGCACAATATTTTCATTTCAAAATAGGCAATTCTTGGCAAAAGCATATTCCTTCATTATTATTGCTAATCCTCTGCCTTTTTATCGCTACGGTGTCATTAAAATTATTTAATTAATGGATTTACTTACTGCCCTTATTTTAATATCAAGTTTTTCGTTTATTGGTTATGGAATTTCATACTTCACGTCAACTAAAATGAAAAATGAGTTCGAACGATTGGGATTTTCAAAATCAGGAACACTAACTGCAATTTTAGAAATATTGGGAGCATTAGGATTGTTGGTAGGTTTGAAACTTCATCTTATTCTATTAATTTCAGCTGGAGGTTTAGCCACTTTAATGTTTTTGGGTGCTGCAATTCGAATAAAAGTTAGAGACTCTTTTTGGGTTACTATACCAGCATTATTTTATATGATACTAAACGCATACATATTTTTTGTATCTCTTAATAAATTTTAACAAGCCTAAGCAATAGTTGATATGGTATAGACCACCAACAACGTTTTATAAAATAAATGTTAGTCAAGAACACGCAACATTGACGAAGATGAAATCGAAAATTGCCAAGAGTCTTTTGATAATCTTCTTACCAACAAATAGCCTGAAGTTTTAAAACTTCGGGCTATTTGTTTTTACAATATCCCCAACTGCTTTTATAAAAATATCAAGCCCAAAATAGTTTGCAAAGTGTTTACAACCATTGTTAATAAAAAACTTTAACACAGCTTAAAATAAAGTCTACCAAAAAGCGTTATTCATTCAGTAACCTATAATAGTCCGTATATGCTAAATCGTGATACCTTACTAAAAGCGTACAAGCTTATGGTAGCCTCAAAGGCTATGAGCGAAACCTATGACACCAATAGGCAGATATGCAATTATGTTCACTCATCATCTCGTGGACACGAAGCCATTCAAATAGCTACAGGTCTTCAACTTCATCCACACGATTGGGTTAGCCCATATTATCGTGACGATGCAATGATGATGGCAATGGGGTTTGAACCTTATCAATTAATGCTACAATTGCTTGGTAAAAAAGATGATCCATTTAGTGGTGGTCGTTCATATTATTGTCATGCTAGTAATGCAGGCAATGGTCATCCTGGTATCATACACCAAAGCAGTGCAACAGGTATGCAAGCGATACCTACAACAGGTATTGCCCAGGGTTTAAGGTATATTGAATTAAACAATTTGAAAGTTTTAAATAAAGGACATGAGGGCGAAAACCCAATTGTTGTGTGTTCTATGGGCGATGGAGCTGTAACTGAAGGTGAAGTGAGTGAAGCTTGGCAATTTGCTGTGTTAAAACGTTTGCCAATTATTTATTTAGTGCAAGATAACCAATGGAGCATTAGTGCCAGTGCCGATGAATTTAGAGCAATGAATGCATTTGAATATGCGGAAGGTTTTAAAGGAATGAAACGTTTTCAGTGCGATGGTAGCGATTTTTTAAGAAGCTACGAAACAATGGAAATGGCTATTGAATATGTTAGAACAGAAAGAATGCCTGTTTTGGTTCATGCAAAAGTGCCATTGCTAGGGCATCATACCAGTGGTGTTAGAAAAGAGTTTTATAGAACCAGAGAAGATTTATTACGCCACGGCTTATACGATCCATTACCAAAATTAAGATTATTACTTACAGGCTCGGGTGTTAACGAGTTTGAAATGAATGAAATTGAAGCACAGGTTGATAGAGAAATTACTGAAGCATTTGCAAATGCACAACTAGCTTCTGACCCAGATGTAGAAAGTATTTCAGATCATATTTATGCACCAACACCAGTAACACATGAAGTAGGCATTAGAGAACCTTGGAATGGAGAAAAAGTATTGATGGTTGATGCTGCTTTGCACGCCATTGAAGAGATAATGAGAGAATATCCTGAAAGTATTTTTTATGGTCAGGATGTGGGTAAACGTTTAGGGGGTGTGTTTCGTGAAGCTGCAACACTTGCAGAAAAATTTGGCGACAACCGTGTATTTAACACAGCTATTCAAGAAGCGTATATAGTGGGTTCTACAGCTGGTTTGTCTGCTGTCGGTATTAAACCAATTGTCGAGGTTCAGTTTGGCGATTATATTTATCCAGCTATTAACCAATTGGTAAACGAAATATCACGTTCAAACTATTTAACCAATGGTAAGTTTCCAATTCAAATGGTGCTTCGTGTGCCAGTTGGACCTTACGATGGTGGTGGCCCTTATCATAGTGGTAGTATAGAAAGTACTTTACTTAGTATTAAAGGAATTAAGGTGGTGTATCCTTCAAATGCTGCTGATATGAAAGGCTTAATGAAAGCTGCTTTTCTTGACCCCAATCCTGTTATAATGCTTGAACATAAAGGATTATACTGGAGCAAGGTTGAAGGAACAGATGCAGCAAAAACAATTGAACCAAGCAGCGATTATGTTTTGCCTTTGGGTAAAGCAGCAGTTGCTTTGCAAGCAGATGCTGATAAAGTGAAAGAAGGAGATACTGTTTGTATTGTTACTTATGGTATGGGTGTGCATATGGCAAGAAATGCAGCAAAACAATTTAATGGCAATGTTGAGGTGGTTGATTTGCGTTCACTATATCCTTTAGATGAAGAATTAGTTTTTGAACAAGTTAAAAAGCATGGAAAAGTTATTGTGTTAAGTGAAGAGCAACAAAGCAACTCATTTGCAGAGTCTTTATCGCTTAGAATTTCTAATGCCTGCTATCATTTCTTAGATGCAAAAGTTGAGGTAATTGGTGCAATGGATTTGCCTGCAGTGCCTATTAGCCTTGCATTAGAGAGAGCAATGTTACCTACGGTTGAAAAAGTTAAAGCAAGAATTACTAAATTACTATCATATTAATTTAGGTTTTTCTAACCAAGCTACTATATTTGCAGCCCTAAATGGCGAGGTAGCTCAGCTGGTTAGAGCATCGGATTCATAACCCGAAGGTCGGCAGTTCAAGTCTGCTCCTCGCTACATAAAATAAAAAAGAGGTTTCGTTACTGAAACCTCTTTTTTATTTTGAGATATTTTTATTATCAAAACAATCATCATTCATTTTTCGCTTATATATTTGCAGCACAAAACACAGTTATGGAAGCAAAAAAATCAACAGGTAAGTATTGGGTTTATTTTACCATTTGGACAGCTTTATTAGTTTTCTTGTTAGCAACACCAGATGTCAGACAATGGTTTTGGTTAGCATTACCAGGCGTTTGCACACATTTTGCAAAAGGAATGGATATTATGTAATTTCAATTTATCATTATAAAAAAACCCTTGAATAAAATTATTCAAGGGTTTTTTATTTGTTCTTATGTTTAGTTTTTCTTCTTACTGAATATACTCACTTTACCTGCTAGTGAAATCTTCAATACAACAGTTTCTTTTGCTGTTTCAAAAGATGCAAAATAATTCTTCTCATTATCAGCATCTACCAATTCAATACAGTCTTTTAGTTTGTATGGAGGGAAGGGATATTTTTTAGCTATTGATTCAATTGCATTCTGTGGCAAATTATTAAACTCAAACTTGTTGCTAGTTGCAATTAGCTCTCCCTCATAATTATAAATAGCTACTTTATTTATTCCGTTAATTTCAAAACTTGCTTTAACATACTCATTTGCTAGTTTCCAATTTACATTTTTTGCACTAGTAAAATTGGTTTTAAAATTGTTAATGATACTAAAGCTTACATTGTTTTCGTCTGCAAATGCAGTTGTAGTAAACAGTATAACGGCTACAATTACTAAAAAATTTTTTTTCATTTTTCTCTTTTTTGTGGTTAAATAATTAATTTTAGAACACAAAAATATTTGCAGCGTGTAAGCAGATTTGTTGATTTGGATGAAGAATCGTTTGATTAGACCTCTTCGACAATTGATTTAACATACAAAAAACAGGTTTTATTCGTTTTATAATCAAATCATTTGATTATGTTTTGGTCATATATGTCAACGTATTCATTAGCCTCGTTTAAAAGAGCCACAGGTATACATAAGAAT
>JANYEB010000092.1 GCA_025363355.1 Chitinophagaceae bacterium | reverse complement strand
CTTTAAAGTATAGGCTAAAAAATCAACATATTGCTTTCCTTCAGCCATAATTTTAACCTTATTACTTTCGAAATTATAAGGTGCATATTCACTTAATCTATATTTTCCACCGTGGTCAATACCAACAACAATACATTCCTTGCCTGTTGCTTTTTGCATACTATCCAAGACTTCGTCAACACCCCATTCTCCAAAAGATGCGGTTTGTTCGTTAAATAAATTTTGTCCATCCTGCATATACAAAACAGGATATGTTTTATTAGATGATGCATACCCTTTAGGTAAATACACCCAAATTCTTCTTTTTCTGTTTAATTGAGGAATAGCGAAAGCCGTATCTATAATTTTAACCTGTGGGGTTGCTGTGTAAGGTTTTGGTTTATCTGGATAATTATCTTTCCAACCTTTAATACTGCATTCAACAATAGCATCAGCTTCAATATCAATCACTCTATCTTCAATATCTCTCCCATCGGATTGGCATTCTACTCTATCAAAGCTTCCACGAGTAAATTTAAAAGCATAATTACCGGCTGGTAAATCTTTTACTACAACACCTTTTCTTCCTCCACCAAATGGTTTCAATTTGTAACTTTCGTCTCGTGGATTCCAGTTGTTAAAATTGCCTGCCACATAAATATCATCAGCATTTTTAGTGGCAACATCATTTACAACCAATCTTACACTAAACTGGGCATTTGCATTTGCAAAAAACAACAACGCTAAAATGATGAATGATATTTTTTTCATAACTATTTTTTTGGTTTAACTTCTAATTTAGGTAGTAGTGACATTAACATCATAATTACAGAAGAGGTTATGAGAACATAAAGACCATATCTTACAACTGGACATTCTCCGCTGCGACAAGAATTAAAAAGTATAATATTTTTTAGAGCCCAACCTAAGTTTACGAAACAAAAAAAAATATTAAATAACTTAGCCCACACTTTATTTATCAAGAATAAAGGTAAGGATAAGACACAAAAAAAAGCGTGTACCTTAATTTGTGTGCCGAAAGTTATATTACTATTTACCATCCCATTTAAACCATTAAGCACCTTATGAGTTCCAGGCACTTCAATCCAAGGCATAAAACAAGAGATTATTACAAATAATGCTGCTGCTATACCAATTTGTTGAGAGTATTTCATATTAAATTTATTTAACCCAAAATGTAAAAATTATTTCCTAACGTATATCTATTGCAATAAAGTAATTAACACTTGCAACAACCCAATAATGAGGCCAAGTACAGCACCAATAATTTCTACAAACCTAAATTCCTGGCTCATAATATTATTAAGCACTTCTTCTAATTTATCAGAAGAAAACCCCGCTACTTTATCAATTACTATTTTCTCTAAATCAAGCTCCGATTGCAAACTATTCATATAGTTTTTCATTAACTGAGGAAACAATTCTTCCAACTCTGCCATAAAAACTTCTTTTAACTGAGCAATTGTTTTATCACCAATAAACATACTAAGCATTGGCATTGTAGTAGCAAGTTTATTACGTAAAAAACTATCAATATGTTCATCAACCAATGGCATTACTTTTTTGATGTTATCAGGGTGCGTAATCTTCTCTTCAATGTCTTTAAACGATAATAATTCTTTGCTAACCAATCGTCCTAAATGTTCAGCAAATTGTTTTTGGCGTTTAGGAAAAATGCCGTGAAAAGTGATTCCCAAAATCTTTTTTGGCAAGCGTGGATGAAACAACATTTTAATGGCTATCCAGTTGGTAAACCAACCAATAAATGCAGAAATTAAAGGTATAAGAAAAAGCCACTTGTTCATTTAAGATTGGTTGATTTTGATTTACAATTTAGTACAAACTAAAAATTCCTCTTCGAATTGAAGAGGAATTTTTAAGGGAGAGTAATGGGTCTCGAACCCACGACCTACAGAACCACAAACTGTCGCTCTAACCTACTGAGCTATACCCTCCGTTTGTTTGGGTTGCAAAAATAGGGGAATTGATGTTTGATGTATCAGACTTGCAATATTTTTTTATTATTTTTTTTAAAAATTAAACAAAACTTTCTACATCAGCAACTGTAATAGTTTTGCCAGATAAAATTACTAGGCGTTCAATTACATTTCTCAACTCTCTAATATTTCCAGTCCAGTTGTGTTGTTGCAATGCGGCTACAGCTTTTTTATCAATTTGTTTTACAGCTTGCCCATAATCATTAGCAATATCAACTAAAAATTTATCAACTAACAATGGTATATCGTCTTTTCTATTGTTTAAAGATGGAACGTGAATAAGAATTACACTTAAACGATGGTATAAATCAAGTCTAAAATTCTTAGCTCCTACCTCTTGCAATAAATCTTTATTGGTAGCTGCAATCACTCTAACATCAACACTAATTTCCTTCTCACCCCCTACCCTTGTTATCTTTCCCTCTTGCAATGCACGCAAAACTTTTGCTTGAGCACTTAAACTCATATCACCAATTTCGTCTAAAAACAAAGTGCCTCCATTAGCTTGTTCAAACTTTCCAATACGTTGTTTAATTGCGGATGTGAAACTTCCTTTTTCGTGACCAAATAATTCACTTTCTATTAGCTCTGATGGAATAGCAGCACAATTTACTTCAACAATTGGTGCTGTATTTCTATTGCTCTTTTCGTGCAACCAACGAGCCACAAGTTCTTTGCCGCTGCCATTTTCGCCAGTTACCAAAACCCTTGCATCTGTAGGTGCAACTTTATCAATTGTAGCTTTTATTTTTTGAATAGACTCACTTTCGCCAATAATCTCTTGTACTTTATTAACTCTGCGTTTCAGATTTTTAGTTTCTTTAACCAATACAGTTTTGTCTAGTGCATTTCTGATTGTGATAAGTAAGCGATTTAAATCTGGTGGTTTAGAAATAAAATCAAATGCTCCTTTTTTTACTGCCTCTACTGCAGTTTCTATATTGCCGTGACCACTGATAATAATAATAGGAATATCTGCATTAAGTTCTGTTGCTTTTTGCAAAAATTCTATGCCATCCATTTTAGGCATTTTAATATCGCAGATAACTAATGAATATGTTTTCTCCGAGAATTTTTTAAAGCCTTCCTCTCCATCTGAGGCCTCTTCAGTAACATATCCTTCATTGGTTAAAATATCTCTTAACACATTTCTAATGGATCTCTCATCATCTATAATAAGTATTGAACTTGACATTGTAATTGTTTGCTGACAAAGTAAATAGTTTTTTAGTAAATCAAATGCGGCACAAAGCAGCTTTTATTATCTGTAATCAAACTGTTAGATTCTCTAATGCCCATTCCTGCTGGTTCTTGGCCAATTACCCAACTGCCAATTACTGGATAATTATTGTCATAATTTGGCAATGAAAACAACTCTTGATAAACGTAACCCTCTTTACCATATTCACCTTCAGTTTTTAAAGACGAGATACCAGCTTCTACTATTTCGATGTTTGCTCCTTCTCTTGACAGGATTGGCTTTTTTACAAAATCTTGTAATCCATTTTGTTCAAAATAAGCAGGTAACAAGTAAGAGCAAACAGGATATAATTCCCAAAGAATTGGAAGTATTGCTTTATTACTTAAAATCATTTTCCAAGCAGGCTCAATCCAAAGCGTTCTATTGTTATCAACTAAAATATTATTTCCAAATGCCTCTTTTGTCATCCATTCCCAAGGATATAATTTAAATACATTTTTTATAGGTTCATCTTCCATATCTACAAATATCTTAGCATCATTATCCCAACCAATATCATCTATATAAACAAGTTTAGTATCAAGTCCAGCTTGCATTGCACAATCTCTTATATATTCAGTGTTCGTTAAATCTTCAAGCGTTTCTTTTAAACAAGTGAAATGCAATTTACCTTGATGAAGATAATTTTTTAGATACTTCCAATAAGCTATCATTTTTTCGTGAACGCTATTAAACTGGTCTTTGCTTTTATCAAAATCTTGCAACCAAAACCATTGCACAATACCTGCTTCATAAAGACTTGTTGGTGTATCGGCATTAAATTCTAATAATTTCAATTGACCATTTTTATAGCAAAAATCAAATCTGCCATATATAGCAGGATGATCTTCTGCCCAGCTTTTTTCAATGAGTGGAATAAAATTTTCTGGAATAGAAAATTGGTTGTAAAGATTATTATCTATAACGTGCTGCACAGCACCTAAACATAAATCCCATAACTCTGTAGTTGCTCTTTCTATAAACAATATTTCATCTAAATCAAAGGAGTAATATGCCGATTCATTCCAATATGGAACATTGGTTGTATGAAAACCAAAGCCTAATTTTTCAACTTCTTTTTGCCAGTTATTTCTTGGCTGTATATTAATTCTTTTCATTGTATTTTTTTAACTACTAACACTGTAAGCACCACTACCAAAACCACCACGAACCACATTAGATTTAAAACTATTGCTACCAACATTGCTACTTTCATGAATAGCGTTTGAATAATATCCTGCACGTTGGTAAGAGCCATTATTGTAATTACCATAAGGCCTAAATGCATAATACCAAAGCAACCCATTACCTAAATGTCTTGTTCTACTATAAGGTGCTGTGCTATCACTTCTAACATAAGTCTTTCCACCACTTCCTTCCCAATCTTTATTGGGTTTATTACAACTAGCCAATGCTGCTGTAATTAATACCAATTCTATATATCGTGATTTCTTCATTTTACTTAACAGTTATATATACTTCATAATCTTTTTTCACCCTAACGTTTTTGGTGTCGCCATCACTATTTTCTGCTTGAGTCTCTGTATAACCTAAAGCAGGAATAGTATCTCTGTAATACACTTCTTTATTCAAATTGAACTTTGACCAGATTATATGTTTTGTAATTAGCACATCAGTAGAGTCTGACAAATGCTCAACAGTTACTGAACTTTCTATACTTCCTGCCTTATTAATTTCATTGGTAATATCATCTTTATCGTCACTGCAAGATGTAAAAGATAATAGCAACAAAGCAATGCCAAGAAATTTTGAAACGTTTCGTTTCATATACAGTTATTTTGATTTTTATTGAATAGTATGTCTATTATTGTTTGATAATATTACGGTTGCAATAAATAATATTATTAGAGATTTTTTTTGCTAAAAAGTCTAATCTTATTTCTTAGATGATTGATGGATTCTTTTGATAGTACTAAAAAATATCATAGCGGTAACAGAACCTATAAATGCAATTCCCATATCTTTTTGTGCATCCCAAATATCGCCTTGAGAGCCTAGATAAGCGTCTCCTTCAGCTGGGAAAAAGATGTCTGCTACCAACCATTCTATTAGCTCATACATTGCACTGAATGATAGGGTGATTTCGCAAGGCAATACCCAGCAAACCCAGTTTGGCCATTGAAAATGATTCTTAAAATAATCCCTCATTGGATATGCAAGTAATAATCCAAAACTACAGTGTACAATTCTGTCGTAGTGATTTCTATGCAAATGCAAAATGTCTTTTAGCCAATAGCCAAAAGGATTTTCAGCGTAGGTGTATTCTGCACCATAAATATGTAGTAGCAAATAAATTGTCATTAGCAAATAGCTAAAATCACTGAACTTAAATTTCTTATAGCTAAAGCCCAATGACAGCAGAAAAATTGCAACCAAAGTATTTTCTGTAAACCAATTGGTTCTATTGGGTGTATTAATAAAAGTTCCTATCCAAAATATTAAAAATACAATACCACAAACTTGCAGCAATCTGTTTTGTACAAATGGTTTTCTTGTTAATGACGATGCAGTTGTAAAACTCATAATGTGTAGTTAGGGTATAAAAATAATGTTCTTGGATGAAATTATTAAAATATAATCTGAATGAAAGGTTTTACTTTAACTACACAAAGTTTTAGAGTTAAAATTAGTTATTGAAAGGCTTATCTTTAACCGATTTTATTAAAATAATCTAACTGCAAATGCTACGTTTGGGCATATTTATTTTATTGTATCTACCTCTTGCATTAATTGCACAAAACAACTATTCAGTTGCTAGAACATTTACAACAAATGATGGATTACCCAGTAATTATATTTATAAATGTGTAGAAGACAATAAAGGCTTTTTATGGGTAGCCACCGATGCTGGCATTGCAAGGTTTGATGGTAAATATTTTCAGATATTTACTACACAGCAAGGGTTGCCAGATAATGAAGTAATATCTGTTTTAAAAGAAAATAACGGTACTATTTGGGTAAATTGCTTTAAACAACACCCTGCATATTTTGATGAAGTTAAAAATCGATTTATTAATGCAACTGAAGATAGCAGTTTACAAAAAATAAAAGGCACACAAATGGTGTATGGCTATCCATTGCAAAATGGTGGCGTAATGTTTTATAGTGAATATGGTTCTTTTATTGCAAAAGATAAAAAAGTAAAGGAATTTACAACTTATAAAAAAGAGTACATTTTTTTAATTAACGAAAATAAAAATAATACACAGTTTGAATGGGCCTTACACTGCGTTGATCCTATACTAAAAAAATATGTTTCGAAAATTATTGCAATAAAAGAAAACAAAACTATTGATAGTATTCAATTAGGCAAACTATCCATAATTAAAACTCCTGTAATTATTCCTGCTATTAACGAGGATAAATTTTATCTATTTCATCCATTCGATAAAAAGTGTTTTATCTATGCTAATTTAAAAAACAATTTCAGTAATGTTAAAGTAGATAGTCTAACTATTCCATCCAATTATAATGGATTTGATATTACCCAATCTTCGTTAAATTTTTACTCCAAAACCGGAAAGATTTATGAATACAATAAAAACACTTTGCAGCAACAGCTTGTAATGAATGGAAACTACACTCCTAATTCTATGTATAACGATGGCAAAGGAAACATTTGGGTATGTACTATTGACAAAGGGCTTATTCTATATAGGCAAAATAGCATAAATAAAATTACTCTTCCAGACGACTTTAAAAACAAAAATTTCTTAAGCATTGCCTGCAAACAAAATGGCGTATTGCTGGCAGGGAATTATAATGGAGAAATTATAGAAACCGATGGTGGAAAATTCATCATTCATACCTCTCTTAAAAATGGAGAAATTCTTTTACGACAACGCAAAATAATTGTATCACAAAAGAAAGTTTTTAGCTTTTCTGAATCTGGTATATTCATTAATTATACCAAACAAATTACTTCTGAAAAATTGGGACATATTTATGCAAAAAACGCAATTACTTATAACGATAGTATGATAATCTTTTCTAGTAACTCAAGGTTTTATAAACTAAACACA
>JANYEB010000067.1 GCA_025363355.1 Chitinophagaceae bacterium | reverse complement strand
GTTTACTTTTTCTACGATGGGTTTAATTTTAGCTACATCTTTTTCGCTTTTATTACCACCTAATAACTTACTAAAAAATTTTAACATATATATTATTTTTCACGCAAAGAAGTAAAGGAGCAAAGAATGTAAATTATAATTCTTTGTTGCTTAATCTTCGTTGTGTGCTTTGTGTGAAACGGCTTTAACTCAAATAAAATGCTAAAAATGTTTATTAGCCACTATGTCAGCATTTCATTCTAAAAGTTGTCAAAAATAGTAGAAATGATGTGATTAAAGGTATTTTAATGACACTCATATTGTTCCGTATTAGTAAGGTTTGTAAATAAAAACAGGAATCATCCAAAAAAATATGAATGATTCCTGTTTAGTAGCCTCGCCAAGAATCGAACTTGGATCTAAAGTTTAGGAAACTTCTATTCTATCCATTGAACTACGGGGCCAGTATTTTAAGGCAGAAGTAAAAACTAGAAACACTTTATATACAAAACTACTTATCAGCAACAGCAGTCATTATGCTTGCTGTAACACTATCTGTACCTCTTGGTGTTTTGTATTTTGCTTTAAACTCAATATCATCACCAGGCTTTACAGACTCATCAAATTGTTCTTCGTGATTTGTTACTAAAGTACCATCTGTTTTATAGTATAGTAACTTAACACGAATACTTTTGTAACTACAAACAGTAGCATCATTGTGTATCACACCTCTGTAAACTGTTTGCCCCCAAAAATTTCTTTTATCTGTACCTGTAATTGTTAAAAATTCTTTTGGAGATTTTCTCTCTTTTTCTAGCAAATTTTCTTTTTGTTCTTTATACCCTTTTTTATCAAGTTTGTTTGCTTGTTGATCTTTGTTTGAACAGCTAAAAAGAATTGCAGACATAATTAATGAGCTATAAAAATATTTCATCGTTTAAGAAGTATTTATTGATAAAATCTTGCCAAATGTATAGACAGATTTGGATTGGTAAAATAAAAAAGAAAGCCACAGATTAACAGATAAAAAATCTGTGAGTCTGTGGCTGTAAAAAAAGTATTTAAAGACTATCCAACAGCAGCAGATTCCATTTGCTTGCCAGCTTTTTTTCTATCGTCTTCGTTTAAGAATGTTTTACGCATACGAATGTTTTTTGGTGTTACCTCAATACACTCATCTTGTTGAATATATTCCATACATTCTTCTAGTGTTAACTGAGTTTTAGGAGTAATTCTAACACTATCATCACTACCACTAGCACGGTGATTGGTTAGTTTCTTTTCCTCAACTGCATTCACATTTAAATCTCCTGGCTTAATATGTTCTGCAATAATTTGACCAGCATAAACCTCATCTCTAGGGTCAATAAAGAAAGTACCTCTATCTTGTAATTTATCAATTGAATAAGCAGTTGTAACACCACCAAATTTAGCAATCAATACACCATTACTTCTTCCAGGAATTGGCCCTTTCCAAGGTTTGTATTCTGCAAAACGATGTGCCATAACAGCTTCTCCTGCAGTACCAGTAAGCATTTGAGAACGCAAGCCTATCAAACCTCTTGAAGGAATATCAAATTCTAAATGTTGCATTTCACCTTTGCTTTCCATTACCAACATCTCACCTTTACGTTGTGTTACTAAGTCAATAACTTTTCCACTAAATTCAGCAGGTACATCAACTACTAAAACCTCATAAGGCTCGTGTTTTTTACCATCAATTTGTTTTACCAATACTTGTGGGTTACCAACAGTTAATTCATAACCTTCTCTACGCATTGTTTCAACCAATACACCCAAGTGAAGGATACCTCTACCAAATACATTAAAACTATCTGCACTATCAGTATCTTCAACTCTTAAAGCCAAATTCTTTTCGGTTTCTTTCATCAACCTATCACGTAAGTGACGAGATGTAACAAACTTGCCATCCTTACCAAAGAAAGGAGAGTTATTAATGCTGAAAGTCATACTCATTGTAGGCTCATCAACACTAATAATTGGTAATGCTTCTTGATTTTCAACATCAGAAATAGTATCACCAATTCCAAAATCTTCTAAGCCAACAACAGCACATAAATCACCAGTTAACACCTCTGTAACTTTACGTTTGCCCATTCCTTCAAAAACATATAATTCTCTTACTTTCGTCTTTTTAACGGTGCCATCAGCTTGCATTAAGGCAATTGATTGACCCTCTTTAATAGAACCACGAGTTACTTTTCCAATGGCAATTCTTCCTAAGAAAGAAGAGTAATCTAAAGAAGTAATTTGCATTTGCAAAGTGCCATCATTAACTTTCGGTAATGGAACATATTGAATAATGCCATCCATTAAAGGAGTGATATCTTCACATTGAACATTTTCTTTGTTGAACCAACCATTTTTTCCGCTACCATAAAAAGTAGGGAAATCAAGTTGTTCCTCAGTTGCATCAAGGTTAAAGAATAATTCAAAAACTGCATCATGAACTTCATCAGGACGACAGTTTGGTTTATCAACTTTATTAATTACAACAATTGGCTTCAAATTTAATTGTAATGCTTTTTGCAACACAAAACGAGTTTGTGGCATTGGTCCTTCAAAAGCATCTACTAATAAAATAACACCATCAGCCATTTTCAATACACGCTCAACTTCACCACCAAAATCGGCGTGACCAGGTGTATCAATTACATTAATTTTTATATCTTTGTAAGTAACAGCAGCGTTTTTAGAGAAGATGGTGATACCTCTTTCTCTTTCAAGATCGTTGCTATCCATAATCAAATCACCAGTTTCTTGGTTGTCTCTAAACACTTTTGTAGTGTGAAGAATTTTGTCCACTAAAGTAGTTTTACCGTGGTCAACGTGTGCAATGATTGCAATGTTGCGAATGTTCATTTTGTGCTTATTTATAAGTTTAACCGTTTATTGATTAATTAGTATTTGGTAAAATAGAAGATTGTAATAAAGGTATTTCACCAAGTAACTAATCGACATATAAACCAATTAACCAAATTTCGGCGGCGAAAGTAAGGGTTTGAGGCGGTTTTTTGGTCATTAAATTACTTCTATTACGTATAAGGCTCGTAAAAAAAATATTATTATATCAAAAACTACTTTAATATTGCAACGCAAATAAACTATTTGTCCTGAAATTTTTTACTACAGACAAACCAGTTTCACAATTCCCGAGCTATTTTATCCCAAATTTTTAGTTTTAATTTTTACCGACGAAACATCCTCTTTATACACAAAACAATTTATGTACGATATTCTTCAATTAAACGATATGCTTATGCCTGAGTTATTTGATTTGGCAGAGCAATTGAATATTCCTGATTCTAAAAGTCTTCAAAAGCAAGATTTAATTTATAAAATTCTTGATAAACAAGCAGTAAACTCTTCTGAAACTAAAGATGCTGCAATAAAAAAACCTAGAACAAAAAAAGTAGTAACTGTAAAAACATCTACTGCAAATGTTACTGAAGAAGCAGAAGTGATGAGTGATGAAAAGGTTGACGAAAAATTAATTGATAACAAACGCAGAAGAAAGCCAAAAGAAGAAATTACAATTACAAAAAAAGAAACGGTTCATACAGAATCAAAAATTGATGACGTAAATAAAAACGACTCAACTATTGATGATAATTTAATTAATAATTTGGCATCAGCCCTATTAGCTGCAACAGAAGAGCAACAAGAGCCAGAACAAACTGCTGCACCTGCACCAGCATATCAACCAAGACCAAATCAACGTCAACAATCTTTCAATATTGAGTTTGAAGGAATCATCACCAGCGAAGGTGTTTTAGAAATGATGCCTGATGGATATGGTTTTTTACGTTCATCCGATTACAATTATTTAAGTTCTCCCGATGATATTTATGTATCACCATCTCAAATAAAATTATTTGGACTAAAAACTGGAGATACAGTTAATGGTTCTGTACGTCCACCAAAAGAAGGAGAAAAATATTTTGCTTTATTAAAGGTTGATTATATCAATGGAAAAAAGCCAGATGATGTTAGAGACAGAGTTCCTTTCGATTATTTAACACCATTATTTCCGTTCGAGAAATTAAATTTATTTACAAGTCCAACAAATTATAGCACTCGTATAATGGATTTGTTTACACCAATTGGTAAAGGACAACGTGGATTAATTGTAGCCCAACCAAAAGTGGGTAAAACAATGTTGTTGAAAGAAGTTGCCAATGCAATTGCAGCAAACCATCCAGAGTGTTATTTAATGGTTGTTTTAATTGATGAAAGACCAGAGGAAGTTACAGATATGGAACGTAGTGTTCGTGCCGAAGTTTTGGCAAGCACATTTGACGAACCAGCAGAAAAACACGTAAAAGTTAGCACCATTGCTTTGCAAAAAGCAAAACGTTTGGTGGAGTGTGGACACGATGTGGTGATTCTTTTAGATAGCATTACTCGTTTGGCTCGTGCATACAATACAGTTGCACCAAGCAGTGGCAAGGTTTTAAGTGGTGGTGTTGAGGCTAATGCAATGCAAAAACCAAAACAATTTTTTGGGGCTGCACGTAAAATAGAATTTGGTGGCAGTTTAACAATATTGGCTACAGCCCTTATTGAAACTGGTAGCAAAATGGATGAAGTTATTTTTGAAGAGTTCAAAGGAACTGGTAATATGGAGTTATTGCTAGATAGAAGATTAGCTAACAAACGTATTTATCCTGCCATTGATTTGGTTGGCTCATCTACACGTAGAGACGATTTGCTATTAGATAAAGAAGTGCTTTCACGTATGAACATTCTTCGTTTATTTTTAAATGATATGAACACAGATGAAGCAATGAATGAACTGCAAAAACGTATGCGTGGCACAAAAGATAATGAAGAGTTTTTGGCTAGTATGAATAGATAGTTAAAACAGAAATATATAGAAAGAGGCTGTCTCAAATTTTGAGACAGCCTCTTTTGCAAAACAACTAATCTGTAAACTTATACCCAACACCCCTTGCAGAGTGAAAATGTTTAGGTTCCTTAGAATCCTGTTCAAAGTATTTTCTAAAGTTTAAAATAAAATTGTCAATAGTTCTTGTGGTTGGATAAACATTATAACCCCAAACCATTTGCAATATTTTTTCTCTGTTTACAACCTCGCCTTTGTTTTCAATCAGCAGCTTTAAAAGCATTACTTCTTTCTTGCTTAAATCAATAGTTTGGTTATTAAAATTGGTGGCTACTTGTGCCTTAAAATCTATAGAGTTATTATTAAAATGGTAAGTATCTGCAATTTGGGTTTTGGTTAAAATGCGTTTGTTTTTTTCAATCAGCTTATCAACCCTAAGCAGCAACTCTTCTAAATTAAAAGGTTTGGTTAAATAATCATCAGCACCTTTTTTTAATCCTAAAATTCTATCAGCACTGGCATTTTTAGCACTTAAAATAAGTATGGGGGTTTCTAAATTATTAAGTCTCACATTTTCTGTAACACTAATACCATCAATCTCAGGCAGCATAATATCTAAAACAATTAAATCGAAATATTCGTTTGCAATAGCTTGCAAAGCCTGGCTGCCATCAAACGCAGATGTTACTTCGTATCCTTCTAATTCAAAATTAAGTTTGATGGTCTCGTGAAGATTTTCCTCGTCCTCAACTAAAAGAATACTTGCTTTAAAACTCATTATTAGTTTTTAATTATGTGATGGTAGTAATGTAATCGTAAAAATAGTTCCATTTGGATGATTATCGCTAATTGCAATGTCTCCATTGTGTTTTTTTACAATCTTTTTGCATAAGTACAATCCTAAGCCAGTGCCTTTTGTTTTTCTGGTTTTTTCGCTGCCACTTCTATAAAATTTATCAAATACTTTTTTCTTTTCTTCATCAGCAATGCCAATGCCCTCATCTTTAACAGAGAATAATATTTTGTTCGAGATGGTTTTTAATTCAATGTTTACAGGCTTTTCCTTTGAAGAATATTTGATGGCATTTTCAATTAAATTATTAGCAAGTATTTGCATCATTAAAATATCACCATTGATATAAATTCCCTCTTCAATAGCCGATTGTATTTTTTGATTACCTATTCTTTTTTCAAAATCTTCAACACAGCCAGCAATAATATCACTTAAATTTATTTCTTCTTTTTTGGAATGATAAGCACCTGCATCAAGCTGTGCAGACCATAAAATGTTATTGCATAAAGTATTTAATCTGCTAATTTCTAACAATGAATTACTAATGATTTTATCTTGCTTATCAGCATCTAATTTTCTTTTTTGAATTGTTTCCAGATTAAGCTGTGTAATAGCAATAGGCGTTTTTAATTCGTGTGTAATTGCCATCATAAAATTTTGCTGTTGCTCACCAAATTTTATTTGCTTTCTGGTAGCACGATAAATAAAAACCGCCCCAAGTAAAATGACTGCTAAAAATGAAAAACCTTCGCCAATATATTGTGCTGTTTTTCTTTTTTGAATAGAGAGAATTTTATCTATTTTTTGAGTATAACTTACATCATCTTTATTAATCTCTGCCAGTCTGATATTAGTAATAGCAATGTTTTGATTGTTCAATGCAATAAACCACCACAACAATGCTGCAACGATATACAACAGCAAAAACCAATATGCAATGGTTACAAGTAGTAGTTTATTTTTTTGAAAGAAGTTCATTATTGCCCTACTTTTTGAACCCTGATTCCAGCACTAAGAATGTTTGGTAATGGGTCATCACGCATTATTTGTTTTAATGTAAAACTGTAACTTCCTTTTTTTAATTTAATGGGTTGAGGGTTAAAAATAATACGATGATCTGTAATATCATCAATAGAACTGCCAAGCCATTTATTGTTGTCAGCTAAAGTAAATTCTCTTTTAATAATGCTTGTGGTATCAGGATCTTTAACTGTTAACGAAAGCCAGATGTTTTTATAAGGATATTTTT
>JANYEB010000058.1 GCA_025363355.1 Chitinophagaceae bacterium | reverse complement strand
TGTAACAGTATAAGTGCCAGTACTAATTATGTTGCTCGATTTATAGATAACACCACCTGCACCACCACCACCACCACCGTTACTACCGCCGCCGCCGCCGCCAGCCACTACCAATACTTCTACAGTACCAGAGAAGCCAGTTGGTACAACAAAACTGCCTGATGAATTAAATGTATGAATTCGATATATACCAGAGCTGGCAATAGTGCCACCTGTAGGCAAAGAGGGTGTTGTTAATGTTGTAGTTGATCCAATACAGCCACTTGATGCACCTGAAATGGCAATAGCACTGGTTGGGGATATGGTTAAATTTAATGAAGCTATACTATCGCAGCCTTTACTATTGCCTCCTGTAAACGTTTTAGTATATATACCAGTTGCAGCATAGGTAACGCCATTCCAGGTATATGTGCCACCACATTGTGTTTGGGCAATGGTAGAGGTAGTAGGACTATTAACGGTTAAGTTTAATGTTGCCACGCTATCGCAGCCCCCTGCACTGCCACCTGTAAAAGTTTTCGTGTAAGTGCCGCTGATGCTGTATGTAACCCCATTCCATACATAACTGTTGCAGGCTGTTTGTGTAGTAGTTGATGTTGTTGCACAACTTAGCCTCCATAAATCATTTAAATATACAGAACTACTGTTAACATATCTTGATCCCCCAAAAAGCCATAGGTTTCCTGATGCGTCTACCCAAGTAAAACTTGATGCTCTTTTCCCTGGTTTATTGCTAGCGTCAGAAATGCCTTTTATTCCAAAAACTGCTGTTTGTTCAATAATATTTTCTCCGTTTACCCAAGTCCACAATCCGGTGCTGATATTATATTTCCATACATCACTTAAATTTCCGCTACTAGTTGTGCCGTCGCGTCCAACTCCCCCAAAAAGCCATAAATTGCCCAATGCATCTGTCCAGCCGGTATTATTCTCATATCTTGCACCCGGTTTATTGGCAGCAGCAGCCGTACCTTTTGTACCATAAACACCGCTTTGTTGAGTAGTATTATCTCCACTTACCCAGGTCCATTGCCCTGAAGTAATATTATACTTCCATAAATCATTCAATATACTACCGGTTCCACTTACAACATTTCCATATCCTCCAAAAAGCCAAAGATTACCGGATGCATCTGCCCAGCTAATACCCCAATATCTCGCACCAGGTTTATTGCTAGCAGCTGTTGTACCCTTAGTTCCATAAACTCCAAATTGACCAGCTATATTATCCCCACTTACCCAGGTCCATTGCCCCGAACTGGTATTATACTTCCATAAATCATTATACCATTCTGTAGTATTGGTAGTAGAAAAATAATTAAATCCTCCAAAAAGCCATAGATTACCTGACGCATCTGTCCAGCTTACACAAGATGTTCTTGATCCAGGTTTATTGCCCGCAGCAGCTGTACCCTTAGTACCATAAACACTGGCTTGATAGCCTATGTTATCGCCACTTACCCAGGTCCATTGTCCAGTACTGATATTGTATTTCCATAAATCATTTAAATAGCTATAGCCAGCTGCATCATAACCTCCACCTCCAAAAAGCCATAGATTACCGGGTGCATCTGTCCAGCTAATACTTCCTGTTCTTGCACCCGGTTTATTACTTGAAGAAGCCGTACCCTTAGTGCCATAAACTGCTAATTGGCCAGTTATATTATCCCCACTTACCCAGGTCCATTGTCCGGTACTAATATTATATTTCCATAAATCATTCAAAAGACCCAAAGAGCCGCTTGCATCATATCCACGTCCACCCATCAACCATAAATTGCCAGAAGCATCCGTCCAGGTAATACCATCATCTCTTGATCCCGGTTTATTGCTGGCAGCAGCCGTTCCTTTGGTGCCATAAATACCCAATTGGTTAATTGTATTATCGCCACTCATCCAAGTCCATTGGCTAGCAGTGTTGGTTTGTGCTTTAGCAGTTAATGCACTAAATGTTACCAAGCATATTATAAAAATGCTGGTGAGGGTTTGTTTAATTTTTCTCATTGTTGTTGTTTTGTTGGGTTGATATAGAGCAGGGGATTTTAAAACACGGAATCTACAAACTTAGTTGCAGTAATTTCAATTTAGTAGTGCAATAAGACATACTTGTAGTGCGATAAGACATATTTTACGTTATTGGGCAATAAATTCACTACGACATCGTTGCCAGTTACAAATACGTTCCTTCAACATTTGTTTTCGTCTTTGTAATTGCGAGGAACGAAGCAAAGCAATCTTTTTGTGGATGATTTTTTTGTCTTTGTGAGATTGGGTTCTTGCCCAACGAAGCAATCTTTGTATTTGATTATGCCTGATTACAATGAGACTGCTTCGTTCCTTGCAGTGACGGCAAAACACACCAACAGTTTTGAAATGTCATTGCGAGATTGGGTTCTTGCACAACGAAGCAATCTCTGTATTTGGATGATGTTTCCGCTCTGTTAGGTTTGCAAGCTTCAAAGAGCCGACAGCCGTTTGTCATACTGATTTTGTTGAAGGATTACACTACTTCCGATGGTAGCATTTGGTGATATTTTTTAAATGCTACTGTAAAATTGCTGGTATTTTCATAGCCAAAGGTTTGTGCAACATCTTTTACAGAAATAGTTTTGTTTTTTAGTAATTGTAATGCCAATAGCATTTGTTTTTCTTGATAGTATTGATTTAGTGGCTTACCATAAACCAGTTTAAAGCTGTTCTTTAACTTGGTGGGGCTTAAATTAACTTCTTTAGCAATTGTTTCAATACCTGGGAATGTTTTATATAAGGCATCTGTTAAGATTTTTTCTGCTTTGGCAAGGTGTCTTCTGTCTGCGTCGCTTAAAATATTTTCAATCTGATGTAAATGCCTGGTAGAAGCACTTTTTAAAAAATCGTTTACAAGTTCTAGGCAGTTAATAGTAAACTGCAAATGATTGGCATTTTCTGCTTCTTTAGATTTTAGTGTTGCTAGTAAATTACCTACTATTTCAGTTGCATTGGGTACCATATCTTCCCAAATAACAAGGGTTTGTTCCGATTCAAAATATTTTTTTAAAATATTTGTTTCGTATAAATCATCTAAAGGAATATTCTTTTCTGCCCAAGCTCTTGTAAAAATAATATTGGTAAAAATACCATCTGTTCCCTTGTTGTAAAAAGCTGTTGCTTCGTGACCTGGTTTATACAAAGTCCACCCAGTGGTAGGCACTTTTACAGCATTAATGTTGTTTGAATCTATCTGGGTTTTAAAACTTAGGTGCGAAAGAAAATAATAGTCCGTAGGTTCTCCATCATAAAGTGCTTTAGTGCAAACATCTTTCAGAAATTCTATCTCGGTAATAATAATCCATAAACCATCTGCAAGCTGTCTGTAATACAGAGCTCCTTTAGAAAATATGTTATCAGTATGTATGACATTTTCATTGCCATTATGCTTTGTAAATGGCATACTTTTCAATGAGTTAATCATTACCTCGGGAGAATTCGACAAATATGGTATGATATAATACCCATCTTTATATAGCACAATATATTTTTTGATATTGAAAATCCATTTTTCAATACGATTCATAAGCGTTATTCTTTTGGTTTGAGCCTGTATGTTACAAGGGTACGCTATTTTGGTTGGATACTGGCTGCAAACGATCTCAATAAGTTTATACAAAAAAAGTTGCCAACCTTTAAAAGGTTGGCAACTTTAAATAAAACCACTAAAAGCTAATCTACTATCTTCCTGCAACAGCAATGCTTATTTCGGCACTCATTGCACCAACTTCAACATCATTCTCAACATAAATAGCTTTATACTTATACAAGGCAGTTTGTCCTGCAGCTGGTAAATGGGTATCTTTTACTGGGCTGCGGTGTGCTGTTTTAAGCAATGCTAAAAGGCTGGTAAAAGCTAAAAAATTAGATAAGTTTTTTTGGTAGTAATCTAGAATGTATGCTGTCGTTTTATGTATTCTATTATTCTGCAAAACGCCTTTGCGAAGGTTCTTGCCTGAAGCAATCTCAAGTATAAATTAGATTGCTTCGTACCTCGTATGACTCGAATTTTATCAGTATACATAGTAAATCATTACCGTTTTTTTATGTTGCTCTATAAAAGTTTGAATGGTAACCGTCGTTTTACAAGAATAGCTGGGAATTAATGAAGATATGTTATATTTGTAACGGCTAGTAAACGGTAAATTAACGGCAAATAAACGGTAAATATAATCTTCATTATTAAAATTATGATATGGCAATCAATATTGGAAATATTCTCATCGCAGGATTGAAAGGCAGCTTGGGCAAGCAAATAGTATTAAAGCAATATGGTTCAAAGTTGATTGTTTCTAAATATCCAGACAGAAGCAAAGTAGTTCTCAGCACAAAACAAAAGAAGGACAATAAAAAGTTTACCAATGCAGTTGCTTTTGCAAGACAAATTATAAATGACCCCATTGAAAAAGACAAATGGCAAAAGAAGATACCAAAAGATAAGAGTGTTTATCAACAAGCGATTAAATGGTATATGGAAAACAATTAGTTTACAATAAAAAAACCATAGCATTTATACTTTTAAGGTCTTTTATAACTACAAGTTACTTGATTCGTTGTCAACCAAACTATTAGGATATTAGTTTTACAAAATAAATTTAGTTTGGTTGAGCTTTCAGTGGTGTCCCTAATAAAGAATTAAGCTAGCAACGGTTCAGCTACTTATCTTGAAATTTACTAGATAGCTTTTTCTTTTTTTCTCCATCTTTAAGAATTGTATTTTATTTGCAAAAATCTTTTTATGAAATTGTTAGAAGGTAAAACATCAATTGTAACAGGTGCTGCTCGTGGAATTGGAGCTGCTGTTGCATTAAAACTTGCAGAACATGGTAGCAATATTGCTTTTACATACATTAGTGATAGCAGTGCAGAAAAAGCAAAAGCTTTGGAAAACGAATTGAGTATTTTAGGTGTAAAAGCCAAAGCATATAAAAGCAATGCAGGCGATTTTGCTGCTTGCGAAACTTTTGTGAACGAAGTATTAGCCGATTTTGGAGCTATAGATGTATGTGTAAATAATGCTGGTATTAGTAAAGATAATTTGCTATTGAGAATGACATCTGAACAATGGGAAGATGTTATTGGAATTAACTTGAGTAGTGTTTTTAATATGACAAAGCAAGTGATTCGCCCAATGATGAAGGCAAAAAAAGGAAGTATCATAAATATGAGTTCTATTATAGGGATTAGAGGTAATGCTGGGCAAAGTAGTTATGCTGCAAGTAAAGCTGGTGTAATAGGGTTTACAAAATCTGTTGCACACGAATTGGGAAGTAGAAATATTAGATGCAATGCTATTGCACCAGGTTTTGTTGAAACAGATATGACACATTATTTAAAAGAAGGAGAAGCAGCTACAGAGTTTCTTAAAAAAATTCCTTTAGGAAGATTTGGTAAGGCTGAAGAAATTGCTGATGTTACTTTATTCTTAGCAAGTGAAATGAGTAGTTATATCACAGGGCAAGTTATTAGCACTTGTGGTGGCTTAAACATTTAACATTTCTTTTACGTAATTAATAAGATATTCTTTTATTAGACTACTATTTTCGCAGCAATGAAAGTAGTAGTCTTTTTTATTTCATTTATATTCTTTAGCACCCAAATTATTCCACTAAAATACGTTAGTTATTTATGTGATTACGAGCTGTGTGAACATTCTGACGAAGATGATTGCAACGATAGTTTGCAACTAAAAGATAAATTGAAGACAGATAAAGAAGTTTATCTACGAATTCCTTTTTTTAGTAAAAGCTCCTCATCAAATATTTCTGTTGAAAGAAAGAATTACTCTATACTTAATATTTCAATACCTGATGATTATATCAACAGTATCTTAGTGCCTCCTCCCAATTGTTAGATTTTTTTTTGAATCGAAAAATCATTTGAATCATAACTATTTTTGTTTTTAAATAAGTATGTATTCTTTCATTAAATTTTACTAATAATTATGAAGAATAAAATTACCTCTATTGGAGGAGATATATCTGCGTCTATCGTTGTTTTTTTGGTGGCTTTGCCATTATGTCTAGGAGTTGCACAAGCTAGTAATCCACAGGGGCAAGCTAATATAGTTCCACTTTTAGGAGGAATTATTGCAGGTGTTGTTGGAGGTATTGTTGTAGGTTTTTTTAGTGGATCTCAATTAAGTGTTAGCGGCCCAGCAGCAGGCTTAACAGCTATTGTTGGTGCTGCTATTATTAAGCTTGGAGGCAATGCACAAGCCTATGAAATATTTTTAATGAGTGTTGTTTTAGCAGGAATGATTCAAATTGTTATGGGCTATATTAATGCAGGAATTATTGGTGATTATATCCCTAATTCTGTTATTAAGGGAATGCTTGCCGCCATTGGATTGATTTTAATATTGAAACAAATGCCACATTTAATTGGTGAAGATACAGACCCGGTTGGCGATGAAACATTTGTTGAAGTGGGTCATAAAAACACATTTACATCATTGTTCTATGCATTTAAAAACCTAACACCAGCAGTGGTTTTAATTGGTGCTATTGGAATTGCAATTATGATAATGTGGGAAACATCTTACTTTAAATCAAAAAAAATATTTCAATTAGTACCAGGTGCATTGGTTGTAGTAGTTATTGGAACTTTAATTAGCGAACTATATAAAACCTACAATACTTCAAACATTTTAGAAGCAAAACATTTAGTGAATTTACCTTCAAATAGGAATGAACTTTTTAGCTCGTTTCAACACCCAAGTTTTTCATATTTATCAAAACCACAAGTTTGGATTTCGGCATTTACTTTAGCAATTGTTGCAAGTTTAGAAACATTGCTAGGTGTTGAGGCTGTTGATAAACTAGACTCACTAAAAAGAGTAACACCCACTAACAAAGAATTGCGAGCACAAGGTATAGGTAATGTGTTTTCTGGTTTAGCAGGAGGGTTACCTGTAACATCTGTAATTGTTAGAAGCTCAGCAAACGTAAATGCAGGTGCAACATCTAAATTAAGTACCATTTTGCACGGTGTTTTTTTGATGCTTACGGTTATTTTTATTCCAAATATTTTAAATAAAATTCCATTAAGTGCATTGGCAGCTATACTTATTTTTACAGGATATAAACTTGCCAAAGTATCTTTGTTTAAAGAGTTTTATAAAAAAGGTTGGGATCAATTTGTGCCATTTGTTGCAACCATTGTTGCTATACTTTGTACAGATTTATTAGTTGGTATTGGTATAGGAATTATTGTTGGGTTGTTTTTTATGGTGAGAAGCAATTTTAGAAGCAGTGTTTTTGTTGTTCACGATAATAATAATTATTTAGTAAGACTTAGAAAAGATGTATCATTTTTAAATAAACCAATAGTTAAACTGAAACTAGAAAAAGTACCTGAAAATGCATTTGTAATTATAGATGCAACTCGTGCAGATTTTATAGATAAAGACGTAATTGAAGAGATAAACAATTTTATTATTCACGCTCATTTAAAAAACATTACTGTTGAAGTGAAAAAAAGCCTCAACAAACCAATGCACTCATTATTTATTAAATAGAATATTATGAAACCATACGAAAAATTGTTGCTTGAAAACAAAGCTTGGGCTCAAGAAAAACTAGAAGATGACCCAGAATATTTTACCAGATTAGTAGATATTCAAACACCAGACTTTTTATGGATTGGTTGTAGTGACAGTCGTGTTCCTGCTGATAGTTTAACAGGTACACAACCGGGTGAAATTTTTGTGCATCGTAACATTGCTAATATGGTGGTGAACACAGATTTGAATATGCTAAGCGTTTTGCAATATGCTGTTGAAGTGCTTAAAGTAAAGCATATTATTGTTTGTGGACATTATGGTTGTGGTGGTGTTAAAGCTGCATTATCTAACAAAAGCTTGGGAATTATTGATAAGTGGTTAAGAAATATTAAAGATGTATATCGATTACACAAAGATGAGTTTAATGATATTCACGATGAAGATAAAAGGGTTAATAAACTAATTGAAATTAATATCCAAGAACAAATTATGAACCTTGCTAAAACCTCTATTGTTCAAAGGGCTTGGAAGAATGATAACAGACCCGATTTGCATGGCTGGGTGTATGATTTGCACGATGGTATTATAAAACCAATTGTAGAGATTCCTGCTAAAACAAAACTAGATGATATATACGAGTTTGATAATTTATAGTAATAAAAAAGGCGAGTTTTAACTCGCTTTTTTATTACTATAATACTCTTTTGATGGTTAGTATTATAAAAAAAGTTATTAAAATATTAAACAGACTTTCTTACATATTTTGTTAGAATAACAATAGTGTCTCCCTCTATCTTTCCTTCAATTTGTTCTGCATTATCTGCAACTAATCTTATTTTCCTAACTGTTGTTCCTTTTGGTGCTATAAAATTTGCTCCTTTAACATTTAAGTTTTGAGTAAGAATAACTGTATCGCCAGTTTCTAAAACTACACCATAACTATCTTTGTGAACAATCTTAGATGCTTCTAATTCATCTTCGGCATTTGCCCATTCTAGCACAGATTCATCTAAAAAAACAGATTCTAATGTTTCCATAGCCCAATCCTCAGCTTTCAATTTACTTAGTATTTTAAACGATAAGGCTTGAACAGCTGGAGTTTCACTCCAAATACTTCCAGTTAGACAACGCCAATGATTGGTGTCTGTATAATCTGATGCCGCAGTTTTGCTGAAACAATTACTACACAACACTACCATATTATCGTTACTATCATTCGTTTTTGGAGGAACAGCATAAGCCTGTAAATTTTCATCATTGCTGCTGCATAGTTCGCAAGCATTATTGCTTCGGGTTTGTAGGGGTGTATTTATAGCCATAGTTTGTAAAAGTATGTTGCAAAGGAGATATTAGTTTGTAAAGTTTGATTCTGAAATTGTTGAGTGGATTTTTCGAACCTAATGCAAATACATTTGAAAGTATTTAGATTCCATTAAAGAAATGTAATAAATTTGTTTGAAAATACGACGCAATGCACCCACAAATAATTCAAAATAGTAAAGGCGAAGAAACTGGTGTTTTTATTCCTATTGATGAATGGAATATGATTAAAAAAAACTACCCAGGTATTGAAGAACTGGATGACGAAATACCTAATTGGCATAAAGAACTATTAACACAAAGATTAGATACTATTAAAAGTAATCCTGATAGTTTACTGCCAATAGATTCTTTATTAGATGAACTTGATAAAGACTAATTGTGGTATATAAAATTATTTATTTTAAAGAAGCTAGAACTGATGTTGTTGAAGCAAAACTTTGGTACAAATCTCAATTGGTTGGGTTAGAAAAAAGGTTTGCAAAAGATGTTAAAATTGCACTTGAAAAATTAAAAACTTTTCCGACATCACATTCTATTCGATTTGAAAACTTGCGAATAGCTAATTTAAAAGTATTTCCTTATTGCATTTATTATTTTATTGATGATGATGTTATTGCAATTGTAGCCATTATTCATTCTAAACGAAATTCAAGGTTTCTAAAAAATAGAATTTAAAATTATTTTTCACTATTCACATTAATAAATTTCCCCCTTGTCACAATTTTCACACCTACACGTTCACACACAATATTCTTTGCTAGATGGTGCAGCAAGTATTGATAGTTTATATAAAAAAGCAATGCGAGATAATATGCCTGCAATTGCTATAACAGATCATGGCAATATGTTTGGTGCATTTGAATTTGTTGCACAAGCCTGGAAAAATACCAAAACAATTGGCACCGATGAAAATGGGAATGAAATAAAAACGCCCATAGTTAAACCTGTTGTTGGCTGCGAATTTTATGTGGTGAAAGATAGATGGCTAAAGACTTTTACTAAAGAAGTTAAAGATGATAGATACCATCAATTATTATTAGCAAAGAATAAAATTGGCTATCAAAATTTAGTAAAACTAACATCGCTTGGTTTTATAGAAGGCAAGTACAGCAAATATCCTAGGGTTGATAAAGAACTTATTTTGAAATACCACGAAGGACTAATTGCAACAACTTGTTGTTTGGGTGCTTATGTGCCTCAAACCATCTTAAAAGAAGGAGAGGAGGCTGGTGAAAAAGAATTCAAATGGTGGTTAGATTTATTTGGTGAGGATTATTACATAGAGATTCAAAGACATAATATTAAAGAACAAATTATAGTAAACGAAGTGTTGCTAAAGTTTGCTAAGAAATATAATGTGCCGATTATAGCTAGTAATGATAGTCATTACACAGATAAAGAAGATTACAATGCACACGATATTTTACTATGTATTAATACTGGCGAAAAGCAAGCTACTCCCGGCTTTGATGATATTGTGCACGATGATTTATCAGTAAAGAATAAACGTTTCAAGTTTCCTAACGATCAGTTTTATTTCAAAACTACTCACGAAATGAAGCAGTTGTTCAATGATATTCCTGAGAGCATAGACAATACAAATATGATTGTTGATAAGATAGAAGTGTTGAATTTAAAAAAAGACATTCTGTTGCCAGCATTCCCTGTGCCTATTGAGTTTCAAACGCACCAAACAAATGAAGTTATAGGTAAAAGTATTATTACACCTGATGTAAATAATCAGTGGGAATATCTTAAAAGCCTTACTTATGAAGGTGCAAGAAAACGTTATGGTGAAATAGAATCAACAACACAAGAAAGAATAGACTTTGAATTGTTTACCATTAAAACAATGGGCTTTGCTGGTTACTTTTTAATTGTAAGTGATTTTATAAAAGCTGGTAGAGATATGGGCGTGTTTGTTGGCCCAGGACGTGGTAGTGCTGCAGGTTCTGTGGTTGCTTATTGCATTGGCATTACGAATATTGACCCTATAAAATACAATTTACTTTTTGAAAGATTTTTAAATCCTGATAGAAAGTCAATGCCCGATATTGATACAGATTTTGATGATGATGGCAGACAAAAAGTAATAGACTATGTTGTTAAAAAATATGGCAAAGAACAGGTAGCACAAATTATTACTTATGGCACAATGGCTGCAAAAAGTAGTATTAAAGATGTGGCTCGTGTGATGGATTTGCCATTGGCAGAAAGTAATGCTTTAGCTAAAATGGTGAGCAGTAAGCCAGGTACTTCATTGGGTAATACACTTCAATCTCCTTTAACAAAAAAAGATGGTGAAAAAAGTTTAGAAGAGAAAGGCTACACCCCTGAAGATATTGAAAATGCTAGACGTTTAAGAGAAATCTATAATAGAACTGATGGTGATTTACGCACTAAGATTTTGCACGAAGCAGAGAGGCTTGAAGGTAGTGTTAGAAATACAGGCACACACGCTGCTGGAATTATTATTGCACCAAGAGATTTAACAGATTTAATTCCTGTTACAACAGCTGCTGATTCTGATTTATGGGTTACACAAATTGAAGGAAATGTTATTGAAGAAGCAGGTGTAATTAAGATGGACTTCTTGGGGTTGAAGACTTTGTCTATTTTAAAAACTGCATTAGAGCTTATCAAACTAAATCACAATGTAATAATAGATCTAGATAACATTCCATTAGATGATGAGAAAACTTTTCAACTGTATCAAAAGGGTGAAACCAATGCTACGTTTCAATTTGAGAGTGTTGGAATGCAAAAATATTTGCGTGAATTAAAGCCCGATAGGTTTGATGATTTAATTGCAATGAATGCCTTGTATCGCCCTGGTCCTATGAGTTATATTCCAAGTTTTATTGCTCGTAAACATGGTAAAGAAAAAGTGGAATATGACATTGAAGAGATGAAGGAATATTTGGAAGAAACCAATGGTATTACTGTGTATCAAGAGCAAGTAATGTTGCTATCGCAAAGTATTGGTGGTTTTACAAAAGGTGATGCCGATGTGTTGCGTAAAGCAATGGGAAAAAAAGATAGAAAGACATTGGATAAAATGAAACCTCGTTTTATAGAAGGTGCAGCAGCAAAGGGTCACAACGCAGAGAAGCTTGAAAAAATTTGGACAGATTGGGAGGCTTTTGCTCAATATGCTTTCAATAAATCTCACTCTACTTGCTATGCTTTTGTGGCTTATCAAACAGCTTATTTAAAAGCTCATTATCCAAGTGAATATATGAGTGCTGTACTCAATCACGCAGGAGATATTGATAAAATTACCTTCTTTATGGAAGAATGTAAACGTATGGGTATAGAAGTTTCTGGCCCCGATATTAATGAAAGTATTAGAGGGTTTTCTCCAAATAAAAAAGGTGTTATACGCTTTGGATTAGGAGGTTTAAAAGGTGTTGGTGATAATGCTATTGATAACTTAATTGAAGAAAGAAAAGCAAACGGAGAATACAAAAACATTTTTGATTTTATTAAACGTGTTAATCAAAAAAGTGTGAACAAGAAATCGCTTGAAAGCCTTGCTTACAGTGGTGCTTTTGATTGTTTTACTGAATTGCACAGAGCCCAATATTTTAATTTGCCTGATGGAGAAAGAACTACAGGGATTGAAAAAATTATTGGTTATGGACAAGTTCAAAACAATTTGAATAAGGGAACATCGAATACTTTGTTTGGAGATTTAGTGCAAGAAATGGAAGTGCCTGTTCCTAAAATTCCAAACTGTGAAACTTGGACATTAACAGAGAAACTTGAACACGAAAAAGATGTTACAGGAATGTTTATGAGTGGGCATCCTTTAGACAATTATAAATTTGAAATGAGATATTATGGTATTACTCAGTTAAGTGAATTTGCAGAGATAAAAGACTCGCAAACATTGATGCAAGCCTATTTGGGCAAGCCAATGAAAATTGCAGGGTTGGTAATTGATGCACAACACAGAACCACAAAAACGAACAGAGCTTTTGGTATTTTGAAAATAGAGGATTTTAGTGGTAATGCTGAAATTGCTCTATGGAGCGAGGATTATCAGCGATATCAACACTATTTGGAAAAAGGAAAAAGTTTAATGGTTTCTGGATTTTTTAAAGCCAATTGGAAAGGAGATGGATTTGAGTTTAAGGTAACTAGTATTTATTTACTAGAAACGGCTAAAACTGTACTTACAAAAAATGTTGATATTAGTATGCATCCTGCTGCTGTTGATGAAACATTTGTAAATTTTATAGAGAAAAATATGAAAAGCAATCCTGGCAAAGCTTCTTTTAAATTCAATATTGTTGAGCCAAGCGAAAGTTTGAAAGTAACATTGCTGACCAGTGAAAAAGGTTTTGCAATGAATGATGAACTTGCTGAGTATTTAATGAATAATACTGATATTGAAGTGAGTGTGGGATTGAATTAATTGCCTAAACTTCCCGAAAGTTCTAAAACTTTCGGGAAGTTGTTGGTTTTGTTTTTTTTACAAATCAAAACTTGTATCAAACTTTTCTCTCGTATGAAAATTCTTAAACTCTTTTGTGTTGCCAAACCAATTTAAAACTTTCTCTTTTGCTACTTTAGTTTTTTTGTCAGTTAAATAAGTTTGGTAAGAAGAATAAGTCCAGTCATTCATTGAAGTTACAAATCCGTGGTGTACTGGGTTATTGTGTATGTAAAAAATAAGTTATTAATAATAGCTAATATTATTAATAACTCTCCTTTTAAAATTTGGAATAAATAAACTACCCTTTCTGTTTTGCTGTTTATTAAATGCCTGAGAATATGAGCTAAATAAATTTCCAAAAGTCTTACTAATAAATGCTGAATAATCTTTCTCATCCAATTGCTTGATATTATTGTCGCTTATACCTTTTGCTATTTGAAAGTCAACATTTGCTTTTTGTAGTTCTGTTTCGTTTTTAATACCCACCATTAAATGCAAGTGATTGGGCATAAGACAATATGCATAAGTTTCTGCTATTGGCTCTATAAAATGGCTATATCGTTGCAAGAAGAAATGGTAGTTATCAGAATTGTTGAATAAATTTTCCTTGCCATTGGCGTGGTTGTATATATGATAAATAGTTTCTGGCAGTAAGGGGATTTCATTGTTCTTCATAAGTCAAATTTATTGCTTTAGCAGAATAAACTAAGTGCCAATTTTCTCACTTGCAACTTCCCGAAAGTTTTAAAACTTTCGGGAAGTTTAAATTCTAAGCTTCCTTACTCCATTGAAAAGGATAATCTTTAAACGCCTTTAGATGCGTTGCAAAAATTTCATCAAAGGAAGTATTGGTGAAAGGTTTTATTTGGTAGTCAGTGTTCATTGATTGGTTGTTTTATATAATAACTTCCTAAAAATTTTAAAAGTTTAGCAAAGTGAGAGCTAAAGTAATATAATTTTGAAAAGATTAATTAAAATGAATTATTCCCCATTAAGATATCCAGGAGGTAAAAGAAAACTATCTACTTACATTAAATCAATAATAGAAAGAAATGATTTAAGTAGTTGTATATATGTTGAGCCATATGCAGGAGGTGCATCCGTTGCACTTGCTCTACTTTTTGATGGATATGCAGAAAGAGTAATTATTAATGATTTTGATATTTCAATTTATGCTTTTTGGTATTCAATTTTAAATAATACAGAGGAATTTATTCGATTAATCAACGATACACCAATAACTATTATAGAATGGAGAAAACAAAAAAGTATTCAAAATACGAAAAGCGAAACTGATTTGCTTTCATTAGGCTTTTCAACTTTTTATTTAAATAGAACAAACCGATCAGGAATTATTAAAGCCGGGGTTATAGGTGGCATTGAACAAAAAGGGGACTATAAAATTGATGCTAGATTTAATAAAATTGATTTAATAAATCGAATTTCAAAAATTGCATTGAGAAAAAATGAGATTCAACTTTTTAATTTGGATGCGGTAAAATTGATAAAAAAAATATCAAAAAAAGATGCAGATGATTATTTAATTTATTTCGACCCACCATATTACATAAAAGGAAAAGAACTCTATGTAAACCATTATAACCATAAAGATCACGTTAATGTTGCTGCTCAAATTAAAAAAATGGAAAATTTTAATTGGATTGTTTCTTATGATGATAATATCGAGATAAGAAAGTTATACAAAGAATTTAAGAAGTTTTCTTACACCTTAAATTACAGTACTGCTCAAGCCAAAAAAGGAACAGAAATTTTAATTCTTAACAATCATCTAATTGTTCCTAAGAAAAATAAACCCAAACTAATAATTTAACTTTTCTGTATGATTATTGAAAAAGTACTTATTAAAAAATTTCGTGGATTTGAAAATGTTGAATTTGAATTAGGGAAAAACATTACTGTGATTGCTGGGAAGAATGGTACTCAAAAAACTACATTATTGGGAATCCTTAGCGAGAAATTTTCCTTGAAAACTCATCCCAAAATGAAAAGCGAAAAACCTTTGACTGGTGGTAGTTTTCATTCAGAATTTTCTGAGAAGTTTAAATTCTCAGAAAATTTTGATGTAGTTGGGGAGCACGAATGGGTATATCATTTTTATGAGAATAATGAAGTCTATCCTGTTCAAAGTATTATCAGAACATCAACAGATACGGTAAGTTCTATTGAACAGATAAGATTCTGGAAAAAGAAAGATAAAAGCAAGGGTTCGGGCAGTAAAAAGTTTCCTGTAATATATTTAAGTTTAAAAAGGCTTTTTCCATTTGGGGAAGATGATGAATTAATAGAAAGCGATAAAGTTGAGTTAACAAATGATGAAAAAAAATGGTTTGAAGAATTACATAATTATATTATGATTTCCAATGAAGCCATTGAACAAACAAAATATGTTGAAAGTAGTCAGAAAAATACTATAGGAATCAATAAAAAAAATTATGATTGGAAATTAAATTCAGCTGGCGAAGATAATTTAGGAAAAATACTACTAGCACTTTTGTCATTTAAAAGACTTAAAGAAAAATATATAGATGATTACAAAGGTGGTCTTTTAGTGATTGACGAAATTGATGCTTCGTTATACACAGGTTCACAAATTAAATTGCTTGAGAAATTAATTTCATTAAGTCCAAAATATGATATTCAAATAATATTTACAACTCACTCTTTAAGTATATTAAAGAAATGTTTTGAAATTCAAAAAGAAAACTCACTCATCCCTTTTTTAAGAGGTAATTTAAAAATTGTTTATTTAGAAAAAATAAACAAAAAGATTAAAAACGTTCCAGATATCACATATTCTTCTATAAAAAATAGACTAAATGTAGAAGTAACATCTTTTAAAAAAGTCAAACAAAAAATTGATGTATTTACCGAAGACGCAGAAGCCATAATGTTTACAAAAGCATTATTAAAAAAATATACACCTTTTTTTAATTTTATTCCCTGTACACTTGGATTCGCACAAATTATTACTTTATCAGAAAAAAAGGTTCCATCATTCATCTTTCCTAATTCATTATTAATATTCGATGGTGATATAAATAAGGACAAGCCAGTTAAAAAGAAAATAAATAAGTTAACAAATTCTTTAATACTACCAACTGACTTAGGACCTGATGAATTGATTGCAAAATTCTTATATGATTTAGACGATGAATCTGTTATATGGAGAAAACTAAAAGCAAATGATTTTAATAAAGCCTATTGCTTCAATAAGTATAAAATTGAAAAGATTTTAAACAATAGAGTTGACGCAAAGGCTTGGTTTAAATCACACTTAGATTCCTTTGGAACAAATGCATCAATAGTATTTACTGCTTGGGCTAAAGAAAATCCTGAAACAGTTGAAGCTTTTGTCAACAAGTTTAAAACTATATTTAATAAAGTAGCTTCTGAAAAAGGTATTAAAATTGTATAAACTTTCGATACTAAATCCCAATCTCCCACATTTGAATTCAAATATGCCAAATCTGCATTCCAATTCGCCATATTTATATTTCAATATGCCATATTCTTATTCCATTTTGGCATATTCATATTTCATTTTGTCATATTGGTATTCAAAATTAGCATACCGAAAATTTCATCACCCTCGATTAGCTTAGTTATCAGCAAAATTTTTTTAATTTTTTAACATTTTTTCAAATGCTCTGGCATCTAAATTGTTATGTAACTTGCTATTGGTTAACAATTTAAAAATTAAAAAATGAGTAAAACAGTTGCAAGGGTCATCATCCCTACCAATCCTGCCGAAGTTTTAGATTTGGCAAAAAAAGTTAGCGATAAACATATTGCTGATGCTGCTAGTAGTCCTTTAAATGCCTTGGTGGATAACAAGTGGAGTGTTACACAACCTTATGTGGCACCAGCTATTGCCAAACACGCAGAAGCAGAGATGTATAAAAAGAAAATGGAAGAAGCTTACAGGGAAAGGGATAAGCATATTGATGAAATTATTGAGAGTGTGAAATCGAGCAGAGATGTTTTGGTGGGCATCAATAAAAAGAATCCAAAAGTATTGGGGCAATGGGGCTTTGTGGTGAATGATACACCTTTACCAAGAAAAGCATCAAAAACTAAAAAGCAAACACCGCCTGAAAGCTAAATTTCAGCATACAAGTATTTTAACATCCTGAAAGTTTTAAAACTCTCGGGATGTTTTGTTTTACAATTCTTTTGATTTTATTGTTGCATAAGCTATCACTAAGTTTATTTTTGCAAACTACATTTTCAATATTCATATTTTTAGTTTACAATTTTAGTTCGCAATGAAATCAATTCTCAATTACACTTTTTTTGATAACACAGTTAGAAGCTATTTAATAGTGCTTGGTGTTATTCTATTGGCTTTACTTATTAAGAGATTGGTGTCAAGATACTGTGCTGGCTTGTTGTATAAAATGGTTGGTAAAGCAGGAAAAAATATTACAAAACAATCTTTTTTTAACCTAGTAGTGCTGCCACTTGAATTGTTTATTTTGCTATTTGTGGCTTTTGTTTCTATAGATAAATTAATGTTTCCAACAGCACTTGAGTTTACTATTTTTAAATATACATCAAGAAAAATTATTGATAGTATTTCAAATGGATTATTAGTGGTTAGTTTTATTTGGTTATGTATTAGATTGATTGATTTTACAGCTTTAGTGCTTGAACAAAAAGCAGATTTTTCTCAAGATATAAACGATAGCCAACTGATTGTTTTCTTTAAAGATTTTTTTAAGGTGATTGTTGTTATAATAGGAGTGTTGCTGGTGCTCCATTTCTCATTTCATAGAAACATTGGAAACCTACTTACAGGCCTTAGCATCGTTGGTGCTGCAATAGCATTGGCAACAAGAGAAAGCTTGGAAAATTTAATTGCATCTTTCATTATATTTTTCGATAAACCTTTTGCAACAGGCGATACAGTTAAAGTGCTACAGTTTACTGGAACTGTTGAAAAAATTGGATTGAGAAGCACTCGCATCAGAACAGAAAATAAAACTTATATCACCGTGCCAAACAAGCAAATGGTAGATAGTGTTGTTGATAATATTTCTTTACGAACCCAACGTAAAGCAGAGATAAGGCTAGAAATGAATTTGAAAACTACTGCAACAGAATTGGCCTCTTTAATAGCAGCAATTAAACAAAAACTTGGTTCAAGGGAAATAGTTGATAGTTATCAAGTGCATTTACTTGAAACTGGTAAACAAGCACATATTGTTTCTGTAGATTTCTTTTCATCTGCCAACAATACAGTAGAATCATTTAATGATTTAAAAGAACAAATAAACTTTGAGATTATAGAATTGGTAGAGCAACAAGGGCTAGTTTTTTTTGAAGGAGATGCTTCTAGAAAATAATATTAAAATTATTTTATGTTCTTTTTTGCCAATCAAATCAATCCCCCTACATTTGCTGCCCTAACCATTTAAGGAGGTATTATAATTATGCTAATAATAGATTCAAAAGATTGCGAAAACATTGACAAGGCTCTTAAGAAGTACAAGAAAAAGTTTGAAAAAAGTAAAACTTTATTGCAGTTAAGATCACGTCAGACATTTACGAAACCATCAATAGTTCGTCGTGGAGAAGTTTTAAAAGCAATCTACAAGCAGCAACTAGCTAGTGGAAAATTCGACTAATTAGTCAATCTTTCCCCCAATATATTTTAAGTAGCCTTTAGGTAATATCTTTAGGCTACTTTTTTATGTCTATACCTCATCAAAATACTTCTGTAATCTCGTTTATAGAATATCTGCAATTTGAAAAGCGATATTCAAAGCATACTATTATCTCTTATCAAAACGATTTAGACCAATTCTTTCAATTCCTACTAAGTCAGTATGAAACTGCTGATATAAAGCAAATCACGCCATCTATGGTGCGAACTTGGTTAGCTGAATTAAAAGGCGATGAAATGACTGCTAAAAGTATCAATAGAAAAATTTCCACTTTAAAATCCTTCTTTAAATATCAACTCAGGCAAGGACTTGTTGTTACAAGCCCAATGACAACTATAACATCACCAAAGATTTCAAAAAGATTACCATCATTTGTTGAACAAAAGCATTTAGACACCTTATTTAATCACGTTGAATTTGCTGATGATTGGGAAGGAGAAACAAAGAAAATAGTAATGCGATTGCTTTATAATACCGGAATGCGTTTGAGCGAATTAATTAGCCTGAAAGAATCGCAAATAGATTATTCATATAAGCAAATTAAAGTGCTTGGTAAAGGCAATAAAGAGAGAATTATTCCTGTAAATGCAGAGCTTTTAAATAGCCTAAAACAATATGCTGATTCAAAACCTGAAGGTTCTGTTGAAAACATTTTTGTTAGTAAAAAAGGTAAACAATTGCAACCTCGTTATGTGTATGGATTTGTAAGAGAAAATCTTGCACTTGTTACAACTGTTAAAAAGAAAAGTCCCCACGTTTTGCGTCATAGCTTTGCAACTCATTTAATGAATAATGGTGCAGAATTAAATGCTGTTAAGGAATTATTGGGGCATAGTAGTTTAGCAGCAACTCAAATTTATACTCATAATACGATTGAAAAGTTGAAAGAAGTTTTTGCAAAAGCTCATCCCAAAGCCTAATGCTGAAAATGAAATATATAGTAATACAATACGTTATAATTAATATGAAAATGACAAGTAATTTTTTTTATAATTATGCAAAAAAAATAGCCTAAAAAAAATCTTATTAATGATATAAACCCTTACTTTAGTCTTCAAATTGAAAAAGCCTATGCAACATTGCTACACTAAGTTCTTTAATTTAATTATTCACCTCTAAAAACGTGTAACTATGACCGTTAAAATTCATTCAGTACATTTTGATGCAGATTCAAAACTTGTTGATTACGTTAGTAAAAAAATTCAAAAAATTACTCAATTTCACGACAAGATTGGAACAGTAGATGTCTTTTTAAAACTAGATAATATTGTGCATCAGATCAAGGACAAGATTGTAGAAATAAAAGTTCAAATTCCCAAACACGAGTTTTTTGTTAAAGCTTCGTCTAAATCATTTGAAGAATCCTTTGACGATGCTCTAGATGCTCTAATCAATCAAATAAAAAGAAAAAAAGAAAAACTTGCCGCTTAAATAAATTAAAAAAACCTCAACAAAATTGTTGAGGTTTTTTTGTGATATGAGGCTAGTTATTTGAACAATATATACGTTAGCCAGCTTAAAAAATATGCCAAGCCAGTCATATAAATCAATTGTATGATTGGCCATTTCCAGGTTTTTGTTTCTCTTTTTACTACTGCAAGTGTACTCATACATTGCATTGCCAAAACATAAAATACCATTAAAGATAAAGCTGCTGGCAATGTATAAACAGCAGTTCCATCTGGGTGTTTAGCAGCTTTTAATTTATCCCTAAGTCCTACATCATTTGAATCTTCGACGCTATAAAGTGTGGCCATTGTGCCAACAAAAACTTCTCTAGCAGCAAAAGATGTGATTAATGCAATACCAATTTTCCAATCGTAGCCTAAAGGTTTTATCACAGGTTCAATTGATTTGCCAAGATATCCTGCATAAGAGTATTGTAACTTTTCAGTCGATAAACTTCTTTCTAAAGAATCTTTTTTTGTAGGATAAATTTTTATTTGTTGCTCGTACTTAGCCTCTGCATTTTTAATATGATTTCCTGGTCCATAGCTGCATAAAAACCAAAGCAATAAACTAATAACCATAATTACTTTTCCTGCATCTACAACAAATATTTTAGCTTTTTCAATCATTGTAACAAGCACGTTGTGCCATCTTGGGCTGCGATAAACTGGTAGCTCTAAAATGAAATAACTCTTTTCTTTTATGTTGATAAAGAACTTTAAAATATAACTAACAATCAACGCTACAACAATTCCTAATAAATACAAAGCCATCATTACTAATCCTTGTAAACTAAAAAATCCTAGGAAATATGTATTGGG
Source organism: Chitinophagaceae bacterium (assembly GCA_025363355.1). GTDB lineage: Bacteria > Bacteroidota > Bacteroidia > Chitinophagales > Chitinophagaceae > CAIVPM01. The sequence continues at coordinate 13,747 of JANYEB010000058.1, read as the reverse complement.
AATTACTAGTGATATTAAGATAGTATAAACAGGAAGCCTGGCACTACAACTCATTAAAGGAGTTATTAGAATGGTGAGCAGTCTTTCCTTTTTATTTTCAATATTTCTGGCAGCCATAATAGCTGGCACAGCACAAGCAAATCCACTAATCATAGGCATTACACTCTTTCCATTTAGACCAACTTTACGCATTAGTTTATCACTTAAAAAACTGACACGAGCCATATAACCAGTATCTTCTATTATTGTAATAAGCCCAAAAAGAATCATTATTTGTGGCACAAAAACAAGAATGCCACTGAGCCCAGCAATAATTCCATTAAGTAATAAATTAGTAAGTTTATTATCAGGTAAATAATTATGCAGGCTTGCTGTTATTTCTTTAAAACTCCACTCAATACCATCCATCGGAAATTGTGCTAACCAAAATACACTTTGAAAAAGTATAAATAGAACTGCAAGTAAAATGGCATAACCCCAAACTCTATGTAATAAAATATTATCTAATCTATCTGTAAATATTTTTTTATCTAATGGGTTTGGTTCAGTCACATACAACTGCATAATTTGTTTAATGCGTTGATATCTTGCTATAACTTCTTCTGCTTGTGTTTTTGTTGGATTAAATTTTGTTTCGATTTCGGCATTCTCAATCGCTGATTGTAATGTATCACTTAGTTCAAATTCCTCGTGATTAATTAAATAATGTAAAGCCTTATAATCATTAACAGGAATCAAGTTTTGCAATCTTTCAATAGAAGTTGGTGCTAGAGCTTTAACATCTATAAAATCATCTTTATTCACAATATTTTTTTGTTTTAAAGCAATTGAAATTACTTTCTTTAATTGTGATAATCCTTTATTTTTTCTTGGATTTATATTTACAATAGGAATTCCAAGTTGTTGTTGAAGTCCATTAATATCTATTCGAATATTTTTTGATGCAGCAATATCTGTCATTGAAAGTGCGGCAATAACAGGTATTTTTAGATCGATTACCTGAGAACAAAATAATAAATTTCGTTTTAAATTACTTGCATCTAATACTATTAAAATCAGATCTGGTTTTACATCTTCATCCAATCCCATTAAAACTTTATAAGCCACCCACTCATCTGCACGTCTGGGATATAAGGAATATGTACCAGGTAAATCAATTAAATCTGCATCAACTTCATCAAGTGGTAGTTTGCCAACTTTTTTATCAACAGTTACCCCAGGAAAGTTTCCAATTTTTTGTTTTAAGCCAGTTAAAGCATTAAATAGAGATGATTTTCCACTATTAGGATTTCCTGTTAATACAATATTTAGCTTTTTATTAATCAATTTGTTGAAAAAATCTAGTAAGGGAACAAATGTAACTGTGTTTATTTTTTTTTGTTACGCAGATGGGAAAAGAAAATGATAGTAAGCGGAATTTATTTTAAAAAAAGTTGCAGTTTAACACTTCATAAACTTGCCATTTTAATAAAACGGTTAGTTTCGCACAAAAAGTAATGAAAAAAACGGTTTTACTATCACTTATTTTGGGCATCATATTCTTTGCTTGCAAAAAGCCTCAAGGGTTCGATTATCGTGATGTTAGAAATATGAAAATAGAGAAAATTGGATTTGATAAAACATCTTTGAAGATGGATTTGATCTATTTTAACCCAAATAATTTTGGAGTAACACTGAAAAATGTTGACTGCGACATATATATTGACAACAATTTTTTAGGTCATTATAAGTTAGATACAATAATGAAAATTGAAAAAAGATCTGAGTTTTCTCTTCCATCTAATATTCAAATTGAAATGAAAAATGTATATAAAAATGCACTAAGTATATTGATAAATAAAGAGATAGAGCTAAATGTTAAAGGCTCTTCTAAAGTTAGTAAATTTGGTATTACAATTACAGTACCATTTGATTACAAAGGGAAACATAGGCTTAGTATATTCTAAATTAAGTGAAATTTACTGCTATTGCTAACGGAAAGATAGTTGTTGAAATTTTAAAATTCTTGTTAAATACCGATTTATGGTTATTTTTGCACTTTGTTTTTAATAAACCCTGAAATTAATCTTTGAATATGTCGAATTTAAGTTTGTTTGAAAAACTTCAGTTACAAGATGAAAAGTGTCTGTTAATACAAGGACTTCCTTCATCTATCGAGAAGCAGTTTGCTAAATTATCTTATGCTAAAAACGTTACTCCACTTGTAAAAAGTAGAAAAGTAGATTTTGCTTTGGTATTTGCTATCAACCAAAATCAGTTGCAAAACATTATGAGAGATATAATGCCTGCATTGCACACAGATACTAAATTATGGGTTGCATACCCAAAAGTTACAAGTAAAATTGTTAGTGATTTAAATAGAGAAACAAGTTGGGATTTCTTTACAGCTAATGGTTATGATGGTATTGGTTTAGTAGATCTAGATCATATGTGGAGTGCTATTAGATTTAAAAGAGAAGGAGCTGCTGTAGCACAGGTAAAACCTGTTGAATCAAAAGAAAAATCTGAGGCCAAGGAAAAAGAAAAAGTAGATGTAAAGGGTATAGAATTTGATAAAAAATTAACTGTTATGCCAAGTGTTTTAGAGAAGGCTTTTACTAAACACAAACAAGCTAAAGAAATTTTTTCATCGTTATCTGCATCTCACCAAAACGAATATGTTGTTTGGATTGAGGGAGCAAAAAAAGAAGAAACTAAATTGAGAAGGTTAGACACTGTAATTGAAAAATTGATGTCTGGCAAGAAAACTCCATTAGAAAAATAGATAAATTATTAAAAAATGATAGGCTGCTTCAAACTTTCGAGGCAGCTTTTTTATTTTAGCAAATCGAGCATACATTTGCAAACTAGCCCAGGTGTTGAAATTGGTAGACAAGCCACCTTGAGGTGGTGGTACTCGAAAGGGTGTGCTGGTTCGAATCCAGTCTTGGGCACTTAACAAAGGCAATTCTTAAAAGAGTTGCCTTTGTAGTTAAAGATGCCCTTTTTTACTATACTTACTAACCCGAAATCTTAATTCATTCCTTTTTGTAAACTACTTACTTGCTGTTGAAGATTATTCACCATTCCTGCTAATTGGTTTACATCCCAACGTTGTATAGAGCCAGCCTTTTGAAGAATATAAACAGCTTTCCACATTTCTAAAACATCATCAGAATTTACTTGATAAGGTTCGTAAGAAGGATTGTCACTTACCAATGTAATTCTATTCTTTGGCTTTGTATTTTTAACCACTCTTTTATAAACAATGCCATCATTTTTAGATAAAACAACATAAGTATTTGTTGTTTTTATATCTTCTATATCATCAACTTTTTCTCCAACAATTACACTGCCACTTGGTGTTGGCATCATACTATCGCCAATAATTTCAAATGCACGATAATTACCAGGAGATAACATTGGTAATGTGAAAGTATTTAGTTCATCTAAAAAATCTGGATCAGCATAACCTGATAAATATCCTGCAGCAGCTTTCATTGGCACAAACTGAATTACACCAGTTGATTCAGAAGCCATTTTTAAATTTCTACGCTGTTCTAAATAAGTAGAAACTTTGGGTGCAGATAAATCTTTTAAAATTAAATCATCTAATGTAATTTTGAAGATTTTGCAAATGCGTTCCATAGCTTCTAATTTAGGTTCGGCTCTTTCTTCTTCATAAGCACCAACCAAAGAACGTTTGATGTCTAATTTGGCTGCAAACTCTTCCTGAGTCCAGCCTCGCAACTTACGTAAGTGGCGAAAATTTTTACCTGCGTAACTCATAGCTAACTTATTTGGCACAAATATACTAATATATTTAGTATTAACAAAAATATTTTTTCACATTTATTAATCGAAACAATATAAAAGGCATATTTACACAAATTTATAAATTGTACTTCCTCAAGCTCAATTCAAATTATACTGTACCTAGTAAGTTTCATTTAGGTAAATACTCGATTATACTGGTATTTGTTTCTATGTTTATACTTTCTTGTATTATTTCATCTTGTGGTGTATATTCTTTTAAAGATGTATCTATTGATTATTCTAAAATTAAAACAATTAAGATTGGTTTTTTTGAAAATAAAGCACGTTACATCAATCCTCAATTAAGTGTTAAACTTACAGATAAAGTACAACAAAAAATTGTTAGTCAAACCAAACTAACAAGAACCAATAATGATGATGCACACTTACAATTAAGTGGATATATCAGCAATTACGACCCATCACAAACAGTTGGCATCAGCAATCAACAATCAACAACTAATAGGCTTACAGTTACTGTTCACATTACTGTAAAAAATACAATTGAAAACACTACTAAGGAGTACGATATAACAAGAAATTTTGACTTTGCTGCTAGCTTATCATTGCAACAAGCCGAAGCACAGTTACTTGATAAGGATGTAATACCAACCATCACTGATGAAATCTTTAATAAAATATTTTCGAATTGGTAATCTATAAAACCTACTAATGAATACAGCTTTATCCGATACTATATTATACGTTACAGGCAAGCAAGGCATTGAAAACACCACAGAATTTGAATTGGAAACAATGATTGCAGAATATCCATATTTTGCTCCTGCACAATTGGTATATGCAACAAAACTTAAAAGTGAAAATAGTTTTAAACTACAAACTCAAACTCAAAAAGCTGGTTTGTTTTTCAATAATTTTAAGTGGCTACAATATCAGTTAATGGAAGTTGGTGCAAGCAATTTTAAAACATTTTCTAGCAAAGATTACGCAGCAGTTGCAGAACACGTTATAGTTTCATCAATTGTTGAAGAACCTGTTTTAGCAGCTGTTGAGCCAACAGCAAAAACTGATGAAGTTGCAGAACTTACAAATACCCCAATTGAAGCTACAGACATCGTTGCTGTAGAGGCTACTTCAACAAGTTTTAATGAATTTATGCCAAATATGTTAATACCATCTATGGAAGATGTTAAAGACATAATGAACGGTATTGATGATAGGAGAGAAGTAGCAGTTGAAGAAGTGGCTGCAACAATTACAGAAGAGGTAACACAAATTTTTGAAGAAGTTGCTGCAAACCCTATTGCTATTGAAAAATCAGTAAATGAAATTGAAGAAAATAAAATAGAACCAATTGCTGAAGATGTTGAAGAAAAAAGTAGCATTATTGTAGCAGAAACTAATGTTGAGGAAGTGGTAGCAAATCATACAGAAATTACTAATGAAGAAGTAATTGATACTGTAACTGATGCTAGGCCTGATATTCATGCAGAGATAGCAGCTTTAAAAGCCAATTGGTATAGCCATCACGAAGAAGTTATTGCAGAATCAAAAGTTGAAGTTGAGGAAACAAAAGTAGAACCTGTAGAAGAAGTGCAAAATTTTCCTGGTGTAAATGCAGATTTGGCAAACTTTAAAAACGAATGGGCTAAACCAACAGAAACTTTGGCAGCACAACCCCTGCCTTTTGAAACAGAACCATACTATACTATAGATTATTTTGCTTCGCAAGGAATTAAATTTGATTATAGCAAAGAACCACACGATAGGCTAACAACTAAAATGCTAAGATTTACGGACTGGTTAAAGAAAATGAAAACAGTGAAACCCGAGCAAGAAGTTATAATGTCCGATGATCCAGAATTAGACAATGCTATACAAAACATAGCATCAATATCTAACCAAAGTAGAGAAATTGTAACCGAAACAATGGCAGAAATTTTTGCTAAACAAGGCAAGACAGAAAAGGCAATTCAGCTATATATAAAATTAAGTTTTTTAATTCCTGATAAATCCGCTTATTTTGCAACTCAAATTAAAGAACTAAAAGGTATTTAAATGACAACTCTATTTGTAATTCTTATTGTGTTAGCTGCTGTGGGTTTAGGTTTTATTGTATTAATACAAAATCCTAAAGGTGGCGGATTAGCTGGAAACGTTGGTGGATTAAGTAATCAGTTAATGGGCGTAAAACAAACAACCGATGTTTTAGAAAAAGGAACTTGGATATTTGCCTCTATTATTGCAGTATTAGCTTTAACATCTACTATGTTTTTAAATGGTAAAGTTGGCTTGTCTAACGAAGCATCAAAAACAATTAAAAACATTACACCGCCTGCAAGTGCACCAGCACCAGTGCAACAACAACCTGCTAACAGGGTTCCTGCTCAACCAGCAAAACCTTAGTTTAAGCACATACATTATTTAAAAAGCCCAACTTATGTTGGGCTTTTTTGTTATTCATCAATAATATATTCTATTTCTTTTTCAATGGATCCAATTGTTCCATCTGGTTTTTTAAACTCCATTTTTATGGGCAATTTGTATTTGCCAGGTGCTTTGTTGATTTTAATTTTCTTATGAGCCATATTTGAATTATCAACTGTTACTTTTTTATTATTGATAAGTAGGGTAGCATAGCCGTACCTTACAAAATCAACCATTCCTGCAGATATCTCTAAATTTTCCCCAGATTTCAAATGTGTAGTGTTCTGAAAAATTGTGGGTTGTAGCTGATCTCTTCCCCAACCACAGCCAAATGGTCCAGTTTGATTAGAACAAAATTGTAATAAACTAACAGTATTTCTTAATAAATCATTTTTCAATTTTGTTGCTATAAGTTTGATGCCTGCTTTAGTTTTTTTATACTCATAAAACGAAAATCTGTTATCAGGCAGGTATAAAGAATTTTTAAATTCTTCATTTATACGCTTATCAATGGTCAGAATCTTTGCATTGTATAAACTAATTTTTGCATAAAAATCTGCTTCATCTTTTGCTGCGAATGTCTCTTTTATTTCTAATGAATCGATGCTGTTTAGCAGTTCATTTGTTAAGCTTGTAATTTGCGTTGCTTTGGGTTCCCATTCCATAGCTTTATCAACAGTTTCATATTGTCTTTTACGGACTTCAATCGCTCGCAATATATCTATATTCTCTTTCTGAAGGAATGTATTGGATTGTTCTAAACTCCAGTTAAGTTGTTGATACAATTTTTCTTCTTTCTTATTATTACAAGCAACAAAAAACATCAATATTAAACTTGCAAATATTACCCTAATTGAATAGCACATATTACTGATTTTGATGCAACTAAAATAAACATTCATTTATTAGCAATTTGTTAAAATAGCTTAGAGCGTAAATTGAAAGTATAAACCTAACTTACAATAGGTTTAATTTCAATTAAACTTTTTTCAACAACTTAATTGATAGCATCTTTCTCATAGATTGCACAAAATTTATCATAATGAAACAACTTATTGCTACTGTATTATTATTAATAGCTACCATAAATATCAATGCACAGGACATTCATTTACTAAACACTTTTCATATTGCAAGCGAGGGAAGATGGGATTATATAGCTATCGAACCCAACAGCAATAAACTGTTTGTATCTCACGGCAATCAAGTAAATATTTTAGATAAAACAACAGGCGATTCTTTGGGTATTATTCCAAATACAATGGGCGTTCACGGCATTGCATTTATTCCAAATTTAAATAAAGGATATACCAGCAATGGCAGAGGCAACAATGTTACTGTATTTGATTTAAAAACAAATGCAGTGCAAACCCAAATTGTTACTGGCGAAAATCCGGATGCTATTTTTTACGAAGAATTTTCAAAAAAAATTATTACTTGCAATGGAAAAAGTAATGATATTTCTATAATTGATCCTGCAACAAACACAGTTGTAAAAACTGTTAAAGTTGGTGGCAGACCAGAAACTGCTGTAAGTAATAATTCGGGTAAAATTTTTATTAATATAGAAGATAAAAATGAAATTGTTGTTGTAGATGCTACCAGTTTTGAAGTGTTGAATCATTGGAGTTTAGAAAAGAATGAAGGACCCAGTGGTCTTGCAATAGACACTAAAACAAATCGTTTATTCTCTACTTGCAGCGATAGTAAAACGCTTGTTGTGATGGATGCTATTAATGGAAAAATTGTTACTACAGTTGCTATTGGCAATGGTTGCGACGGAGCTGCTTTTGATGCAAAAACCAAACTGATTTATACATCTAATGGAGATGGTACTTTAACAATTATTAAAGAGAAAAAGAAAGATAGTTATACAAAACTTGCTACTATCAATACCAAAAAATCTGCAAGAACCATTGCCCTTGACGAAACCACACATCGTGTGTATTTACCAGCAGCTGATATGGAGCCTGTGCCAAATGGCAGACCCAAAATGATTGCAGGAAGTTTTCAGGTATTAGTATTGGGAGAGCAATAAACTCTGTTAACCTTTTTACAGCATCGAAATTTGTAGAAATATTTTAGATGCATTTTTGTGTAGACGTAATAAACTGGCTTATAGTAGCTGCAGTTTATCGAACAGTAAAGACATTCCTCTTTAAAGATGATGCTTTTTGTTGAATAGCAGAGACATTCCGCCCCATAGCTAAGACGTTCCGCCCTCTAGCAGAGACGTTCCGTCGCCTAGCAGAGATGTTCCGCCGGCGGAACGTCTCTGCTAGAGAGCGAAATACAGCTTCTGTAGCTAGAACTACTACTTACTTAGACAAAATGATTATAACGGAACACAGGAAACAGCTAAACCTGCTTAAATGATTGATTAAAAATATTATTAAGGTTGTAAAGGCAAGTAGAAAATCTAAAACTACTAATCTTTTTTAAAGAAATATTGGTTTCTTTTACTCCCAAACCCAAATAAATATGGTATGTGTGGATACACGCAACCAGAATTTAAGCGTAATTGATGTTTATTTGCAACCTATAAGTATTAATATGGCAAGTAAGGAAGAATTGATAAAAATTTATAAGGAAACAAAATATATAATATATCCTGATGATTCCATCGAAGAAGTTGAAATCAAAATCGATAAAGTAAATCGTGAAATAGACAATTTGCTTGATTTGTTAGATGAGGATACCTTACTTGGTTGGGCTTTTATAAGTGCATCCAATCCTTTTTCCGTAGAAACGTCTATCGAAGAAAATAAGCAAAGTTTTAAAAGATTGGAGGAACTTGTGACAGCGAATTATATGAAACATTATATTGGCTTTGGACAAGGACAAAACGGCTGGCCCGATGAAAAATCAATTTTTATTATAGGTATTAGTGAAAAAGAAGCAACAGAACTTGGCAAAGAGCTTGGCCAAAATGCCATTGTTATTGGGGCAAAAGGTGGTAAAGCAAAGGTTAAGTGGGTGCAGGATTAGGTGGTTAAGCAGCAAATGCTGTTGAGCCACATCAAGTTTACAACGCATTACTTTTCGACGTTGGTCAAGAATACTCAACATTGGTGAAGATGGGAGTGAAAACCAACAATGGTGGTAATTGATATGAACAATAAGACTGTTATTGTAATAAGTAAGAAAATCCCAAATTAATAACTAGGCTTGAGAGCTTTGAGTTAACCGATGTAGTTCCAATTCCATTTTTTTTAAGATTGGACAAGCCATTGTAGTAAGCACCTTCAAAACAGAAAAATTTATTTTTGCCTATTTGCTTTTTTATACCAAGGCTTAAATATAAACTTCCATTAAATTTACTTAGGTCATCAGAATTATTGCTTTGTTTAGCGAATCCTAATTCTGCTTCAGAAAAGTCGGAAATGACGGTTGTTTTTGAGCCTGTCAAAAAACCAAAACAATATCCTATACCTATGCTTTCCCATACTTTAGGATTTTTTGTATCCTTTAATTTATATTCAAATCCCAATGGAATATTTATAAACTGCAACCTCCTACGTAAACTTCCATCACGGATAGATGAACCAGATGAATTCACGTATGTAATAGGGTCAAAGGAAGATGTATTGTTTAAATACCCAATTCCGCTTTTTATGGAAAAGTTGTCTTTTATATAAAAATTCATACTACTGTTGACACAATAATTAAAGCCTACTTTATTTTTTGTTGCAGCACCGCCATATGGATGACCATTAAAAAAACTTTCAGTAAGTCCAATACTATAAGCAAGTTCGAATTTGCTTTTTTGAGAGTAGCAGGTAAAAGCAAAAAATAATAGAATTACCGCGATCAATTTTCTTTTCATTATTATCAATTAATATTTAGCAATTTTTTTCTCAAGTAGATTTTAACACTCTGAACAGCTAAGGTCTAGTAAACTTACTTCCCGAAAGTTCAAAAACTTTCGGGAAGTAAAATATATCATTCGTGGCTAAATCCCTAATTCAAACTTCTAAAATCAACAGGCACCAGTTTACTAACCCCAGGTTCTTGCATTGTTACACCATAAATAACATCTACAGCACCCATAGTTTGTTTATTGTGGGTTACAATAATAAACTGAGAGTTGGCACTAAATTGTTTAATCATTTGGGTAAACTTGCCCACATTGGCATCATCTAAAGGTGCATCTACCTCATCCAAAATACAGAATGGTGCTGGTTTAATTAAATAAATAGCAAACAAAAGGGCAGTGGCAGTAAGGGTTTTTTCTCCTCCGCTTAACTGTGTAATACTGCTTGGGCGTTTACCTTTAGGTTTGGCAATGATATCAATGCCTGTTTCTGCAAGATTGTCTGGATTTTCCAGAATCATATCAGCAGTATCTTCTTCAGTAAACAATGCTTTAAATACCTTTTGAAAGTTCTCTCTCACCTTGTTAAAGGTTTCTAAGAACTGCTGGTTGGCAGTTGCTTCCACTTCCTGAATAGTTTGCATTAAACTGTCTTTCGCAGTTACAAGGTCGTTCTTTTGTTCTAAAATAAACTCGTAACGCTTTTTCATTTCTTGGAAGGCTTCAATAGCAGTTGGGTTTACTTCGCCCATATTTTCTAAACGCTTACGCATTCTTTCACTGGTAGCTTGCAGTTCCTCTAGGGTAGTATCTGTTAATCTTGCTTGATCAAGGATATCGTCTATATTAATTTTAAACTCTACCTGCAAACGCTCTTTCATTCCTGCTAGTTGCAGCTTTAGTTCGTTTAACCTGTCTTTGATACTACTTAATAATTGCTCAGCCATCTCACGGCTCTTAGATTTCATCCTTAAAGCACTTTCTTTTTCTTGCAATGCATTTCTTAAGTTGTAATATGCAGCATCGGCTTCATTTAATTTCTTTTCTTCCTCTTCCTTGTTTTTTAACAAGGTAAATAACAACTCTTCACCAGCTTCTAAGGCAAATTTACTTTCTTCAATAATAGCAACTGAATCTTCTAACTGCTTGCTGTTCTGCTCAATTTGTAAAGTAAGAGATTGTAATTGCTCTTCTTTAAATTTCAATTCTTGCGTTAAAGCAGTTAGCTTACTTTGTTGTTTAGTAAGCTCAATATTGTTTTGGTTGTATTGATATGAGAGAACGCTATAACCTTGTTCTGCAGTTTGATATTCAGCCTCAATAGTTTTCATATCGTTGGCAGATTGCGTTAGTTTTTCGTTTAAACTAACCAATTCTTCCCTTGTATCAGCAATAGATTCTTGCTCACCTTCTAATCTTTCACGCATTTCTTCCAAGCGTTGCAAAGCATTGTTTTTTGCAAGTTGCAAGTTTTCAATACGATTCTTTGTAGCAAAAACCTGGTTGGTAAGTTGGTTGATTTCTTGCTCGGTGGCACGAATAGCGTTTTCCTTTAACTGTTCGTTATAAGTAATCACCTCGTTGTGCTTGGTTTGAATCTGTGCTTTTAGTGCGTTTACCACAGCCTCTTGTGCAACAATTTCTTCGTGTAATTTTTCAAGATTTTTAGCTCTACCAATTTTTTTGCCTTCAAATAAACCAACGCTGCCACCTGTTATGGTGTATTTTCCTTTAACATATTTACCAGTTTTTTCTAAAACAATAGCTCCATTGCTATTTTTCAATGCTTCATCATCCTCTGCAATAAATACATTTTCAAGTAAATGCAATGCAAGTGGCTTGTATTTTTCATCCACTTCGATCACGCCTAATGCCTTGATGGTGTTTTTAGGTTGCTTGCTTTCAGTATTGTTTGTGTTTTGCAATACAGCATCTAAAATAAAGAAGTTAGCCTTACCTTTTTTGTTGGTGTCAAGCAAATTGATCGCTTGTAAACCTTCCTGCAAATTATTAACTACATAGTAGTTAAGGTATGGCTCTAATACATTTTCAACTGCAGCTCTGTATTCAGGGTTAACATAAATAATATCAGATAGGATAGGAGCTTGATGATTCCAACCTTGATTATTATGAAGGAATTTAACACTTTCTGGATAGCCTTCCATTCTATCAACCATACTTTTCAATAGATCGTATTCATTGCGTTTAGCATCAAACTTTCTGTTTTCATCGGCAAGTTGTGCACGAAGTGTTTCTAAAACAGATTGGGATTCGAATATTTGCTCCTTTGTTTTTTGATGATGATCCTGTAATTGTTGTAAATCGTAACGCTTGGTTTCAAGTAGTTCCTCTTTATCAATCAATTCATTGCTTAATTGTTGTAATTGAGTTTCTCTGCCATTATTCTCCTCTGTCATTTGGTAAGAAGAACGTTGCAGGTTTTGAATAGAAGTATCAGCAACTGCCACTTTCTTTTCTGCATCAAACTGACTTCTTAATATTTGTTGGTGCTGGCTTCTGTTGCTGTCAACCAATACCCTTTTTTCATCAACAACTTTTCTACTCTCTTCTGCCTGAGTTCTTGTAGCTTCAACCTGAATTTGGATGTCTTTTAATTTTGCATCTTCTTCAATTAGCTGCTCCTTACTATATGATATAGAATCTTCTATACCTTTTAATTGCCCATCGGCTTTCGCCAAAAACTCTTTTAAGCTAGTTTCTTTTTCTTGAAGATATTGTAGTTTTTGGGTTGCTAAATTTTTCTCATTTTCCTTGGTTCTTAGGTTTTGAACCAATTCGTTAAAGCTATGCTGCATACTTTGCAAAGCTCTTTCTTTCTCAATAAAACCTACTTTTTCAGCTTCAATTGAAGCCTCTTCAGTAGCAAGTTCTGCTTCTAAACGAACTTTATTGTTCGTTTCATTCTCTTGTTGCTCGTTTAAGTCTTTATAAGTCAGGTTAAAACCTTGTAAACTTGCTTTAGCAAGTTCTACAGCTATTTCCTTGTATTCTTTTTTAATTTCGTAGTACTTCTCAGCTTTTTTTGCCTGGTTTTCAAGCATTTTTAGCTGATTATTGATTTCAAAAAGCAAATCTTCAATTCTGGCTAAGTCTTGTTCTGTTGCATCTAGCTTGCTTTTGGCTTCTTTTTTTCTGGTTTTATAGATGGTGATGCCAGCAGCTTGTTCAAGCATTCTACGCCTGCTATTTTCCTTATCACGAATGATATCATCCACCATTCCAAGTTCAATGATAGCATAACTATCTGTGCTAACACCAGTGTCTAAGAATAAGTTATGAATATCTTTTAATCTGCATTGAACATCGTTTAGACGATATTCACTATCACCATTTTTGTAGAATTTACGTGTAACAGTAATTGTACTAAACTCCGTTGGAAGCAAGTTTCTGGTGTTTTCAAAAGTTAAACTAACCTCTGCCAAACCAGATGGGCTTCTTGTTTTTGAACCATTAAAAACCAATGCTCCTTGATTTTCACTCCGTAGAGCAGATATCTTTTGTTCGCCAATTACCCATCTAATGCTATCAATGATATTACTTTTTCCGCAGCCGTTTGGTCCAATAATACCAGTAATACCTTCATCAAAACTCACAAAAGTCTTATCGGCAAAACTTTTAAATCCTTTAATTTCTAAACTTTTCAATCGCATAACTAACCCATTTAGTGTCTGCGAACATAGAGTTTTTTTGTGGTTGAGTAAAGCCTAAAATTGGCTATGTGAATAAGTG
>JANYEB010000049.1 GCA_025363355.1 Chitinophagaceae bacterium | reverse complement strand
CAAACAATGTTTTAATCCAACCCCAAGCCTTTTTAAACCACTCAACCAAAGCCTCAAACTTTCCAACAATCCAATCCCATAGTTTGCCCATTGCAGCTTTAAACCCAGGGAATACTTTTTCTACAACATCAATCAAAAATTTAAAAGGATGATGTTCCCAAACCCACAAGCCAAATGCCTTAATAGCTCCCCAAATCTCATCCCAGTATTTTATTAAAAGAGCAACAACAGCAATTACAGCAGCTACAGCCACAACTACCAAGCCTATTGGGTTTGCCGTCATTGCAGCATTGAAACCTAATTGAGCCAATGTTGCTGCTGTTGTGGTAGCAATCCAACTACCCATTGCAACAACATTGCTTATGATACTTGTAACAACTTTGCTTTTTGCAATGCCACTAAACAAGTTACTTGCCTGTGATAAATTTGCCAGCACCTGTAAACCACCCATACCCATTTGTATAAATGGAATAAAGCCCTCGGTTGCGTTAAAAAGACTTATGCCCATATCCTTCAGCACTGCATTGGCTCTTGCCATCTTCTCTTTAAAACTGCCCATTTTAATATCTGCCATTTCCTGAGCAACACCATTTGCATTTAGTTGCTTAGTGTAATCTCCCATTAAATCAGTTCCTTTAACAAGGGCAATACCAGCACTCACATTTTCCTTTCCAAATAGCTGTGTCATTGCTGCTGTATCGTTGGCAATTGGTTTTAAAAGCTCCAGCCTTTGTTGAAAGGATTTTGATTTATCTGCAAGAGCATCAACACTGATACCAGCAGCTTTAAGCATCGAAATAGTTTTAGGACTATTCATTGCTCCTTGGCTCATTTCGGCTAACATATTTCTAATGGCAACACCACCTTCAGCACCTTTTTTACCTGCCTTATCCAAAACCTGTATGGCACTATTCAATTCTAAAAATGAAACGTTGGCAGTTTTTGCCATCATTCCACTTTGTTCTAATGCACTTTTAATTTGTGGTAATTCAGCAGAGCCAGCTTTTGCACCAGCACTCATAATGTCCATCATTTTGCCCATTGTCTTACTGGCTTCAATTGGGTCTTTAGTGCTAACGCCAAACTGATTCATTGCTGTTGTTAAAACATTTGTAGCTGCAACAACATCGCCACCCATTTGCTTGCTTAAAACTGCCGAATGCTTACCCATTGCATCAAGAGCAGCAGGCACTTTGGCAATTTCAGGGTCGAGCTGAGATAAAATAAGTTTATAACCCTCTACACCTTTACTGGCATCTACACCAAAAGCTTTGGCATTGGATCTTGCACTATCACTTATTTTGTTTAACACATCATCTGTAACACCAGTAATGGCTTGCAGGTCTTTCATCTGGTCGTTAAAGTCAATACCAGGCTGTACAGCTTGCTGAAAATCGTTGCTAATGCCACTAATGGCAGTTTGAATATTGTTTAAGTTAAAAGCCGTTTTGCCCAGCTTTTCTAAAGTGCTGGTTGTATTGTTTGCAGCACCTTGAACTTGGTTAAACCCACTTAAACTTTTTTGACTAAAGCTGGTGAAATTATTATTGAGTGTATTTAAGTGGCTGGTGATATTGCCAAGACCAGCAATAACGCCATCCATAGCAGCGTTGCTGCCACCTGTTGCCACTTGTATGTTAAATTGTACACCACTCATATACTAAAAAGAATAAGCCCTATTTTCTTAAAAAACAGGGCTTATTTTATAAATTACTTTCTGCCTCTTCTTGTCTTATCATTTCCAAATAAACCACAGCATCTGCCCATTGTTCAATGCTTAGGTTGTCAATGTTTAAACTTGGGTAATAATATCGCAACAAATAGTTGTAATAAACTACGCTGCCTTTTGTAGCTCTAGCCTTGGCAACATCTAAAGCTCTTCCAACTCCCCCTCAACAACTTCTACAAGCTTTTGAAGTTTTTTGCCCAAGCCTAACATATATTTTGGCTCTTCAAAAACATCTGTATCACCACCCAAGAAACAAGCTTTAGCCAATACTTTATTGCTCTGCATTGGTTTTGTTGAAGCAATCACGCTGCTGGCTTCAATGGTACTCATATCAGGATTTTTGAAGTAAGCAGTTTTCTGCTTGTCTTCAGTTTGATACTTAAAGATTTTGTCGTGTGTTTTTTTCCAACCATCAATTACCTCTTGGGTAATTTGTTCTGCTGTTAAAAGTGTTTTACTCATTGGTGTTTATCGTTTATAAAATTAAAAATAGTTTAGTGTTTAATGGCTGTTTAACC
>JANYEB010000036.1 GCA_025363355.1 Chitinophagaceae bacterium | reverse complement strand
TGTTAAATCCTCTAAACAGGTTTATTTAATATTTCCCAAAGGGCATCTTTCAATTCTATAAGGCCATTATTTGTTATAGATGAGATGAAATAATGTGGTACATCTTGCGGCAATTCTTTACCAATAGCTTCTTTTAATTCATCATCCAGCATATCGCTTTTACTAACAGCAATTAGAAAATCCTTTTGTAGCATTTCAGGATTATACTGCTCTAATTCGTTGTGCAAAATGTCAAATTCTTCTTTATGATTATTACTATCTGCTGGAATAACAAATAGCAAAATAGAGTTACGTTCTATGTGTCTTAGAAATCTATGCCCTAGTCCTTTCCCTTCAGATGCACCTTCAATAATTCCTGGCAAATCGGCAATACAAAAACTCTTGCCATTTCTATATTCAACCATTCCTAGTTGAGGTGTTAGTGTGGTGAAAGCATAATCTGCAATTTGTGGTTTTGCAGCAGTGATTACAGATAACAAAGTAGATTTTCCTGCATTAGGAAAACCAACCAAACCTACATCTGCCAATACTTTCAGCTCAAGTGTCTTCCAACCTTCGCTGCCATTTTCTCCTGGCTGGCAATGGTCTGGAACTTGGTTCGTTGGTGTTGCAAAATTAGAATTACCTAATCCTCCTCTCCCACCTTTAATCCAAATTACTTGTTGTCCATCTTCTAAAATTTCTACTTCTTGTTCACCTGTTTCCTGATCTCTAGCTATAGTTCCTAAAGGCACTTCAATAATAATATCATTACCATCGGCACCAGTTCTATTATTCTTTCCTCCACGGTCGCCATTATCAGCTAAAACGTTTTTATAGAATCGCAAATGGAGCAAAGTCCATAGTTGAGAATTGCCTCTTAAAATAATATGTCCTCCACGTCCACCATCTCCACCATCAGGGCCAGCTTTAGCATCGTGTTTACTTCTTTCAAAGTGTTTAATACCAGGTCCACCGTGTCCACTTCTTGTACAAATTCTTATATAATCTATAAAGTTCTTGTCCATAATTTTTGCGAAAGTAATAGTTAAATAGCTAGTGCTTGTAAAATAAAGAAGCTGCCTGGTTTGGGCAGCTTCTTTATTTATAGATTATCTTATAAAGATTAAGGGAAAATTCCTAGTTCAGAATAGCTTGTTGCAACTTTATTAATTGCATTAACATAAGCTGCTGTTCTCATATCTGGAATTGCAGGATTTGCATTCCAAATTTCCATAATTTCTCTTGTTGCAGCAATCATACTTTCTTCTAAACCGCTGTGAACTAAATCAACTTCATCAGCACCGTGAAGAATAAAGTTTCTTTCTGCATCAGTTACTTTTTTGCCTGTTAAAGTTTCCATTTGACCCAAAATATGAGCGTTCATATTTTCGGTAAAACGTTTCTCCATTCTACCATAACGAACGTGGCTAAGGTTTTTCAACCACTCAAAATAACTAACAGTTACACCACCTGCATTTAAGTACATATCTGGCACAACCAAAACCCCTTTAGCTGCAAATACATCATCAGCATCGGGTGTTAAAGGACCATTAGCAGCTTCAGCAATAATTTTTGCTTTTACTTTAGGTGCGTTATTTTTATCAATTACATTTTCAAGTGCAGCAGGCACCAAAATATCACACGCTAATTCTAAAGCATCACCATTCTTTTCAAGGTTAGTTGCTCCTGGGAAATTTAAGATAGAACCTGTAGCTTTTCGATGTTGAAACAACTCCTCTTCATTAATTCCATCGGCTTTAAAAATAGCTCCCTCATACTCTGCAATTGAAACTACAACAGCACCAGCTTCTCTAAAAAATTTTGCACTGTGGTACCCCACATTTCCTAGACCTTGAACTACAACTTTTTTTCCAACAATACCAACTTCAAGTCCAAGCTTTTTCATTACATCAGGCATATTACAAACCTCTCTAATGCCAAAGAAAACGCCTAAACCTGTTGCTTCTTTTCTACCACGAACACCACCTTGTGTTACAGGCTTTCCTGTTACACAACCGGCAGCATCAATTTCTCCTGGTTTTAAAGATGCATAAGTATCAACAATCCAAGCCATTTCTCTTTCTCCTGTTCCATAATCTGGTGCTGGAACATCAATGCCTGGGCCAATAAAATTCTTTTTAACTAATTCACTTGTATAACGACGCGTTATTTTTTCTAACTCATATACGCTATACTTTTTAGGATTAATTTTAATACCACCTTTACCACCACCAAAAGGCACATTAACAATAGCACATTTATAAGTCATTAATGATGCAAGAGCCATTACCTCATCTTGGTTTACTTCGTCGCTAAAACGAATACCACCTTTACAAGGGCTTTTATGCTGGCTATGTTGCACTCTGTAAGCCTCTATCACTTCAATTCTACCATCATCCATACGAACAGGAAAACGCATACTGTAAATACTGTTACAAGCCTTAATTTGCTCTAGCAGTCCTTTATCCCATTTGGTAAATT
>JANYEB010000009.1 GCA_025363355.1 Chitinophagaceae bacterium | reverse complement strand
TGTTAAGTATGCAGAAATAATTCTTGAAGAAAGTAGCTCACCAAAACTTACTACTTTATCTTTTGTTCTTGCAGTAAGCTCACTCAATCTATAAACTCCTTCGCAGATATTTTTTAGTTCTATAAAATATTCTTGCACTTCTAGCAATGCATTGTTGTTATTAGTTGGTATTAATTCAACAACACAATCTATATGCTTTTGTTCAAGATGAGCAATGGTTTCAATGTATTTGCCATTACTAATAGATGCATCAATAGCTGCCTGAATTAATAAATCTGTAACGCCACTTAAAGCTGAAACTACAACAATTGAATTGTTATATTTTGATTGTGTAAATATGGAAACAGTTTGTTTAATGTTAGTTGAATTGGCAACTGATGTCCCGCCAAATTTTAATACGTTCATTTGAATGATGAATTAATAGTTATAAATATTGTTTTGTTGATATTAGTTAACTTGTAAGTTATGCAGCAAAGCCCAATGGTAATATAAAAATTGTAACCCTTAAAGGGTTGTAGTAGTTGTCGTGAAATTTGTTGCTGATATAATAGTGTTCGCTTGCATTGAGGTTGCAATATAGGGAAATCTTAAATTGGAGAAGTAAAATGGTGAAGCCCTTTTATAAACCTTGAAATTTTTCAATAATACTTTCATCAAAAATATTGTTGAGCTAATTGAAATAAGAATATTTTCGTACAAATTTTTTTTTGATGAAGTATATAATCACTATTCTATTAGCCACATTCTTTGCATTTACTACTCAAGCACAACAAACTTCAATTACTGGAAAACTTATTGATACTGTTGGAAAGCAGAAATTGGAAAGTGCATCAATTAGTTTGTTAGAAGCTGGTGATAGTACTCTTGAACAATTTACACTGTCTAAATTAGATGGCAGTTTTGAGTTAAAAAACGTGCCTATTGGAACATATTTTTTGCAAATTGTTTTTCAAGGTTTTAGCACTTATACAAAGCGAGTAAACATTAATAAAGATGAGCCTATCATTAGACTTGGAACCATCTATCTTAAACAACAAATAGAAAACCTTAATGAGGTTACAGTAACACAATCGCCAATCGTTATAAAAAAAGATACTGTTGAATATAATGCTGGAAGTTTTAAAACTAAACCCAATGCACTTGCAGAAGATTTGTTAAAGAAAATGCCAGGATTGCAAGTTGATAAAGATGGCACTGTTAAAGCTCAGGGAGAACAAGTACAAAGAGTTTTAGTTGATGGTAAAAGATTTTTTGGGGATGATCCAAAAATGGCTACAAAGAATTTGCCAAGTGATGTGATAGATAAAATTCAGGTATTTGACGCTTTGAGTGATCAAAGTGTTTTTTCTGGTTTTGATGATGGCAACAGAACTAAAACAATTAATATTATTACTAAAAAAGATAAACGAAAAGGCTGGTTTGGCAAAGGTTCAGCAGGTTTGGGTACAGATGGCGACCAGCTGTTAAATGACCATAGTTTAAACCTGAGTAATTTTAATAACGGAAGACAAATAACTTTTACTGGGCAAGGAAATAATGTGAACAAGCAAAATTTTAGTGTGCAAGATGTATTAGGAACATTAAGCAGCAGTGGTGGAAGTACTAGGGGTTTTGGTGGAGGAGGAGGTGGAAAAGGAGGAGGTGGAATGATGAATATAATACAATCTCTTTTAGGTAGTAGTGGTGGTGGAGGTATTGTAAATACTTGGAGTGGAGGATTGAATTATAGTGATGATTTGGGTGGTGCTAATAGAAGAGATGAATTAAATGGTAGTGGCTTTTATAACAATCAAAAAACGAATAGAACACAAAATAGTTTTACCGAAAATCTTACATCGGGCAAGCCAGATTCTTCTATTTTCAGCAATCAATTTCAATCGTCTGTTTCTCATAATAAAAATGGAAGATTTAATTTTAATATAGAAAAACAATTAGATAGTGCTGGCAACAATTCATTTGTTTTTAGACCAAACATTAGTTTTCAAAACACGATTAAATCATCTCAATCAAACTCCAATTCAACAAAGTCAAAAACACTTCCCTTAAATAATTCTGACGCAAGCACAGGCAGCGAAAACACTGGATATAACGGAAATATAGATTTCACTTTTAGACATCGTTTTAAAAAGAAAGGAAGAACATTTAGCGTTAATGGAACTTTAGGAAGAAATGATAATGATGGAACTGGTAGTAATTATTCTATAACTGATTATTATAAAAATAGTGTGCTTACAAATACCGATACAATCAATCAAAATTATACTAGCAACAGCTCCACAAAAAGCTATGGAACAACATTGTCTTATACAGAACCTATTGGCAAATTCTCTCAAATTGAAGTAGCATATAATCACAACTATCAACAAGTTGAATCTGATAAAAAAACACTGGCTTATGATGATGTTGTTAAAGGTTATACCACAACGGTAAGCAACCTTACAAATAGCTTTAGAAACACCTATAAATCTGATAGAGGAACACTAAGTTATCGTTTATCAAAAACTAAATTTAATTTAACATTGGGCAATGGAATTCAATGGGGCAATTTGAATAGTATTAATAGAACAACTGGTAATATTATCATTCAAGATTATGTAAACGTTTTCCCAACTGCTAACTTTAATTATATGTTTAGCAAAACAAAAAATCTACGTTTTAATTACTCTGGCAGAACAAGCCAACCAAGTGTAAGTCAATTGCAGCCTGTATTAGACAATAGTGATCCATTAAATATTAAAATAGGAAACCCAGATTTAAAACAAAAGTTCACCAATAATTTTAGATTGTTTTATAACTCGTTTAACATCCTTACACAAAAAGTATTCTTTGCAACTGTTAATGCAACTTTTGTTTCAAACGATATTCAAAATTCAACGTTTATTAGTGGTAATGGTGTGCAAATAACACAACCCATTAATCTTGATGGAACGTATAATTTAATAGGATACGTTAACTATGGATTTCCATTAAGAAAGCCAAAAAGCAATTTGAATTTTGGGGTAAATTATAATCGTTCTCAAAGCCAGGGTTTAGTAAATAATGTTAGTAATTATAATCGTAATACAACTATTGGAGGCAACATTATTTGGACAACTAATTTAAAAGAAAAATGGGATATCAACTTTACAAGTAATACTACTTACAACATTGCAAGATATACTTTACAACCAGACCAAGATGCAGATTATTTTTCTCAATATCTATCTACAGAAATTACTTATTACACCAAAAGTGGATGGAGTTTTGCAACAGATTTTGACTACACATATAATGGAGGAAGAAGCAGTGGGTACAACACTTCTATTCCTTTATGGAATGCAAGCATTGCCAAGCAAGTATTTAAAAATAAGGCTGGAGAAATAAATTTTTATTTGTTTGATTTATTGAATCAAAACCAAAGTGTGACAAGAAGTGTGGCATCAAATTATATTCAAGATATACAAACAAAAGTGTTAACAAAATACTTTGTTGTAAGCTTTACATATAACCTCAGAAAATTTAAAGGACAAACAAATACACCTCCATTTATGAAGATGTTTAAAGGTGGTGGAAGAAGTGGTGGAATGTCGCCAATGTAATATGCAATTAAACAAAAGAGCCCTGTTTTTCAACAGGGCATCTTTCTATTTTCAACAAAACTCACACTATTTTTTTGCAGGTTTCATAGCTTCTAGCTTTTCAACTTGCTCTGGATTTAAAACAGATTTTAAATACTCTTTACGTTGTTTGTTAAGGGCTATAATTTGCTCTTTCTTTTGTTCTTTAGTTAAAGCTTCATTTTGATGTATGGCTTTCATTTTTAACTGAACTTCGTCTTGTTTCTTTTTTAAAGAAACTTGTTGGTCCTCGGTTAATTGCAATTCAGTTTTAAGTTTTTCAAAATGTGCAGTAGCATTCTGTTTCATTTTATGCTCTCTGCCAGCTTTCATTTTAGCTTTTTGGTCATCGGTTAACATTGCACTTACCTGAGCTTTTCTTTGCTCTTTTAGTTCTTGCATTTTCTTTTTAAACTCGCCAAGGGTAATGTTATCATTACTTTTTAAACCTTTTGCTTTTGTTTTAAAATCTTGCTGAATGGTTTTCATCTGCTGCTGTTGCTGTGCTGTTAAGTTTAACTTTTCTGCAATAGCTTGATGTTTACCGTGAAGTTGTTTTTTGTTTTCAAAACCACCATTTTCTTGTGCCGATACTGAGCCTATTGCAAATAAGCAAAAACTCAATGGGATTAATAATTTTTTCATATTCTATATTTTTTGTTTCAATACAGAGATATGAAATCAGAAATAAGGTTTAATGGAGATGTGTAAGAGAAATGTTAAAATGATAAACCTTGGATTTTGCTAGAGTGTCCCAGCAAGTTACAGACCCATCTAACAACTCAGTGGGAAGACTTGGTAAAATGTTAGGAGTCTCTAGCGAAACGCTAGGAACTCCTAACGAAGTGCTAGACGAGTGTATAAACTGTAAACCCAATCTAGCGTTTTACTAGGAATGTCTAGTAAAACGCTAGATTGGGTTTATGTGCTGCTAGGTTTGGGTTTTATTACATAAACACACCCCAAGGAAGCCTCTTGTTACTTAGCATTGTTCCAATCATCCATCTTTTTTTCTAACACATCTAAAGGCAGGCAACCATCTTTTAAAAATTCATCGTGAAATGTTTTTAAAGAAAATGCAGCACCTTTTTGTTTGCTATATTTTTCTCTTAATTCTTTAATTTTTAATGCACCAGTTTTATAGCTTAATGCTTGTGCAGGAATTGCCATATAACGCTCAATCTCAGCAGTAGCACCTTCTTCGCTAATAGCTTCGTTTTCTAGCATATATTTTATGGCATCTTCACGGCTCATATTTTTTGTATGAATTGCAACATCCACCACAAGCCTTACAGCCCTATGCATTTCATCTCCCAAAGCACCCATATATTGATAAGGATCGGTGTAGCAACCTAACTCTTTACCTAAACTTTCGCAATACAAAGCCCAGCCTTCGCCATAAGCACCATACCAACTAAATCTTCTAAATTTTGGCAGGCTTTCATTTTCTTGTTGCAACGAAATTTGATAGTGATGCCCAGGAATTGCTTCGTGTAAAAACAAACTTTCCATACCACTTGTAGTATTAAATTTTGTAGCATCTAAAATAGGAACATAAAAAATCCCTGGGCGGCTTCCATCAGCACTTGGTTGATTATATTCTGCACTGGCACTAGCTGCTCTAAAGGCTTCTGTTTGACGAATTTCAAATTTAGATTTTGGAACACGACCAAACATTGTTTGCAACTTAGGGTCAATTTTAGTTTGAATAGAATGAAATGCAGCTAGCACATCTGCTGGTGTTTTATAAGGCATAAACTGCTTATCATTTTTCATAAATTCAAAGAAGGCTTTTAAATCGCCAGCGTATTTTACTTCGGCTTTTACTTTCTCCATTTCTTCACGAATTCGTTTCACTTCCTCTAAACCTTTGCTGTAAATTTCATCAGGAGTGTGATTGGTTGTTGTCCAATATTCTATTAAATATTTGTAATAATCACTACCATTATAAGACCCCAAGAACATATAACCCGGAAGGTTTTGATCTACACCGCATACCGGTTTGTTTATAGTGACCGTGAAAGAACAAGTTGAAGAATTACCCGCAGCATCTGTTGCTTTGTAAGATACAGTGCTCACACCGTATCCGATACAAGAACCGCTTTTCGGTCCTGCTGTTTGAACTACTGTCGGCGTACCGCAATTATCCGTCGCCGTTGCATTTGCCCAAGTGAATGATGTCCAACAGTTTGCCGCATTCGGTACACCTGTTTTAGACATACTTGCCGGACAAGTAATTACCGGTGCTTGTGTATCACCTGTGATGGTTACATTAAAAGAACAAACTACGTTTTGACCGTTTAATGTTGCCGTGTAATTTACCGTAGTTGTACCGATACTAAACGCGTCACCGGGTTTGTGGTCGGATGTAATTATCGGTGTGCCACAATTAGAAGTTGCAGT
>JANYEB010000246.1 GCA_025363355.1 Chitinophagaceae bacterium | reverse complement strand
ATAGTAATGCGTTTAGTAATTATTGTACTTATTTGTTTCATTTCTGTATCATCTTTTAGTCAATATAAAAGCTTTTTATTAACTGATACTGGCGATACTTTGAATCGTGTTGATAGTAAAGGTTTGAAGCAAGGAAGATGGAAAATTCACGTGAATGCTTTACGTATGGATCCTGCTTATGACGAAGAAGGTGTTTTTAAAAACAATTTGAAAGAAGGTATTTGGCGTATTTATGACACCTATGGTTTATTAACTGCACAAGAAAATTATAAATGGGGAAATAAAAATGGCTTGCAACAATACCTTTTTCAAGGACAATTAGAACACGATGAAAATTGGCGTTCTGTAGATCCAGAAAAAAAGTTTGATACCATTGATGTACCAGATGTTTATGACCAATATAAAATTGAAAGAAAAATTATTAAAGTAGAATCCTATGCTGTGCCTTTTGGTAAGTGGAAATACTACGATCCAGAAACTGGAAAAGTTATTAAAACTGAACATTACGATGCACTAGGGAATTTATATACACCTCAAAATCCCAATGCTAACGCACCTGTAACAGATAGCCTTCCCAAAAAAGTTGCTAAACCCAAAGCTGTTGAAGAATTTGAAAGAGGTAAAAAGGGTAAAAAGTCTATCAGGGTTAGGGATGGAGCTACAGGATAAATAATAAATCATAGACAAAACATCAGCAAAACAAACATCATCGGTGACATCAGTGTGCAAATTTTTCAAATGGATTGCCACCTTGTCACTGAAATGCTTTGTGGTACTGAATTTGAATTGATGGAAAAATTGAAAATAACAATCTTCAATTTTTTAAATCTTTAAATTTTCAAATAAAACAATATGCAAAAAGGTCAAATAAGAGTTCAAACAGAGAACATTTTCCCAATCATTAAAAAGTTCCTTTATAGTGAACACGACATTTTTTTACGAGAATTAGTAAGTAATGCAATTGATGCTTCTCAAAAATTAAAAACACTTTCTAGCATTGGTGAAGCCAAAGGCGAGATTGGAGATTTAAGAGTGGATGTAGTGCTTGATGCTAAAGAAAAAACTATTACCATTAGTGATAGAGGTGTTGGTATGACTAAAGAGGAAGTTGATAAATACCTTAATCAAGTTGCTTTTAGTGGTGCTGAAGAGTTTTTAGAAAAATATAAAGATGCCAGCATTATTGGACATTTTGGATTAGGTTTTTATAGTGCATTTATGGTGGCAGAAAAAGTGGAAGTAATTACACAAAGCCACAATGTTGATGCCCCAACAGTTTATTGGAGTTGCGATGGAAGCCCTGAGTTTGAGTTATACGAAGTTGAGAAAAAAGACAGAGGAACTAAAATTGTGCTTCATATCAACGAAGAAAGCAAAGAGTTTTTAGAAGCGTTTAAGGTAAAAGGCGTTTTAGAAAAATTCTGCAAATTCTTACCTATTCCTATTTATTTTAAAGATGTTGCTGAAGAAGTGAAAGCAGATGATGTTGAGCAATCTATCAACAACACAAACCCTATTTGGGTTAAAAAACCAACAGAATTAACTAAAGAAGATTACGAGAATTTCTACAAAGAATTATATCCTTTTAACGAAACGCCTTTATTCTGGATTCACTTAAATGTAGATTATCCGTTTAACTTAACTGGTATTTTATATTTCCCTAAAATCAAGCAGAGCTACGAAATTCAAAAAGATAAAATTCAGCTTTACAGCAATCAGGTTTTTGTAACTGATGAAGTAAAAGAAATTGTACCAGAATTTTTAATGCTATTGCAAGGTGTAATTGATAGTCCAGATATTCCATTAAACGTTAGTCGTAGTTATTTACAAGGCGATCCAAACGTTAGAAAAATCAATAGCTATATCACTAAAAAAGTTGCTGATAAACTTGAAGAAATTTTTAATAAAGAAAGAAGTGAGTTTGAAAGCAAATGGGAAAGCCTTGGATTGTTTGTTAAATATGGTATGATGACTGACGAAAAGTTTGCTGAAAAAGCAAACAAGTTTATGTTGCTTGAAGACACTGCCAACAAATTTCATACAATAGAAGAATACAAAACAGCCACAGAACATAACCAAAAAAATAAAGAAGGAAAGCAAGTAATTTTATACACAACAAATCCTGTGCAGCAAGATGCTTATGTGCAAGCTGCTGTAACAAAAGGTTATGTTGTGATTAAGATGGAAACTATTGTAGATGCCAGCTTTATTCATAATATGGAAATGAAGTGGGAGAATACAAGTTTTGTGAGAGTTGATGCTGATATTGTTGATAATTTAATTGACAAACAAGAAGGCAATGAAAGTGTTTTAAGCAAAGACGAACAAGAGCAATTAAAATCTTTGTTTGATGTTAAACCTGCTGAATTGCACGTTACTGTTGAGGTAAAAGGATTGAGCACAGAAACGCCACCTGTTGTTGCAACAAGACCAGAATTTATGCGTAGAATGAAAGATATGGCTGCTGTTGGTGGTGGTGGGATGATGGGCTTTTATGGTAGTATGCCAGATGAAGTTACTTTAACTATAAATGGCAACCACCCATTATACCAATCTTTATTAAAAGAAACTGACACTGAAAAGCAACAAAAACAAGTAAGAAACTTAGCAGACCTTGCTTTACTTTCTCAAGGGTTATTAAAAGGTGGAGATTTAACCAACTTTATTAATAGAAGTGTAGAAATGATGAATTAGTTTATTGGTTAAGCTTATAATAACAAGAGGCTGTCTTATTTTAAGACAGCCTCTTGTTATTATAAGCCAATGTTGTGTGTTCTTGACCAACATTGTAACTGTATTTTGAAATGTTGTTGGTAGGCTTTTCTATCGGTTTGTGTCCTCACAAAACGATACTATAAATGTGGTTGGTGGGACACCAACCACTGGACAAATTATTTTTTCAATTTCTTCGATGTTCATTACCATTTCCATGATATGTTATTTTTCTTGTCTACTCTATTATCCCCTTTTCGGCTTACGAGGTTTTTGTGGTTGTTAGTTGTTAGTTGTTATTTAAACTTCCCTAAAGTTTTAAAACTTTAGGGAAGTTCTTTTTTTTAATCACCCACCATTTTGCTAATGATGGCACTCCAAATTAATGGGTCACTATCTGCACCTTTATAAGCTGCTGCAAAAGGGTAGGTTTTGCCTGGGGTTAAACCCGTTAGCGAAACACTATGCCCATTACTGCTGCGGTGAAACCACTTATCAATATTTGTTGGGGCATCGCCCAAAGCAGCATCCCAATAGGCAAACACAGTACCGTGGTCGGTATAGTTTGGTTTATCTACCTTTAATTCCATTGTTCCAGCATTGCTGCCACGATTTACTTGAAAATTTAAAACAGGCCCCATTTGTTGGTGCGTACCAACTTTAGCCAATGGAAAACCTGTGGTTTGCAGTTTTCCTAAATCTCCACCTGCTTGCAGGTTAATACTACCACACAAAACAGCTAGCTTTTCTACCAACCCAGTTTTTGCTTGGTTTTTAGCAGTTACATCGGCACTATTGCCTGTGGCTACCGCAGCAAGTGCTTTGCTGTAATCGCCTTTTGCAGTGGTAGCATCGCTTAATTCTTTACCTGCAAAGGTAAAATTGGCATTACCTGTGGTGCCAGTAATGCCAGATTGTGCTGTTGCTTCTAGTGTATCATCAGCATACACGCCATAATCGGTAATGATTTTTGATTTACCCATTTTTTCAGTTTTTAGTTGTTAATGAATATATTTTAAATTAAAGAAACACAATGATGTATAAAGAATGCTTTTGGGTGTTGCAAAAAATGTATTAGATATAATTGTAGTCATTTTTGGGATGCCAAAAATGTTATTTGGGAAGCCAAAAATGATTTCTGGTGTACCAAATATGCTTTTAGTGGTGGCTAAAAACAATTTAGGGATAACTTTTTTGTAATTGGTGGAGGCTACAATAAAATTAGTGGTGGCATTTTTTTCATTTGGTATACCAAAAAAGTTTTTTGGTGTACCAGAAATTATTTTGGGGAAACCTTTTACAGTATTATAAAACTTGTTGAGCCTTTTGGGTAAAGCCAATAAAAGTTTCGTAAACCCAAAAAAGAATAAAGGGAAACAAGAAATTAGGCTTAATGGATTAATTTGCTTGTTGCTTGTAATAAATTACAGCTATTAAACATGGGGTTTAATATGGTTGGTTTGGTTTTCAATGAGATACAATATTATGGAATATTTTTAGCAGCAAAAAATATTTTTATTTTTTTTAAAAGAATGGATTATTTACATAAATACAGCTCTTATAAATCTAAAGTTTCTCATTACATTCGCCACAGTTATGGCAAAGCAATATAATCAATCAAAAGCCTTGTTGGCAATTACAAAAGCAAGTTTATTAGCAATCTTAAAAAATCCTGGAGCATTGTTTTTTAGCTTAGGTTTTCCATTAATTTTTGTTTGGATTTTTGGAAGTTTTGGAGATGGTGGTATCAGTCAATACAAAATTGCATTAGCTAATATTGCAGATACTTCTAATGCTCCCTTATATCAAAGCATTAAGCATAATCCATTAATAAAATTAGTAACTTATAAAGACACAACAGAACAAAGACTCGATTTAGAAAAAGGCAGAATTGCTGCTGTTATGAACTTGGTTGCAGCTAAGGATTCAGCAGGTAATTTAAAATACGATATTCAACTAAAATCAACAACAGCTAGTATTCCAGAACTTGCAACTGTTATTCCAATTTTAGAAAATATTGTTGATAAATATGAAAAAGGAATGAACCCAAAACAACAAAGTTTAGTGTCAATTTCAAAACATATTTATGCTATAAGAGAGTATAAACAGATTGATTTTGTGTTGCCTGGACAAATAGGGTTTTCTATTTTATTTTCAACCTTATTTGGTATTGCATTTACATTTTATAATTTAAGAGAGCAATTGGTATTAAAACGTTTTTATGCATCGCCTGTAAACAAGTTAAACATATTGCTGGGCATAGGGTTCAGTCGATTAGTGTTTCAATTAATAAACGTAATTGTATTAATAGCAGTTGGGCATTTCGCTCTTGGTTTTACTTTATCTCACGGCTTTGCAACTTTTGCCCAAATGTTATTATTAGCTTTTTTATTGTTACTGGTGTTAATGGGTGTTGGTTTGATTTTTTCAAGCATTGTAAAATCAGATTCTACAATTCCATTACTTATCAATTTATTTGCATTACCACAAATGCTACTTGGAGGCACTTTTTTTTCTATCTCAGTTTTTCCACAATGGATGCAAACGTTTTGCAAAACATTGCCATTAACACATTTTAATATTGCCATTCGCAAAATTTCTTTTGAAGGATTGAGTTTTATCGATTGCTGGCAAAATCTTGGTGTTATTGGAATTTGGCTTGTTGTTGTATATGCTTTGGTGTATAAAATTTTTAAATGGGAATAAAACTATTTACGATTTATTGATTTTGGATTTACGATTTTACTCACGTTCAACTCACGAATAAAACTTACGATTAACTTACGAAAAATGAGAGACCTTTCTTGGCAACAAATTTCATCTAAATACATTATTAAAGATACTTGGGCAACAGTTCGTGCTGATAGTTGTTTAAGGCAGGATGGAAAAATTATTGAGCCTTATTATGTGTATGAATTTCCAGATTGGGTTACAGCTTTTGCCATTACCAAAGAAGGTAAAGTAATTGTGGAACGCCAGTTTAGATATGCACTTGGACAAACACATTTTGAAATGCCTGGAGGTTGTGTTGATGAATCTGATGCAACATTGCAAGATGCTATTGCAAGAGAGTTGTTAGAAGAAACTGGTTATGCTTTTGAACATTATGAATTTCTGGGAAGTTCATCAGCAAATCCATCTACCAATGCTAATATGATGCATTTTTATTTAGCAACTGGAGGAGAAAAAGTAGCTGCTCAAAACTTTGATGAAGGAGAAGATATTGAAGTGTATTTTATGACAATAGATGAAGTGATAGAACTTGTGAAAACAGACCAAATTATTCAAAGTATGCACCAAGAATTAATTATGAAAGCCCTGCTACGATTGGGAAAAATGAAGTATGTGTAGAAAACGTGAGTTAATCGTTAGTTGGTCGAGAGTTGAACGTGAGGTTTAAATCGTAAATCTAAAATTAACAAATTGCAAATGTTTTTTATTCCCCTTTAGGGGTTAGGGGTAATTAATCGTCACCATTTCCTTTGGTAAATCTTTTTATAATACCTCTACCACTATCTCTCACAAAAGTTACAATCTCGTCTCTTTCATCACTTGCACTAATTTCTTCTTCAATATATTCAAGTGCTTGAGAAGTGTTAAGCCCTTTATTATAAATATATCTGTAGATATCTAAAATATGATTAATTTGAGTTACATCAAATCCTCTACGTTTTAATCCAACACTATTAACACCACCATAGCTTAATGGATTTCTAACAGCTTTAATATATGGAGGAACATCTTTACTAACCAAACTTCCACCAGCAACAAAACAATGTTGCCCAATATTTACAAATTGATGCACAGCACTAACACCACCAACCACCACCCAATCTCCCATTACAACGTGTCCTGCAACTTGCACACTATTACTTAAAATTACATTATTACCAATGCTACAATCGTGAGCAATATGGCTATATGCCATAATTAAACAATTACTACCAACAGTGGTTTTGCCTCTATCTTCTGTGCCACGGTTAATAGTTACAAATTCACGAATTGTAGTACCATCACCAACAGTTACAATAGATTTTTCTCCAGCAAATTTTAAGTCTTGTGGCACAGCACCTAAAACAGCACCAGGGAAAATTCTACAATTTTTACCAATTCTAGTGCCATCCATTATAGTAACATTGCTTCCAATCCAAGTGCCTTCGCCAATTTGCACATC
The DNA here is from genome assembly GCA_025363355.1 of Chitinophagaceae bacterium. Lineage (GTDB taxonomy): Bacteria > Bacteroidota > Bacteroidia > Chitinophagales > Chitinophagaceae > CAIVPM01. The sequence continues at coordinate 254 of JANYEB010000246.1, read as the reverse complement.
ACCATGTATTACGGTAAAAGGATCAATTTTAACATTGGGTGCTACTTTAGCATTGGGATCAATATATGTGTAGGGATGCGTCATCCTGTTTTTTTTAGACTAACAAATGTAAGGGTATGAATTTAATTTTAATTATTGATTTGATAGAGCTTCAAAAAGAACAGACTAATGGTTTATTTGAAAGATGGTGATTTTTTTTTCCATAATAATTCTTGATATGCTTTTTCATTGGCTTGAATATCAGACGAACTAAA
>JANYEB010000082.1 GCA_025363355.1 Chitinophagaceae bacterium | reverse complement strand
TTTTTTGAATCAATAGCACATCAATACTACATCTTTAAAATTAATCATTTGATTTTCAATATAATTATACTACATCATTACTACATCAAAAAAAAATACTACTTTTACTTTTCACCATTTTGCCAAATGAACAAACTTTTGCTTCTGCTGCTATTGCCTGTATACATTTATGGTCAAAACACAATCGGTTTTCCCGATGTTAAAAATTATTCTAAGCAATCCTACAATGGAGGACTTCAAAACTGGGATATTAAGCAAGACAAAAATGGAATAATTTATATTGCCAACAACGAGGGGCTATTAACTTTTGATGGAAAATATTGGAAGCTTTACCCATTACCAAACAGAACAATTGTTCGATCAATTGAAATAGGAATCGACAATAAAGTATACGTTGGTGGGCAAGATGAATTTGGTTATTTTCAACCTTCACAAAATGGTCTGCTCACCTACCATTCTCTAACAGACTTAATTCCAACTAAACATAAATCTTTTGGTGATGTTTGGGATATTGTCTCCTCTGATGGCGGACTTTTTTTTCGTTCGGACAATAAAATTTTTATATATTTAAATGATAAGGTAAGTGTGTTCACCACTGCTACAGAATGGGCTTTTTTAGGAAAATGTAATGGTAGTTTATATGCTCAAGAATATAATAAAGGGTTAATGAGTTTTAATAATGGAGTTTGGAATCAAGTTATTATTAATAATCAATTGCCAATAACCGACCCAATTACAAGTATGTTATCATTAAATACTGATTCGATTCTAATTACTACTTTAAAAAATGGTTTATTTATTTTTTCTAACTCAAATATTGTAAAAATATCAACCCCTAATAATACTTTGTTCCAAAATCAAAGAATTTATGCTGCAACAAAGGTTAATAAAGATTGGATAGCACTAGCCACAAGCAATGCTGGCTTGTATATAATTGATAAAAAAGGAAATATTATTCAAAGTTTTTCAAAAAAAGAAGGTTTGCAAAATAATAATGTTTTAACTATTTTCCTTGATAGTCAAAGTAATTTGTGGTTAGGATTAGACAATGGAATAGATTTAATTTCCTACAACAGTGCTATCAAACAAATAAATCCATCATTTTATGATGCATCTGGTTATACAGCAATAGTTCACAACAATAATTTGTATTTGGGTACTGCAAATGGTTTATATTATGTTGGATTGCAGCAAACGAAGGATTTAAGCTTTAGTAGAGGAGATTTTTTGCCTGTAACTAACATTAAGGGACAAACTTGGGGTTTAGCAGAAATTAATAATCAAATTTTGCTAGGGCATCATGAAGGAGCATTTGTTATAAAAGATTTCTCAGCACAATTAATTTCATCTAATCCTGGTTTTTGGAATTTTGTACCAAGTTCAACCACTTATCCAACGCCACAAATATTTGCAGGTAACTATAAAGGATTGGGGGTATTCAATTCTAGAGACAATCAATTTAATTGTATTGGAAATATTCCAGATTTTATAGAATCATCAAGATTTGTTGCAATAGATGCTGATGATAATATTTGGGTTTCTCATCCATATCACGGGGTTTATAAATTGGTTAAAAAAAATAATGGACAATATCAAAAACATATATATACAAAAGCTAACGGTTTGCCATCAAACCTAAATAATCATATTTATAAAATAAAAAATGAGGTAATAGTAGCAACAGAAAAGGGCGTTTATGTTTATGACTCATCCAGTGATAAATTTTTTCCATCAGAGTATTATCAAAAAATATTAGGAGATAAAAGCGTTAGATATCTAAAAGAGGATGATTTGGGTAATATTTGGTTCATTCACGAAAAAATGCTTGGTGTTATTGATTTCTCAACAAAAACCCCAATAATCATTTATATACCAGAGCTAAACAATAAACTACTGAGTGGATTTGATTTTATTTATCCAGTAAACCAAAATAATATTTTTTTAGGCGGCGAAAAAGGTTTTTATCATATCAATTTCGAAAAGTATAAACAAACGCTTCCTAAAACGCAGGTACAAATAAGAGTTGTAAAAATCATTGATAATAATACAGATAGTATTTTATTTGGAGGTTATTTTAAAGATGTTAATGACAAACAAATTCAGAACATTAAAAACTTACCACAAGTTAAATATGGCTGGAAGGCATTGCACTTTGAGTTTTCCAGTTCTCTCTTTGGCTATCAGTCTAATCTAGAATACAGTTACAGACTAAAGGGCTTTGATGACAATTGGTGCAATTGGACAAATCAAACAGAAAAAGAATATACCAACTTACCTTCAGGGGACTATACATTCGAGGTAAAGGTTAGAAATAATTTAGGTAGTGAATCTGAAATTACTTCATATACTTTTAAAATACTACCACCTTGGTATTTAACCACCATAGCAAAAATATTTTACTTAATTGCTTTTGTTACGTTTAATTTATACCTGTATAAGTGGCAAAAAAATAAATTCAAACTGCAACAAGAAAAGTATGAAAAAGAGCAAAAGAAAATGCTATATATACACGAGTTAGAGCTTAGTAAAACGGAAAGCGAAATTGTAAGATTGAATAATGAGAAGTTGGAATCGGATATTGATTTCAAAAACTCTGAACTTGCCTCGTCTGCAATGCACCTTGTTAAAAAAGGAGAACTTCTTTCTAAAATAAAAGGAGAATTAACGCAAATATCTAGGGCATACGATAACCCTCAAGCAACAACAGAAATAAAAAAATTGTTAAAATCTTTGGGGGAGGATGAAAATATAGATAAGGAGTGGGAAGCATTTTCAAAACATTTTGATAGAGTTCATAATGATTTTTTAACTGTGATGAAAGAAAAGCATCCTAACATTACCCCAACAGAATTAAAACTTTCTGCTTACTTAAATATGAATTTAAGTACAAAAGAAATTGCACAATTAATGAATATTTCTGTCAGAGGAGTTGAGATTAGCAGATATAGGCTTAGAAAGAAATTAATGATTCCAACCGAAATGAGTTTGTTTGATTATATGATGACAATTCAACAGAATAAGTAGTGTTTATTTCATATAACGTAATTTTTTAATAGGAGAATATTGACAAAAAACTGACTTAGGTTTTACATTTGTAGCTTAATATTGGTTAATGTATAAGCAAATCCTCCTAGTATCTCTCATCATTCTTGCATCTTGCAAAGGAAAAAAAATAGACGATAAAGCAAAAGCACCAACTGCTCCACCAACTAATGTTGATGTTGTTGTTGCAACAGCAAAACAAATCAGTAATACTGTTGAAGCCAATGGAACTGTTATCGCCAATGAATTGTTAGAAATTCATCCTGAAATTAGTGGCAGATTAACCTACTTAAATATTCCTGAAGGAACCACAATTGCAGCAAATACTGTGATAGCAAAAATCAATGATGCCGATTTGCAAGCCCAACTTTCTAAAAGTAAAGTGCAATTAGATTTAGCAAAAAAAACAGAAGAAAGGTTGAAAAAATTGCTTTCAATATCTGGTATCAATCAAGCAGATTATGACCTTGCATTAAACAATGTAAATAACATAAAAGCTGACATTGATATTTTAAAAGCACAGATAGATAAAACCATTATTAAAGCACCTTTCAGCGGATTATTAGGTTTAAGAAACATTAGTCCTGGAGCATACGTAACACCACAAACTGCCTTGGTTACATTACAACAAATTAATAAGATAAAAATAGATTTTACCATTCCTGAACAATACACACATCTTATAAAAAAAGGTAATTCTATTGATGTGCTTACAAACTACAACAAAACAAAATTAAAAGCAACAATTGTAGCAACAGAACCTGAAATAAATACTGCTACAAGAAACTTGAAAGTAAGAGCTTTATTGAATGATGGCAAATTACAAACAGGTTCTTTTGTTAAAATTTTATTGCAAGCAAGAGGAGATAATCAAAGTATAATGATTCCTACAAATGCAATAATCCCTGATGCTGATTCTAAAAAATTAGTGTTGGTAAAAGATGGCAAAGGAAAGTTTGTAAATGTTGAAACTGGCTTAAGAACAGCAAGCGGCGTAGAGATTACAAAAGGAATTAGTGTGGGAGATACTGTGATTGTAACAGGTGTTCTGTTTGTAAAAAATAATGCTGTTGTAAAGGTGAAAAAAGTGTTAGAGAATTAAATTTAGTTTAAAGTTTATGGTTCTTAAAATTATTGATTATAACAAATGAATATATCAGAATTCTCTCTCAAGCGACCAGTATTTGCAACGGTTTTAAACATTACAATTGTGTTGTTTGGGGTTATTGGCTACACGTATTTATCTGTTCGTGAATATCCTGCAATTGATCCACCAACAATTACTGTTAGCACAAACTATGCAGGTGCAAATGCTGATATTATTGAAAGCCAGGTTACAGAACCCATTGAAAAAGTTATTAATGGAATTCCTGGTATTAAAACAATCACATCATCGAGTAGTGTTGGGCGAAGTAACATTACAGTTGAATTTAATGTTGGCGAAAATTTAGAATCTGCCGCAAATGATGTGAGAGATAAAGTTGGGCAAGCAGTAAAAAATTTACCACAAGATATAGATGCTCCACCTGTTGTTACAAAAGCAGATGCTAACAGTGATTTTGTGATTTTAATGGGTGTGCAAAGCAGAACAAAAAACTTGATGGAGTTGAGTGATTACGCTGAGAATGTGCTGCAAGAACAATTGCAAACTATTCCAGAAGTGAGTGGTGTCAATATTCTTGGACAAAAAAGACCCTCAATGCGTATTTGGATTAGTCCAGATAAAATGAATGCTTATCACATTGCATTTAGCGATATTAGAACTGCATTGGAAAAAGAAAATGTTGAAATTCCATCTGGCAAATTGTATGGTACTAAAACAGAAATGACCATTCGTGCATTAGGGAAATTGGTTACAGAAGATGATTTTAATAATTTAATTCTTATAGAAAATAGTAATGGAATTATTCGTTTGAAAGACATTGCTAAAGTTGAAATAGGTCCAGAAAACGAAGAGTTTAGTTGGCGTTTAAATGGCGTAAACGCAGTGGGATTAGCTATTACGCCCCAGCCAGGTGCAAATTATATTCATATCGCTGATGAGTTTTACAAAAGAATTGAAGCTCTTAAAAAAACACAAAAAGGCGACGTTGAATTAACAACATTAATTGACGTTACACAAAATGTTAGACGAAGTATTAATGAAGTTGAAGAGACTTTGCTTATCTCTTTTACCTTGGTTGTGTTAGTGATTTTCTTCTTCTTTAGAAATATTTTAATTGCTGTTCGCCCATTAATTGATATTCCAATTTCATTGGTTGCAACTTTTTTTATAATGTACTTATGTGGCTTTAGTGTGAATGTACTTACATTGCTTGGAATTGTGCTGGCAACAGGTTTGGTGGTTGATGATGGTATTGTTGTAACAGAAAATATTTTTAGAAAATTAGAAAGTGGATTACCTATTCATAAAGCTGCACTAGAAGGAAGCAAGGAAATTTTCTTTGCGGTTATTTCAACATCAATCACACTTGCAGTTGTATTTATTCCTGTTGTTTTTCTTCAAGGTTTTGTAGGAAGCTTGTTTAGAGAATTTGGAGTAACGGTTGCTGCTGCTGTTTTAATTTCTGCATTGGTTTCTTTAACCATTACACCAGTTTTAAATGTTGTATTACATAGAAAGAAAGTTGGTCACGGAAAATTTTATGATAAAACAGAACCTTTTTTTAGAGGAATGGAAAATGGCTACAATCGAATATTAACGGGCTTTATAAAAGTTCGTTGGATTGCTTGGATGTTGATTATAAGTTGTGGTGTATTGATTTATTTTTTGTATAATAATCTACAATCAGAGCTTGCACCACTTGAAGATAAAAGTAGTGTTCGTTTTCAAATTTCAGGACCCGAAGGAGCGAGTTATGGCTATATGCTTGAAGTGGGCGATAAGCTTGCAAACTATTTGGCAGACTCCATTCCTGAAAGAGATTTTACGTTTGCTGCCATTCCAGGATTCAATGGAACTGGCGTAAACACTGGTACTGCACGTTTAAAATTAGTTGATTCAGATAAAAGAAATAGATCGCAAAGTGAGATTGCAAAAGAGATTGCAAAAAAATTAAGTAGGTATAATCAGGCAAGAATATTTCCAGTTGAAGAGCAAACAATTTCTGTTGGTTTGGGTTCAAAAGCTGCACAACCTATTCAATTTATTTTACAAAATTTAAACTTCGATAAATTAAAAGAAGTGATGCCTGCATTTCTTGAAGAAGCCAGGAAAGACAAGACTTTCACGAATGTTGATGTTAATTTAAAATTCAATAAACCAGAGTTGCAATTAACGATTGACAGAATGAAAGCAAAGGACTTAGGGTTAAGTACTGCTGATATTGCAGACGTTGTGCAAAGTGCTTTTAGTGGTAGAAGATTGGCTTATTTTTTAATGAATGGAAAACAGTATCAGGTTATTTCTCAAGTTGAATATAAAGACAGACAATCACCACAAGATATTTCAGGATTGTATGTTAAAAATAATCAAGGAGAATTGATTCCATTAACTGCTGTTGTTTCTTTTAAAGAAAGTTCAAATCCCCCAACATTGTATCATTACAATCGTTTTAAAGCAGCTACTATTCAAGCAGGACTTGCAGAAGGAAAAACAATTGGTGATGGTGTTGCTGCTATGCAAGCAATTGCAAAAAAAATATTGGATGAAAGTTTTCAAACTTCATTAAGTGGTGCTTCAAGGGATTATGCAGAAAGTAGTAGTAATACATCCTTTGCTTTTGGCTTGGCTTTAATTCTTATCTATCTTGTATTATCGGCACAGTTTGAAAGTTTCAGAGATCCATTTGTAATTATGCTTACAGTTCCTTTGGCATTAGCTGGTGCATTATTAAGTTTGTATTTATTCAATCAAACCATTAATATTTTTTCACAAATTGGAATGATTATGTTGATTGGATTAGTTACAAAAAATGGAATTTTAATTGTTGAATTTGCCAATCAAAAACGTGAACACGGAATGGATAAAAAGCAAGCTGTAATTGAAGCTGCATCGCAACGTTTAAGACCTATATTAATGACAAGTTTAGCAACAGCATTAGGAGCTTTGCCCATTGCATTAAGTTTGGGCGATGCAAGCACCAGTAGAATTCCATTGGGCATTGTAATCGTTGGTGGTATTATGTTTTCGCTAATTCTTACTTTGTTTGTGATACCAGCAATTTACACTTTTATAAGTGGTAAACACGAAGTTAAACCAACAACAATTTCTGATTAAATTTTCTCACAGATAACGCAGATAACATAAATATTTTTGTTTTATTATTGAAATAATTTTTAAAAATGCAAAGACTTTTTATATATTTTATTCTACTTTTTCCTTTAACAATTTCAGCACAGCAGCTCACTTTAAAAGATGCCATCAATATTGCATTAAAGAAAAATTTTGATATTGAAATTGCAAATAACAATGTTGCTATCAGCAAAATCAATAACAATATTGGTGTTGCTGGAGGCTTGCCAACTGTTACTGCTAGTCTATCTGACCAAGTTGCTGTAACTAATATTAACCAAAAATTGAACACTGGTACAGAGATAAAAAAGAATGGTGCTTACACCAATAATTTGAGTGGAAATATTACAGGTTTAATGTTACTTTTTAATGGTTACAGAGTTGTTGCCACCAAACAAAGACTTGAGGAATTACAAAAACAAAATCAGCAAATACTGAATAGCCAAATTCAAAATACCATTGCTGCTGTTATGTTTCAATATTATAATGTGGTTAAGCAACAAAGCTATTTAACAACCTTGCAACAAAGCATTACTGTTTCGCAAAAGCAATTAGATATTATTGATGTAAAAAAAGATGTTGGACTTGCAAATAATGCAGATGTATTTCAAAGTAAAATTGATTTAAACACAAGGCAGCAAGATTATAAAACACAAGAATTAATTATTAAACAAGCTAAAGCAGATTTGCTGAATGTATTGTTGTTAAAGGCTGATAGCAATATTGTCGTTAAAGATTCCATCATTATTAATAACAATATTAGTTTCGATAAAATAATAATTGCCTCTCAACAAAATGCTGATATCGCTTCTTTAGACAATCAAATTAAAATAAATGAATTGATTGAAAAAGAAACCAAAGCACAACGTTATCCAAGCATAAGAGCCAGTACTGGCTTGAATTATGGAAGAACACAATCTGATGCTGGGCAACTTTTATTAAACCAATCTTATGGTCCTTTTGTAGGTGTAAATTTTAGTATTCCAATTTATAATGGAGGTGTTGTAAAACGCCAAGAACAAATAGCCAACATCAATACCAAGACTGCAAAAATTCAAAAACAAAAACTTGTTGAAAGCTATCAAACCCAATTATACAAAACGTTTCAGAGTTATACAACAACACTAGAACAAATAAAATCTCAACAAAATACGTACGGACTTTCTCAACAATTGGTGCAACTTGTTTTGCAAAAATTTCAATTATCACAAGCAACTATTCTTGAATTAAATGCAGCACAAAAAAGTTTTGAAGATGCTGCTTTTCGTTTAACTAATTTAAACTACACTGCAAAAATTGCAGAAGTTGAATTGAAGCGAATTGGCAATTTGTTAACTGCTGAATAAATTTTAAATAAGTAAAATATCTTCATCATAGATTATTATAAATCGTTATTTTTGTTTAACCTGAATGTTAAAACATTTTTATAAGTTTTAAACATTTTAAATGATAAAAAGTATTTCGATTATTGAGATTAGAATTCTACTTCTAGTTATCTCCATTAGTTGTGTAATAGTTAAAGCATATTACTATTTAAAAATTCAGAACCACAAAAGTATGACTGAGTTTATTATGGATTTTTTTCATTGAGCACCAAAATTAATGATACGAAATTGTGGTGCAGATAAGGAAAGACGTGAGTATATGCGTAAAAATAATTACTGTGCCTTAATTTTTTGGATTACAATTTTCGTGCAATTATGTCTGCTCTTCCACAAAACTGAAGCTGAATAAAGTAATTATGCCTGCTTCAAAATTTTATTGCCAACAGCACAATTTAAACAACTTTTATTTTTGCAATACTGATTAGTTAATTGAATTAATGCTTGCGAATCAAAAGCATTTTTGCTTTCAATTTTATATAGTTCCCATTGCTTAGTGATGTTATTGCTTTCTGCTTTAATTTCTTGTAACCATTGAATTGCTTTCAATTTATAATCATCCTCTTTGCAATAATGTCCATAAGCGAATAGCACAGGAATTATTGTATTGATAGCAATGTTGTCAATCATTTGCTTGCCCATTTTTTTAGGCTCATAAACACTTGTTTCATCGGTTAATGTGTAATGATAATGCCAGTAATCGTTGCAAGTAACATTAAATAATTTCTTAACATCTTTAATATTTTCCATCTCTTTTATTTTTGAAAACAAATGACTTGAATTTGATATCAACATAGCCAATTGTGCCAACCTAATTGTTGGGAAGTTTGCGGGTCGCATTCTTAAAAATAAGCAAGAACCTTGAATCGTTTTTAATGAATATTTCTTCTTTAAAAACTGATATTCTTTTTGTAATAATTTAAGATAGTCATTGGTAAAATTTTCATTTAGCAAATTTGCCTGACCCAATAAAAATGCTTCTAGTTGATGAATTTGATTCTTATGTTTTGCCAGCGTTGTTACAGAGATTGTTTCTGCAATTTGTTTAAAGAAATCTGCATTTACTTTCAGTCCAAAATTATAAGCTAATAAATGCCAAAATGTTTCTTCCCAATTATTATTATTAGAAGCAAATATTTTTAATACAATTTCAGATTTTTCTAAAAGTCTTTCAGTTGCTAATCGCTCTTTCCAAGCTAACCAACCAATATCACTCAATGCTGGAAGAAAACTGCTACAAGGTAGTGTAGGGTTGTCTTCCATTAAACTCCTATATCTATTTAGTAAAATTTTAGGAACTAAATTTTGTAAAATTAAAGTAGGAATTTTTTTGTTGTTATCATCAAATATTTGCTCATCATTTTCCCAAACAATGTGTAGAATAATGTTCTTGTAATTCTTATCAGTTGAGTGATTATGCTGATGCCATTGAGACGATTTAATATGTAT
>JANYEB010000201.1 GCA_025363355.1 Chitinophagaceae bacterium | reverse complement strand
AAAGGAATGGTGGTGGTGGTTGGAATGACTGTCTTTTTATTGCTACGCTTTGTGTGTTTGGTTGGCTCTTTGCAAATGAGGAACGAGGCTTGCAATGTGCCAAATAGTATTGCTGCATTGCAATAAAAAAGTATTGCAGTTAAAAATTGGCAGCAACACAAAATGACAAACGCTTTTGGCATAAGCCGTTTTTTTCTTTAGCAGAGCTGGGTGGGTATAACTCGTGGTTCTTGCCACACCATTTCTGCATTTTGGCTTAGTGATAGTAACGTTATCCTTTTTGGAACAAAAAGATTTAAGTGGATAGAACGACCTGAAAGGGAAGCAATAATTTATAATGACTTCGTGTATACTCTATCCTGCACTCTATCCTGTTTTAACGATATTGTTTTAATGGAATGTAACAAAATCAAGGGTTTAGAGTTGCTAAAAGCAACTTGACTTTAGCCTTGGCGAAAGCTAAAAAGGCAAATTATCATCGTCTTTGCCAAAATATTGTTCACCTTTATTAGTGAGTGTATATTGTTGCAAACGACTTTTGGGCGTATCGGGTAATGTATAAGTAATTAAACCTTCAACAAGCAGTTGATTAATTGCTTTTCTAAAACCACCAGAACTTGCTTTAACATTTAATCGTTTTGAAATTTGGGATGCTGAAAGTTGTTCACCAACACATATTTCCATAATTCTTTGTGCTGTTGGTGTAAGATTTAGTTGCTCGAAACTGATTTTTTCAAAAGCAGGGTGTATAAAGAAAGTAACTTTTAAAGATTGTCTTAATTCGTCTGTTTCAAATAAGGGTTTTGGTGAACCATTATTTTTCATTGATTTGAGTATAGTAGGAATGCCAGTGCATTTGCCTTCTGTTAGTTTTAGTTCTTTTAAAATATTCCCAATTTGTCTATTCAGATAACGCCTTGTAACTACTTTGCCATTTTGTAATTCTTCCATTTTAATAGAAGCATCGGGACCAGGATAACTTATGATATGAATACGATTTGGATGAATACGAATTTCGATAGGTTCGGTTATTTCATAGCTTCTATGATAAACAGCATTAGCCAAAGCTTCTTCTATTGCTTCATAGGGAAAATTGTAATATCTTATTGCTTCTGCTTTGTATGAGACCTTCTCAATTTTTTCTTTTACAATTTGAGTTTTCAAGTATCGTAAAGCGTCTTTTAATTGATAATGAATTGGACCTTCTAAATTGGTTTCAGTAAAATTCTTATCTGCAATGTTTGTTTGAAAACTTACGATTTCGATTTGTGATTTTGCAAATATTTTTTCAGGGTTTGCATTGAAAAACATTAAAGCAAAATTCTTGGGTTTGATGTATTCGTTTGGTCCTTCAACTAAATTCATTTGACGACAAACATCAATAAATGTTAGCCTATCAAAATCATCAAATAGTTTGCTTTTTATTTCTTGTAGAAAGGAACGTATTAAAGTAGTTGAAAGACTATTTAAGTTATGCTGATGGTTTATTCTATCGTCAAATGGAATAGCTGCAAACCTTAGCAATTCTTCTCTTTCAGTTTTATTTGGCTTTACTGTATTACTAAATTTACGAATGTAATAATGTTTGGATGTTGGGGTATTTTTTGAAAGATTTTCTGGTGCTTCATAAGGACGCTCTTGACCACCAGGACACCAAATAACAATAATTAGTTTTTCTTGAAAAATAACTGGTTCTACTATTGGTGTGTAATTAGGTGAAAGCCTTTGTTTACAAAGGTTTAATAATTCGCTTTGAATTTTATTTGCTTGTTCTGTGGTTAATCCTTTAGGTGGTAAAATAGGCCTGCCTTCCTTTTCTGCAACTCCAACAATTATATAACCTCCACCAAGATTGCCAAAGTCGTTTGCATAAGCACAAATTGTGTGCAGTATATCTAAGTTATTCCAACCTTCTTTAAACTCAATTCGCTCCCACTCTACAGTAGTCCCATTGATTAAGTCGTCTATGTTTATTGGTAGTGGCATTAGTTAAATCATTTCTGTTTTTTGAAGCCTTGAAGATATTTTCTCAATTTCAATTTCTTCAAAATCTTGCTCAAACTTCTGTTTAACATCAACATCTTTTATTTTTAAAGCTGCTGATATATACTTCAATTTTCTTTTCGTATTTTCTATTAAATCACTCCATTTAATAACCCATATTTCAACGTTACTTTTTTCACTTGCCCAATAGAAATAAGGATTTTTTTTATTCTTTGAAGTACCATTAATTTCACTCTTTGTTTGGTCAGTAAAATCACTACCTACTAAAAGAATTTTATAGGAAAGATTATTAGAAAATTCCCCTTTTTTCTCTATTTGATAAGCATAATCTTTAGCCTGCTGCAACTCTTTCTTACTAAGGTTTACTTTAGGTGCTTTTAATTCTACAATTAATATCTCGCGTGAATCTTCGTCCAAAATTTTTTCACTATAAAGAAATAAATCTGTTATTAATTTAAGTTTTTTTTCTGGCAATTCAATTAGATTCTCTTTGTCTTTAGATGCGATGAAAGGTAGAAATTCGTCTCGTAGGTTAAGCAAATTATTTTCTAAATTTTTATCTGAGAGTAGCTTTGTTGAATCACTGTACTGTTCACCAAATACCCAAAGCATTTTCTCTAAAACTTTATGTAGTTGTTTCCTTTCCAAAATACAATTAGAGATGTCGCCATAAACAATTTTTTCTAAAAACTCTAAGTCATTTTGTTTGGTAGCAACTTTTTCAGAGAACTCAATTACATCTTCTAATTCTGCCTTCTCGAGTAAATCATTAAATTTTATTATAAATTTTTTGTCTAATTTTAGAATGCTTGAAAGTATATTTTTGAAACTACCACTTGCAATTGATTTATCAATTAATGGATATACAATTTCACGAAGAGAGCTTTGCTCATTTAAGATGTGATATTTTTCTTCAACGAGATATGCAAGTTTGTCAAAGATTATTACTTTAGAATTTGATGTTGCTGAACCTAATTTATAAGGATAGTAGTCATCGCTTCTGAGATTAGCTTTGAAGTTATCAAACTCCTTATTTTTTTCTCGAAAGAAATTATTAAGATGGTCTTTTATGAATGATCTAATATGCTTACCATTTTCATCAAGGTCGCCAAAATCAAAATTTCTTAGCATATCTGTTGTGAATAATTCAGCATCAACATACACAAACCAAGTGCCTATTTTAGGGCTAAGCCACTGAGCATCGAATTCAAAACTTGCAGCAACTGTATTTATTCCAGCATTACCAACTGTAAGAAAAACTTTTATTGTTGGCACAGACGATTTAATATTTAGATATGTGAAAAATATGTCGTGTGAATCTCCTTTTTTATCTATGTATATTGTTTTTGGTTTGTAAGGACTACCAACAACAAAATCACTTGGATTTAAGTATGAACCATTAACAAAAAAATTGACATCCTTGTTAAAAATCTTTACTGGATACCTAACAAAAATTGCATCCATAATTTTATCAACAAGCAAATTTTCATCTATCTTTTTTTTCTTATCTGTATCTGTTCTTGAGGTAGTATAAAGGTTATTTATTGTTACTTGATAATAAGTGTTATGCTTTCCAACTAAAACTTCATCGATTGTATTTATTGGTATTTTCGATATGTCTTTATGTGATTTAAAAAAGTCTTCAGTTATAGATAAAGATGTTTTTGTGTATTGTTTATTTATTTCATCATAACCTACGGTTTCTATTGTTGCTGATGCACCAATTTGAAGTGCTGAAAATCGCCCAATTCCTTTACCACCATTTTTTGCATCTGTTCCGATGTGTAAAATTTTGTAAGAAAACTCTGATTCACTAACACCATTACCATCATCTTTAATGATAATTTTTTTAACTAAAGTTGGTGTCAATTCATCCTCTCTTGCTTGGTCTATTGTTATGTAAATATTTTTTGATTTTGCTTGTAGTGAGTTATTCATTAATTCACAAAATGCGATAAATGTGTTACTGTACTGTGCAAATAAGTCATTAATAACCCTCGAGTGTGTGATAAATGCTCTTTCCATAAGGTCGTAAAAGTAATGTAGAACCACAATAGATAAATACTGAATTAAAAATATTAATATCATTTTCTTTTATCCTCACTCTCTTTATCAAAAGCAATAAGGTTAAACATTTCTCTTAATCTGCTTCTTATTCTGTTGCCATACATTTCTTCTATTTCACTGGCAGAAAGGTTTGTAGTTAAGTGTGTAAGTAGATTTTTTGAAACAAATAAATCGTAACGAGTTAATAAAATTTCTGCCATTACGTTGCACTCATTGCCATAATATTTCAAACTGCTTTCTGTTCCTAAATCATCAAAACAAAATGGTCTTGGTGAATAATCATATAAGTTGCCTTTGCCGTATTTATGAACTATTGCAAACCCGTCTTGTATGAACTCGAAGCTTATGTCTCTGCAAGGCTTTGTTATGAATTTTTGATTTTCTTTTTGAATAAAAAATTTCATCAAATTAATGAGTGTTGTTTTACCACAGCCAACGGGACCAAATAATAAAACTCCTTTTTGTAAATCAATGTTTAGCTGTGCTGCTGCTAATTCATCTTGCAAAAAATAACAAAGCATTAAATAAATTGTTGGTTTATCTTCCTGATGCAACTGAAATTTTTTGCCGTGTATTTCATTGCCTTTTTGTTGCAGCCATTGCCAAGCTTCTTCATAGTTGTATTGTGTTTTGATTGTTAGAAATTCCATACCGTTTCTGGTTTCTTGTTTTTCGTTAGTTTCGGCAAACTCAATCTGACAAAGTTATTTTTCACGCAAAGAAGCAAAGACTGCAAAGTGTTACAAAGGTTCGTTGTAATTTTTATTTTGCTTTGAATGCAGATTTTTGGCTTTCGGTTTTATTACTTTTTTCTCTGCAAATTTTTGTGCGTTCAACATCCAATTTTTTGCTGAAGCTTTCCAATCTTTCATTTTTGTTTTGCCACCAACAAGCCAACCATTGCTTTGAAAATAATTATAGAATTTTTCGGCTTCGATAGCAGGAAATTTTTGTGAAGCAAAGTATTCTTGGACTTGTGGAAGTGAACAAATTGCTTCGTTCGTCGCAATGACATCATTCGCAGCAACATTCTTTTTCTTTTGACGCAACTTTTCTTTTTCTTCCAAGCCGTTCAAATTTTGAACTGCTGATTTTTTTGCTTGCTTATCCAAGTTTACTATGTTTTGTTTATTATGTTTATTAATGTTTATATAAGGCTCTTGTGCTTGTTCAATGCTTGTACCAATTTTAGTACGGTGTGTTACTAATGCTTGTTCAGTACTTGTTTCACTTTTGGTATGGTTATCTTCTTCATTTTTATTAGATGGCTGAAAATTGAACAAGCTAATTTGTTTGTATTTCTGGCTTTCCTCATTGCCTGCCTGCAAATTGTATAGAAAGACGAGGCTACCCTTGAATGGATTGTATGAGGGTTTGTATTTAAGGTATTGCCATTCGTTCAGCTCCTTCATACATTTATGATAGGTAGCTTTGGAACTTATTTTACTAACTTTCATCAACTCATTTCTTGAAATGCTTATCGGGTTTTGAAAACGATTTGCATTCCAAAACTGGAATAATGAAACATACATACTAACGTGTGTTGGATTTAACCTTTCATCGGTAGCAACCCTATCAAAAAAGCCTGCAAGATGCTTTATGTAATTCATCTGTTTATGGTTTAAAGTTTAATGTTGGGATTGCCTTTGTATTATTGCTGTCTAATACTGCTTCAATGTCTTCATAGTTGTAGTAAATTATGCTACCAATTTTAGTAAATGAAAGTGTGCCATTGATGCGAAGGTTTTGCAATGTGCCAGGCGAAATTTTTAATAACTTTCTTACTTCGCTACTTTTAAGCCATTGCTTTTGTTTTGCTGGCTTGGTGTGGATGATATTTTTTAAATCATCGAGTAATTGGAAACGGAAGGTTTGCAAATCTTCTTTTGTAATAATTTCTATTGCCATAATAAAAAAATTTAGTATGGCACAAAAAAATATGGAATGATTGAGAACAGTACCCAAGATGCACCCAAGTTGGGTGAAATATTGTTGCAAAGAAAATCAAACGAAATTTTTACCTTTCTTCGGCTTCATCCATCCTTCTCAATAGATTTTCACGAATAGTATCAATGAATTTTGTGCTACCTGTCTTGCGATTTCTTAACTCCAAGTATGTTCTATAATAATCGCCTAAATCAATATTAAAAACTTTCTCAAAATAAGCTGCTATATCCTTTATTTCGGCTTGCGAATTATTGAATACACCTTGGGTATGCAAAGCATAAATAAGCTCTATTAATGAGGTTTTGGTATCTGTCCAATTCATTTTGAACTTGGGTGTATCTTGGGTAATTTCCCTTGAACTTTCTTTTTCAAGTTTTGCCAGTTCGTCTTCTAAATAAACCTCTATTAAATCGTGTGCAATTATTTTGGCCACCTTGTAATCGTGGGTTGTTGCAAAGCGAGGGTCAGACTCAAAAAAGTAAGTGTCTATACCAAGTTTCAAATCGGGTTTACCACGCATAAAATATTTATGGTCGAGATATGAACTACCTGTACGATAGTATTTATAAAACTCAAGATTGCTGTCAAAAAAACCCTTCAGCTTTATTAACTCATTGCATAAATATTTCTTTAAAACTTTTCTGCCACCGTGTGGCTTTTTTGTTTCGATGTGCAATATCTTGTTGTAATAGATGAGTTTTGATAAAAACTGTGGTTTTATTTTCTTGAAAAACGCAATTTCTTCTGCATCGTTACGAAACTTATACTTTATAGTAAAAGATTTTAGCTTGTGCATAACAGATAACAGAATTTTCATAGATAACTCTGCTGTTTTAATTTGATCATCTGTTTCCAACCGAATAAATTGTAACTGGCTGTCAAGTTCTGCTTGCAGTGTTTGGCTGTAGTTTCTCAAAGGGTTATTTTAGGATATGGAAATATTTTGCTTATCAACAAACAAGTTGCCAATGCAAAGCGTTTGTATTATAATTAATTTGTATTCAATGCAAAAACGATAATTATAGGATAATTATTTTGTAGTAGTTAATGGATATTTTACCAATAAAAAATTATGCTGCCATTTGATGAATAGCAGCATAATGTTAGGTTAAACCAATTTTAATAATTTAATGTTGCACCGATGCCGAAACCCATATCGCTGTCGTAGTGGGTGCGAATGCCAATGTTTTTGCCGAGTATATACTTTAGGTCTATCATATATTCTTTGTCTGTATTGTACATTAAACTTGCTCTTATTCTTTTTGAAATTGGAATGTCTTTACGTTCTAATTGCAGTCTTACAATTCCATCGTTGAATATTTCTGTTTGAAACATCACTAACATTGGTAGTGTATAGTTTACTCCTATACTTACAACTGCTCGGTTGTCTTTTGTGTTTTCTTGTCCAAATAAATTATGCTCTTGTTCATCTATTCCCATTTTTCTATATCTCCAATCGAACCCAACGAATGGCATTAGCCATTGCATTTTGCCTATATACCTTCCAATATGAGTTTCTGTTTCGTAGCCGTGCATATCGTGGTAGCCTAAACGCCATTCTGTACCAATGCTCCAACGTGTGCTTTGATACATTGCTTCTCCATCGTTTCCATTGGTTGCAATGTCGTTTTCTGCCATAAAATGAAATCGTCTATCATCGGCTTTTAGTTTGCGAAAAGCATAGTTGGGATTTGGTATTAATGGATTTGGTGGTTGGTTTTGATAGGTAAAAACTCTGCCCATTCCACTCATCATATGGTACAAGATGTGGCAATGAAAAAACCAATCTCCATCTACGTTTGCATTAAATTCTAAGGTGTCGGTTTCCATTGGCATAATGTCCACAATATTTTTGAGTGGGGCGTTTTCTCCTTGTCCGTTAAGTAAACGAAAGTCGTGTCCGTGCAGGTGCATTGGATGCCTCATCATTGAATTATTGTAAATAATCATTCTAATATTTTCGCCTTTGTGGATTAGAATTTTATCGATTTCACTAATTACTTTGTTGTCTAAACTCCACACATATCTATTCATATTTCCTGTTAACACAAACTTTAGTTCCTTTACTGCTGCATCTTTTGGAAGGGTTGTATTAGTTGGTGATTTGAGCATTGCATAATTGAGCGTAACAATATCAGAGAGTGCATTTGCATTGTATTGTTCTCCACCCATTTTCATTCCACCCATTTTATCATCCATTTTCATACTTCCCATTTCATCATCTTTTTTCTTCTTTGTACTGCCTGTAATTTCAGGATACATTACTACATTCATATCCATTTGGTTGAGGCTCATATTCATTCCCATATCGTCTAAATCGCCATTCATTTTCATCATTCCATTCATCATTTTCATTCCCTCGAAATACTTTAGTTTGGGTAATGGATTGGCTAATTGTATGCGACCATTGCCAAGATATAGTGATGCTGAATATAATCTGTCTTCTGTGGTTGCTAAAAACTCGTAAGCCTTGCCATTGTTGGGTATTGTAACAATTACATCGTAGGTTTCGCTTACTGCAATGAGTAATCTATCTACTTCTACTGGCTCTGTATCGTTGCCATCGTTGGCAACTACTGTCATT
>JANYEB010000197.1 GCA_025363355.1 Chitinophagaceae bacterium | reverse complement strand
TCCAATGCTGCAATTTTTATTGCATCAATTCCCATACTTGCACCTCTTGTACCTGCACCTATTTCTGACGGAATTTCTATTAATTTTATATTCTTCATAAACTTACAATCGTTAGCAAACTTATAGGTTTAGTGTTTAGGTAGCAAATCAATCCATACTTATTACTTCAAATCTTGTAAACATTTCTTCACTATACCAATTTTCTTTTCGTGTTTTTTGAATTACTGTTTGATGAGCTTTCATCTTGTAAGCAAATGTTTTCATTGATTCAATATCATTCCAAATGCTTAGTGTAGCTTGTTTGATGAATGGAATTTCACCTATACCAAACGATGCAATCAAACCTCTTGCATCCTTCATTTGTGAAGAAACATCAGGCACATTTTTCCAGAATGATTGTAGTTTAGTAAGTCTAATTGTAGCTCTTGTTAAAACAGCAATTTTACCATCAATTTCATTTGCTAAATGTGGCATTTCACCAAATACTTTTCTATTATCCCAAGTGCCGTGGGATGAAATTGGTTTTAAAACTAGTGTTTGAGTTTTGCATTTAAAAAATCTTATATACCAGCTAATAAAACCTGAATTGCTAACTGCTAATTGTTCATTACTAATTGTCAGTATTGCCCATTGTCTCCAATCTGGATGAATATCAAATGTTCCGTTTTTACCACAGCCTAGTAATTTATAAAAAGATAATTTTCTGTTAAACATCAATGGCAAATGAAATAATGCCATAGATAGTATTCCAAAGTAGCCCATATATTTTGGATAACGAACAATAGTTACAACACAAATCATTTTGTGAAAATAGAAACTTTACTTTTGACATCTAATTTTTTTTATGCCAACAGTTATCATCAATATAAAACAGCTTGTTAATGTTAGAGAAGAAAATAAATTACTGCGTGGTAAAGATCTTGCTGAATTGCCAATAATTAATAATGCTTTTTTGGTGATTGAAGATGGATTGATTGTAGATTATGGATGTATGGAAGAATATACAACTGGCAATAGTCAATGGACAATAAACGATAAAGCAGAAACGATAGACGCTGCTGGTGCAACTATTTTGCCAACATACTGTGATAGTCATACCCACATTGTTTTTGCAGCTAGTAGAGAAAACGAATTTGTAGATAAAATAAATGGACTAAGCTATGCAGATATTGCTGCAAAAGGTGGAGGTATTTTAAATTCTGCTGCAAAGCTAGCAAACACAAGTGAAAATGATTTGTTTGATATGGCGTATAACCGACTGCAACAATTAATGCAACTTGGTACAGGTGCTATTGAAATTAAAAGTGGTTATGGTTTATCGTTGGAGAATGAACTTAAAATACTAAGGGTTATTAAACGATTAAAAGATGTATCACTTATTCCTGTCAAAGCTACATTCCTCGGTGCACACGCTTTTCCTATTGCATATAAAGAAAACAAACAAGGTTATATTGATATTATTATTAATGAAATGATTCCAGCTATTGCAAAGGAAAATCTTGCAGATTATATTGATGCTTTTTGTGAAGAAGGATTTTTCTCTATTCAACAAACCGAAACCATTTGCAATGCAGGAATAGCAGCTGGTTTAAAAGTTAAAATTCACGCTAACCAATTAAGTTCAACAGGTGCAGTACAATTAGGTGTAAAATTAAATGCATTATCAGTAGATCATCTTGAAATGATGGATGATGATGCAATAAATTCACTTGCTTCTTCAAACACAATTGGTACATTATTGCCAACAGCAGCATTCTTTTTAAGAATGGATTACCAGCCTGCAAGAAAACTAATAGAGGCAGGTTGTGCTATTGCTCTAGCAACAGATTATAACCCTGGTAGCAGCCCAAGTGGCAATATGAATTTTGTAAATGCTATCAGTTGCATTCAAATGAAAATGCTGCCCGAAGAAGTTATTAATGCATCCACAATTAATGCTGCTTATGCAATGGAAGTAGAAAATGAATTAGGTAGTATTACTAAAGGTAAAAAAGCCAATCTTATTTTTACAAAACCTATTGCTTCGTTGGCGTATTTACCCTATAGTTTTGGAACTAATCTGATTGATAAAGTAATGATTAATGGGGAGTTTGTTTAATCTCTACACAAAAATAGCCACCTTAAAGATGGCTATTTTTGTGTAGAGATGTATTTATCTAACTTAGTTTGGCTTTGAGATTAGTATCTAAAGCATCTAAAAACTCTTCAGTATATAAATAATGTTCGCCGTGGTTTACTTTATTTCCATAAATACAAACAGCTAAATCTTTAGTCATTTTGCCGCTTTCAACAGTTTCAACACATACTTGCTCTAGAGCTTGGCAGAAGTTGATTAATTCTTGATTGCCATCTAATTTACCTCTAAATTCTAAGCCTCTTGTCCAAGCAAAGATTGAGGCAATAGGATTGGTAGAAGTTGGTTTGCCTTTTTGGTGTTCACGATAATGACGTGTTACAGTGCCATGTGCAGCTTCTGCTTCCATAACAGTTCCATCAGGTGTAACTAATACAGAAGTCATCAAACCCAAGCTACCAAAGCCTTGTGCTACTGTATCACTTTGTACATCACCATCATAGTTTTTACAAGCCCACACAAAATTACCATTCCATTTTAAAGCACTTGCAACCATATCATCAATTAAACGATGTTCGTAAGTTATACCAGCGGCAGCATATTTTTCTTTAAATTCATTTTGATATACCTCTTCAAAAATATCTTTAAAACGACCATCATATTTTTTTAAGATGGTATTTTTTGTAGATAAATATAAAGGCCATTTTTTAGTAAACGCCATATTCATACAACTTCTTGCAAAGCCATAAATACTT
>JANYEB010000174.1 GCA_025363355.1 Chitinophagaceae bacterium | reverse complement strand
TTTAATGCCTTTGTTTAAAAAAATATGTAGCATTTTTAGTTGAAACTTATGTTCGTTCCCTTCAATTTCATCTACATAAAATTCTAAAATATCTTTTGGTCTAATACCTAAACGAGAGGTATAAAAAGGGAAAGAAGGTTCTTCTTCTGCAGCTACTCTTATACCAAGTTTAAAAGGAGTTTTAGCTGATTTATACGCTTTCAATTCCTCTTTGTTATCCAACACAGGAATCACATTTTTAAAGCCAGTATTTATTAGCTTAGTAATTCTTGATGTATAACTTTTTTGCTTAAAACCATTGCAAATAATAAAAGTTTCTTTGTTAATTTTTTTCTTTAGAAATAGTTGATTCACTATTTCTAAGTCATAGGCAAAAGAAGTTTCAATGTTGATATTGTGTTGCAATGCTTCTTCAACTACAAAAGAAAAGTGAGAACTTTTTGTGCAATAGCAATAGTTGTAATCTCCTTCGTATTTATGCTTCTTAAAAGCATTGGCGAACATCAGTTTTGCTTTATTAATTTGCATTCCGATTTTAGGGAGATAAGTAACTTTTAGTGGCGTGCCATATTTTTCAATTAGTGCTTTTAAATCCACACCATTAAATTCCAAATAATCATTATCGGCAATTTTAAAACCTTCTTGAGGAAAGTGGAAAGTTTGCTCTACTAGCGAAGTGTAGCTGTTAGTCATTGACTATTAAAAGTGTTGTTTATAAAATGAGGCTGTAAAAGTAAATGTTTGTAGAAATAAGGCAGATTTTTTTTAGGTTATCAATTAAGTGCAACCCAAGTATTGACTAACTCTTTAAAGTTTCAATAGCTGTTGCTGCTTTTCTTGATGGAATCCATGATGCCATTATTGCAATAATTGCAATGGTAATGATTGTAAGTAAAAAATCTATTGGCTGCATTTGAACAGGATAATAATCTATTATAAATGTACCTCCTTGAAGTTTTATAAGATGAAATTTTTGCTGAATAACACAAATAATAGTGGCTAGTGTTATACCAATTAAACCTCCAATTCCTGCAAGCAAAACCCCTTCAGATAAAAATATTTTTTGAATAACATTATTGTTTGCACCCATTGCTTTTAAAATATGAATGTCTTTCTTTTTATCCAATACCAACATTGTTAATGCACCAACAATGTTAAAAGCAGCCACCAGCATTATTAATGAAAGCAAAGCATAAATAAACCATTTTTCTACTTGCATAATTTTATACAAGCTTCTATTTTGCTCATACCTAGTTTCAACTTTAAAGTTATTGCCTAATTGTTTTATCAATGCTTCTTTAACATCATTTGGTTTTGCAGATGAATTTATTTTAACTTCAACAGCAGTAAATTCATCTACCGACATATCAAGCATATATTTAACAAAATCAAGATTACTGAAAGCATATTTATTGTCAAATTCTTGTTGCACCAAAAAACTACCTGTGGGCATTGCTGTTGCTGAATTAAAACTCTCTAAAGATGTAACAGCTACAGTAGATTTTTTATTAGGAAGATATAACAGCAAAGGTGAAACTGCGTGTTCAACATCAGCATTCACAGCATTTTCAACACCTGCACCTAATATAATTTGAGGATGATCTGCATTACCTGTGGCAAACTTTCCTCTTCTAATATATTTGTTGATATTGCTAACAGTAGTATAATTATCGTCAACACCTTTTAGCACCACAATACTTTGATAATTGTCATTTAAAACAACAGCTTTTTCCTCTGCAATACAACTGTAGTTGGCAACACCTTTTACTTGCTTTAGTTGAGCTAATTTTTCGTTGGATAGGTGTACTGTTTTTGCTTGGGCTGAAGATATTTTAATGTCAGCATAAAAATCAGAATACAGCCCTTTTACCAACCCTTCAAATCCATTAAAAACGCTTAAAACAATAATGATAGCAGCAGTTACAACAGCTATGGCAATAACACTAACCCACGCTATAATATTGATAGCATTAGTAGTTTTTTTAGATTTAAAATATCGCCAAGCGAAGAGAAAGTTCAAAAGTTTAAAAGTTTAATGGTTTATTCGTTCTGCATTATCACATCACCAAATTATCATATCGTCACATTATTTATTCTTCCACATAAATTCTTCTTACTCTTTGGCTAATGGTACTAAGCGTTTCATAAGCAATAGTATTACACCATTTAGCCACTTGCTGTACAGGAAGGTTTTTGCCAAACACTTCTACAATATCTCCTTCTCCAACTTTATCAATATCAGTAATATCAAGCATTGTCATATCCATACATACATTGCCAATTATTGGAGCAAGTTTATCATTAACAAGCATAGAGCCAACGCCATTGCCTAATGCCCTGCTCAATCCATCTGCATAACCAATTCTTACAGTTGCAATTTTGCTTTCACGTTTTACTACACCTTTTCTATTATACCCAACAGTATCTGTTGCTTTAATTGTTCTTATTTGGGCAATAGTAGTTTTTAAAGTAGAAACAGTTTGCAATTGCAACTGATTTTCTACTGCACTATCCACACCATATAAACCAATGCCCAAACGCACCATATTATACTGGCTTTGTGGATGTCTGAAAATAGCTGCTGAGTTGGCAATATGTTTAATAAAACCATAGCCCATATTTTTTTCAATGCTTTCACAAGCAAATTCAAAAAGAGCTAACTGTTTTTGGGTAAATTTATCATCAATTGCTGCTTCGCTAGAAACCAAATGACTTAATACAGATTTGATGTGCATTGTTTTTTGTCGCCTGATATTAAAACATAATTCATATACATCTGTAACTTCAAAACCCAAACGATTCATTCCTGTATTTAACTTAATGTGTATAGGAAAATCCTGAATACCTTGTTGTAAAAGATATTGGTGAAAAGCGTTATATATATTAAAAGAGAATATTTCTGGCTCAAGATTATACTCAATTAAAGAATCGAAATTTTCTTCATCAACATTCAATATCATTATTGGCAAACTAATGCCAGCTTTACGCAAATCAATTCCTTCATCAGCATAAGCCACAGCCAAATAATCAACTTTTTGAAACTGTAATGCTCTTGCTATTTCAACACTGCCACTACCATAACTAAAAGCTTTTACCATTGCCATTGTTTTGGTAGATGGCAATAAATGTTTTTGATATTCTTTTAAATTATGAACCAAAGCTGTAAGGTTTATTTCCATTACAGTTTGGTGTGTTTTGTGTTGCAACCATTTACTGATTCTTTCAAAATTAAAAACCCTGCCTCCTTTTAAAAGTATATACTCATCTTTAAAAGAATGTGTTGTATTTGCTTGAAAAAAATCAGTAGTTGTTTGATAAAAATATGATTCAATACCTGCTGCAAAAAATTCTCTTTTATGCTGCCATATTGTTTCTCCAATACCAATAAACTTATTGACGTTGCGATTTTTTAATTCTTGAATTAGTGTTGTGTAAACAGCTGCATCGTCTTTTGTAATGCCTGAAAAGTCAGACAAAATAATTGTCTTTTTAAACCTACCAGCATTTGAAACTAAGTAATCTAAAGCAATATAAAAAGACGATACATCATTGCTATAAC
>JANYEB010000136.1 GCA_025363355.1 Chitinophagaceae bacterium | reverse complement strand
ATAGTTTTTTTACAAAGCAAGTGGAGCGTTTGTATTGCTTGTAATAGCATCTGCCATTATTGATTTTTTTATTGGCAATCTTATTTATGAAGTACCTAGTAAAAAAAGTAAAAAGATTTTGCTGTGGGTTGGTTTAAGTTTTAATGTTGGGCTGCTTATTTATTTTAAATACTTCAATTTTCTTGTAAATACCTATCACGATTTTTTGAAAGATAATACAAAGCCACTTGAAGTTACCGCTCTTGTGGGTATTTCGTTTTATACTTTTGAAAGCATTAGTTATATGGTAGATGTCTACCACAGAAAAATTTTACCTGCACGCAGATTTGCAGACTATCTTTTATTTTTATCATTCTTTCCTAAACTAGTGATGGGGCCTATAGTTAGAGCCGCAGATTTTTTACCACAAATTAGTAAATCATACTTTGTGAGTAACGAAGACTTTAGTAAAGGATTTTATTTAATTGTAACTGGTTTATTTAAAAAATTAATCATATCTGACTATATCTCTGCCAATTTTGTTAATTATGTTTTTGATGAACCATCAAGATATAGTGGATTGGAATGTTTGTTTGCTACTTATGGTTTTGCAGTGGTTATTTATTGCGACTTTAGTGGCTATACCAATATAGCAATAGGTATTGCAAAGTGGCTAGGATTTAATATTCCAGACAATTTTAATCTTCCATATAAAAGTAAAGACATTACAGAATTTTGGAAGCGATGGCATATTTCCTTATCAAGTTGGTTAAAAGATTATATATATATTCCCTTAGGTGGAAACAGAAAAGGAGAAATAAGAAAATACATTAACCTTATTATTACAATGTTTATTGGTGGGCTTTGGCATGGTGCTAACTTTACTTATATTATTTGGGGTTTAATGCATGGTGTGGCATTGGCTATTCATAAACTTTGGATCGAGAAATCGAAGTTTGTTTTATTTGAATTTAGAAAGTCAAAGTTGTACGATGCTATTGCTGCATTTGTAACTTTTCAATTTGTTTGTATTGCTTGGATATTTTTTGCTGCAAAAGATATTACAAAAGCTAGAGCAATGTTTTCGCAAATAAAACATCAGTTTGGTATTGATAAATTTGGGGTTTTTTGGACAAATTATCACAACGTAATTCTAATGATAGCTTTAGGATTATTGGTTCATCTTTTCCCAAAAAAAATATCAATTAAACTAATTAATCAACTTTCAAAAGAAGGCATATTGGGTTATATGTTTGTCTTCTTTGTTTTTGTGTTAATATATGGATTCTT
The DNA here is from genome assembly GCA_025363355.1 of Chitinophagaceae bacterium. GTDB lineage: Bacteria > Bacteroidota > Bacteroidia > Chitinophagales > Chitinophagaceae > CAIVPM01. The sequence continues at coordinate 5,476 of JANYEB010000136.1, read as the reverse complement.
TAAATCTGCAGAACCCATCTTGCCAATTTATTTACAGTTTTAGTGATAATAGATTTTCAATAGTTAGATATGAGTGATAATTGTATTAATACATTTCCATATATATTTGAAAAGCAATGTAAAATAATATGAAGGCAAAAAACAAAACCATTGAAACAGCTGCAAGTGTTGCTGATTTTTTAGCAACTATTACCAATGAAAAGAAACGTAAAGATTGCTCAACTATTATTGATTTAATAGCCAAAGCAACAAGTTATGAACCCAAAATGTGGGGATTAAGCATTGTAGGTTTTGGATCTTATCATTATAAATATGAAAGTGGACGTGAAGGTGATGCCCCCTTAGCTGGGCTTGCGTCTAGAGCTAATTCAATTACACTTTATCTTGGTTCTAGTTTTAAAAATAGAGAAGAGCTACTATTAAAATTTGGTAAACATAAATTAAGTGGCGGCTGCATCCATATTCAAAAACTAGAAGATATTGATACCGCTATTTTAATTGAAATGTTTAAAAACTCCATTGAATATAGGCTTATAGAACATCGATGTTAAAGTAAATGTAAAGTTGTTATCAATTGATTTCTATAAATGAAATAAACTGAAATTTGAACTTTATCAAAACCAATTATGCAATAACAATACTATTTGCATCAATAAACTACCAACCCTAATAAAATTACACAATGATTTCAAAAAAAATTCTTCAACTAACAATATTCATTCTTGTTTGTTATGCAAGTTTTTCGCAAAGCAAATACCCATCTATTTTATGGGAAATTAAAAAGACCGGCTCATCAAAAACATCCTACCTTTTTGGCACTTACCATACAAGTAGTAAAGGCGTTTTTAAACTAGCAGATTCTATTTTTTATGCTATAAAAAATGTTGATATGGTAGGCACAGAAATCAACAGCACAACTTGGCAAACAGAGGATGATAAGTATGATAAAATGAAAAATAGTTATCAAATTTTTAATAGCTCTGTTAACGAGGCAAACATTAATCAAGGTAGCTTTAGAAAAACAAATACAATTGCTAAACTGCCTGTATTTATTTCTTATCAGCCATATTCAATTAACTATTTTCTATATAGAAATAACAAGGGAAACGAAGACTTTGAAGAAGAAGCTTACTTAGATAGATTTATAGCATCAACAGGCTATAAATTTGGAAAGAAAATAGTTGGTGTAGAAAGCTATATGAAAAGTATGATTAGTAGTATTCAAGCTTATAAAGAATCTGAATTAGAAGAAAAAAAATCTAACAAAAAAATGCCAGATGGCTTGTCAAGAAATCTAATCAACGATATGATTTTTAATGGGTACAAAAACAACAATCTAGATATTATGGATTCGTTAGATAAGTATAATTATGAAAGCGAAGCCTATTACAAAAAGTTTATTATAGACAGAAACTATGATCAAGCAGATAGTATTGACTTTTATATAAAAAAAGGCAATAGCATTTTTGCCGCTGTTGGATCTGCACATTTACCAGGTGATGATGGTGTTATTGAGATTCTTAGAAAAAAAGGATATTCTCTTAGACCTGTTAAACTTAATGGACACGACAAAACTCAAATTGAAGCTATCAAGAACATCATTGCTCCATTTACAATGCAAAAGCAAACGATTGATAACTATTATACCTGTTGGGCTCCAGGGGAATTGTTTAACTCGTTTTCTAATCCACTTCTTAAAATTAATAGCTATGTAGATATGGCAAATGGTGGCTATTATCTTTTAAGTAGAGCTTATAATAACACATTTTATTTTGGATTAAAAGATACAAACGTGTTAAACGCTGTTGATAGTTTATTGTATGAAAATGTAAAAGGAGATATTGTTTCAAAAAAGAAAATTACTTACCAAGGATATCCTGCATTGGATGTGTTAAGTATGGTTAAAAATAAAGATTATGAAAGGTATCGTTTTATTATTACGCCTTATGAAGTATTAAAACTAAAAGTTGGTGGTAAAAACAAATATGTACAAACTGCTAGTGTTGATAGTTTCTTTAACTTTTTTAAAATAGACTATAATAATAAATGGCATAGCTGGCCTTGCGAGTACACAGATAAAGTAGTTACAAAATATAGATATACGCAATATGTATCGGACAAAAAAACTACCAATGGTGTTTTAAAAATGGTATTACTGGACGATAATTTAAGACCCAATATTACTTATTTAAAACTAGCAGCAGAAAGCTTTACATCTTCATTCGCCTTAGATAAATCTGAAAACCTGAAGCTTGATTTTAATACATTCAATGACTCAACCATTTATAATTATAAGTTAGAATCTGGAGGAAGCATAGTTGTAAAATATCAAATTAAACAACCGTTTCTATACATCTATTATTCTAGCACAACTACCAATGAAAAGCCCTCTACAGATTGGATGAACACATTTGTAGATGTAAAAGAAGATTTGCCATTTAATTATCAATATGCAGATTCTTTAAAAGCCATCAGTTTAAAACTCCCATATTCATTAGACTTTAATAGCAAATGGAAGTCTGCTACAGAAATGAAAACAGAAAAACCAGACCCTGATAAAAAGTTAAATCGTGATGATGCATTAGAGTATAGTCCTAAAAATGTTTATGGTAGTGATAGAGATAGTTATATATTTCAAAGTCCATCTGACTTAAATGTTGTTTGGGGTGTTACTTGTAATATTGATAGTAATTTCTATTATAATAACGCTAAATTATTTTGGAATAATTTTATACCAACACCAGAGAATACAGTTGTAAGAAAAATAAAAAATGTTTTTTCTACCTCAAATTATAAAAACAGATACAATTCAAACAGATCGAACCAGCTTGACGAAAAAACAAACTTTGTAACCAACCTTAGCTTCGATACAGCAAACATTGCTTCTCAAAAAATTCAGTTTGTAATAGCTGATAGCAACAGTAGCAAAGCTATCTATCATACATATATTTTAAACAATAGTAAAGTATATGGATTTAAGTGTATAGTTGATTATCCTAGCTTAAAATTACCAGATTTTTATGCTAAGTTTCTTGAAAACTTTAAGCCATTTAATAATGAAAAGGCATTTAATGTTTATGAGCCAAGACTAAATAAAATTGTTAAAAATTATTTAAGGGTAGATGATAAAACCAAATCTGATATTGCAGAAAATTTAAACTTTTATCACTTTAGTGTTGCTGATTTGCTAGATGCCACAAAAACATTGCAAGAACTAAATGAAAAAAATGTCGCTAATAATATTTTAAGAAGAAAAATTGTTGAAGCCGTTTGTGAAATGGATAACAAAAGTGCTAATTGGACTGCTGTATCTGATTGGTTGAAAAATATATATGAGAATCAAGAAGAGCTTTTAACAATTAGGTTTTTAGCGTTAGAATATGTTCTTGACCAAAGCAATGTTTTAGATTTAAAATGGGTAATGAACAATGTTCAAAACAATTTAGATTTTAGAAATAGTACAACTAGGAAAAGCCTTATTAACTATTTCACAAACCTTTCTCCAAAAGCAGAAGCCAAACAAGAGATAAAACTTTTAAGCTTTGGATTGCCCAATACCGGCGACTTTTTTAAAGATGCTGTTAAATTATTTGACAGCGGTTTCTACAACAAAAAGCAAATGTTATTTGCATTTAATGAGATACAAAAAAATACTGCCGATGCTAAAATTAGTCTTGCTTTAAAAGCAGAAGCAGACCAATTTAAATACATAGAAGATGAGAAGAAAGAAGCAAGTTCAAACAATTCTTACGACAATAATTTCTCTTATTTCACAGATATGTTTGATATGTTTTATAGTGCTTTAAACAATGATCCATTTTTTGAAACTAACTTCAAAAAAATTGTCGCTAGCGGCACACAAAAAGATAAAATAAATCTACTAGACGCATTGGTTAAACAAAAGAAAATGCCAATTGATTGGTGCAATCAATTGCTGCAAAGTTTGGTAGCTGATAAGAATAATTATTTTGAAATTTATAAAACATATTCTTACAACAATAAGGTTAAAGAACTGCCACAAGAGTTTATTAATAAAATAGAAATTGCCAAATCATATATAAAAGGCAATAATTATTACAATCAGCCTGATACTATTTATCACTGCAGCACAATTATCTCTCCATACAACTCAAGTGATTCTGTTTACTTTTTTATGTATAGAAGTAAGAATGAGAAAAATGAAGAAATAGCATATACGATTCTACCAAATAGTTTATCACTTTTTAATAACGAAGATGAAATAGATTATCACCTTACAAACGAACAACTAGTAAAAAGTGAACCGTTTGATGTTTTAGCAAGGAAGATATTGAGAAAAAATTACATCAATAAATTATATGGTAATGGCAGAAATAGAGTTTTTTATCTTAGAGATAAAGATGAAAAATCTTTAGATATTGATGAATAGTATTTGAATTTATTAAAAGAAAAAAGCAACTCGATTGAGTTGCTTTTTTCTTTGGTGCCCGAAGTTAGCAAAGGAACGAACTTTTGTTTTAGAGATATAAATAACATAGTTAACTATTAATTTAATCTGTGTGAGTTATCTAATATTTTAACAGTGAATCTTATTTCAATAATAAATCATTTAAAAAAACTTATTTAAGATAAACACACTTTTGAAGCAGAATGATTTTATCAAAAAGATTTTTTTTTATTATATCAGACTTCATCAAAGTATACGACATAAAAAGCATTTGAATTTAATAAAGACTAAGTAGAAATATTTTTTACTAACGTTGATGATTTCAATATTGCTAATATTTTATTCATAAGCCAAATTTATAACGTCGAGCCCGAACTGAAGCACAATAATGAACAAATGCTGAGGCAATATTCGTCAAGCCCCAATAATGCCAAACCTAATGTTGGCTGCAGGCATAATTATAACGTGTCTTATTTATGATTCTTTAGGAAGATAATCATCTTCTTCTTTTGGGATGTAAATTTCAATGTCCCCAAATGAAAGTCTATTATAATAATTTGGTTGCTCAACATAAGTAGTATTAGTCAAAAGTGAAGAACCAACAACAGTCAAACCAAGAAGAACTGGAATACTAAATTTCTTTGTCTTATAAATAATGCCTCCAATAAGTAGCAATGCACCAATACCATAAATTAGTTTCTCCTTGTCTGATAAATTTAGGTTTGAAATACTGTCAGAAATACTGTCTCCTGCCTTACTTAAATTGGCATTTGTTATTTTCTTTTTACTTTCCTCAAAGCCAACAGGGGCAATAAAACCATCGTAAAGTCCCAAAAAAATATCGTTGCCCAAATCCTTATTCCCAACTATTAGTCCCCTTGGCATTAATATCTTTTTGCCATCTATAATGTCATATCTTTTTGACTCTTTTCGGTCTGGGTCTGATGTATCTGTCTGAATTTGTTGATTGATAATTCCAGAGAAAATGTCTTGTCCTAAAATAGGTTTACACTAAAAACATTAAAAGTGTAAACAATGAACAAGACAATT
>JANYEB010000102.1 GCA_025363355.1 Chitinophagaceae bacterium | reverse complement strand
TTTTATGGTGGTTTTGCCAAGGGTGTTCACCTCTTCCCATTCCGAACAGAGCAGTTAAGCCCCTTATGGCCGATGGTACTTGGGTTTTCCTGGGAGAGTAGGTAGCTGCCATATTTCTTGAGCCTCAACTTTAATTAGTTGAGGCTTTTTTATTGCCCTAATCCACCTAATTATATCCTGCTAACAGACTGTGAGAACATTATAACTGTCTGTGCATAGTAGCTAAGTGGCTGGAATATGCTACTAAGTGTCATTGCAAGCCTTTTAAAAGTCATTTTATTCACTCTCATTGTCATTGCAAGGCGTTTACAAGTAATTTTAGTCTGTCTCAACCTGACTGAATTGCAGTTTAATGTTGTTGTAAAGCCTCTTAATATGACTGAATTGCATCTTTAAGTCGTTGCAAATCGTTTTAATATGGCTGCAAAGCATTTTCAAGTCATTTTTATGCATCTTATTATCATTGCGAAGCAATTTAAAGTCGTTTTAACCTGTCTAACTGTGATTGTAATGCTTTTTTGGGTCGTTTTGCTGCTGTTACTTGTCGTTTTAAAGAACTTGTGTTTGATGGGAACGTGCCTCAAAGCAGTTTTTGTCTGCCAGTAGGGTTACAGTGTGAAGTTTACAGTTTCGAAATTGCCTTTTGTAACGTGTACTACTTTACTTGCAGTGTCGCTAGCATCGTTACTTACTTCAATGGTGTAATCTCCTGTTTTTATTTTAGCAATTACATAGTGACCATCGATGTCGGTTTTTGCAACTTTGTCTGTGCCAACTACGCTAACACTTGCATTAGCAATAGGATTGCCATTTTTTGAAATAATACCCTCTACACCACTATGATGGATGCCTGTGTTTAAAATTTGTCTTGCTAAATCAAATTCATCAACTAAAGGTTGGTTAGTACCTGTGAAGTAACTATCTATTAAATCGTTCATATTGTCTATTGCCTTGAAAGCTGCTGTAAATGCTGCTGGCAATGGATTTGTGCCTGTGGCTGTTCGGGATTGAATATTTGTTATTGGTTGGTCTTTTATAGTATCATAAGCCTTAATCGCATTATCTATCTCTGTAATATTTGCAGCAACAATATTGGTAAGAATTGCAAGGTTATCACTAAGGTGTTGTCTGATATCTTTTGCACGTTGAACGGCTAATGTTTTTGTTGCTCTTGAAATGTAGGTAACACCGTGGTCTAAATGATTGGCAAGCGTTTTATTGTTGGCTTGAGTAGCTTTTACCTTGCCACGCTTTGCATATTTGATTGTGATAGCAGCCATTGTTTCTTTGGCGGTTTCTACTGCATCTGTTGCTACACCTGCTGTTTGGCTTTGTACTTGTGCAGCATTGTTGATGATGCCTAAGGCTGCGATGAATGCGGTTTGCTCTGCTGCGAACTCGGTAATTGTTGCAAGTGGAGTGGCGTATTTGGTTAATACCTCTTTAACACGATTACAAGAATCTAATTTAGCTCTTTGTGTGTTATTCATTTTATAACTATTTGATGAATAGCTAAATTAGGGATTTTTTGAAATAGCAACAATGAAAATGACAAAAATTTAAGAAAATATTAGGATTTTGTAAATAGTTGACTGTTAACGAAAGTGATTTTTTATTCAATGATTAGTTTTTGGATGTTTATTTCTCCTTTGTTGGTTGTGCATTGAACGATGTATAAACCCTTTGCAAATTGTTTGGTGTTTATTGTAATTTGTTTGGTGTTTGGAGTTTGGTGTTGTACGATTTGTGAAAGTTGATTTATTATTTTAATCTCTTTTATGTTTTCGTTAGATGAAACGTTTATATAATCTTTTGCAGGGTTGGGATATAAAGCAATGTTTGGCGTTTGGTGTTTGGTGTTGATTTGTTGTGTTGTTGAATATTGTTTTCTTCCATCTTTATCAACGCTTTCTATACGGTAGTAAATCGTTAGTTGGTCGGTAGTAATCGGCAGTTCGTTGTCTATGAAACTATACTCATTGGCTATTTTATTTTGTGCTACAACTTTACCCTTTGTTATAAAGTCTTTAACATTGATTGAGCGTTGAATATTGAAATGTGAAACGTTGATTTCGTTGGCAGTTGTCCAAGTGTTTTCTAAAGATTGCTTTGTGCCTCGCAATGACGAAATGAGATTGTAGCTAATAAATTTTAAAGGAACTGTGCCAACAGTTACATTAACCGTATCCCTGCTATAATACCCACAAACAGTTTGTTCAATAATATAAAATGTACTAGCAGTTGGTTTGGCATAAAATCCCGGTACTCCTGCTTTGCTTGTTATTTCATTATTGTTTGCATCATACCATTTAACCCCTGTTAAACCATTGGTTAAACTGCCTATAAAAACACTATCGCCAACATTTGCTATTGATGTGTCTTTACCTGCAGCTGCTTTTAATGGCATACTGTCGAGAGGAATTACTGAAACATCGTCAATTAAATACGCAGCACCATTATAAGTATTACTCTGAAAATTGATATAATTAGTTTGATTGTCTTTTTTAAAATTACCAAATGTTAAATACTGTTCTCCACCATTTGCGATAAATACGCTACTAACTTTAACCCAATTTTGAGTGTCTTTTATTATTGGATTTCCATAGTTATAAATTTGTGGGCTTGCAGATAATACACCATAAGGATAATTAGCCGTATCTACATAAATTGCTGTTTTACTAAGCAGTATTGCTATGTTATTACATAATAAATTCATATTGTCGGCAGATACTGTATAAAACTCTGCGTAATAACACTTTCCTTGTCGTAAACTATCTTTTAATTTTGTTTGATAATAATTTCTTCGATTTAAACTTGGATTATTAAGTAAAAAAATTCCAATATATCCATCACCACTATGTGCATATTGATAGTTACCCGCTGAATTATATGGAACACCAGTGTAAGGGCTAGTACTGCATAAATTAACATAGCCATTTATGTAAGTACTAGGTATATACCAAGGGGGGGGGGCGGAGTTAGGGGCAACAGGGCAAACTGTATATTGCTCAAAACTGTAATTTGGTACAAGATTAAATTGTGCTTTTGCATTTGAAACAGATATGAATAATAGTAAACACATAAGCATTTTATTAAGATGCTTATGTGTAGTATATATTGTTATGTTCATATTAGTTAGCTTGTTATTCAACTATTAGTTTTTCAATCTTTACATTGTTATCAGTTGTAATAACCTTAATCAAAAATAAACCTTTTTGTAATGTAGAAATATCTATTACAGTTTTATCGGTATTGCTAAGCATTTTTGTTATTACTTTTCTTCCAAACAAACCCAACAATTCAACTTGCTTCATTTTATTGCATAAAACATTAACAGATGTTTTAGCAGGATTAGGATAAATAACTAATTTGGATTTGGTGGCTGTAGGTTCATTTAATCTTATGAAATCAGATCTTACTCCACGATAATAACTATTGCAATCATCTTGAAAGTGATTTATAGTTCTGGTCATAGCATTGTATAAATTGCGTGCAGCATAAACCACAACACCATTTCTTAGTGGACATTTATTAGCTAGTTCCAAAACATCTTCTTGAGAAGGCTGCCAATCTGGATTATCATACATTTGAGCAAGCCAATCAAAATACTTATAATAATTATTATCAAGGTTAGTTTGATTTGGCCAAAAACTGAGTAGTAGGTTAACTGCATCCATATTACCTTTTGAAAGATAGTAGCCTGTAAAGTAGATGAAATCTAAACCTGTCCATTGATTATTTTGAATAAAGCTTTGTAGGCTTGCACTTTGGTTTAACAAACTTGGATTGCTTTGCAACATTTCAAACAATTGTTGTTGCATCACATACCTTCTTTGTGCTGCATAATCGGCAGGCACTTCAATTGTTCCTTCGACTATTGCCTCTAATGTTGAATCCAAATCACTTCGGCTTAATGGCATAATAATACCAGTGCCGCTATTGCACCTGCCACAAGTTATATCGTCTGGTATTTTTGTGTTAATACAGATAATACTAGTTAAATAACTATTAGTCATTTGATATGGTGCTACACTATTTAAAGCATAGGTTTTATAATGCCCCTGATTGAGCCATTCTGATTTACTACCTTTCCAGATATTGTTACTTGTATAATAATTCAGCTTTATCTTTTGTTAGTTATAGTTGATGAAAAATAACCGAAGTCATTACCTTCGCAAAAAGTAAAAATATGACATCTTTTGCCCAACACAATTTTGCTAACGAAAAAGTATTAATAAGAGTAGATTTTAATGTGCCACTTGATAAGCAAACCTTTGCTATTACTGATGATACAAGAATGACTGCTGCGGTGCCAACGATTAAGAAAATACTGAATGATGGTGGAAGTGTTATTTTAATGAGCCATTTGGGGCGACCAAAAGAAGGACCAGAAGAAAGATATTCTTTAAGACATCTTCTAAATCACTTAATAAAATTGTTGAGTGGGGTAACAGTAAAATTTGCTGATGACTGTATTGGCGAAGAAACTGTGAAAAAAGCTGCTCACCTGCAAGCTGGCGAAGTATTGTTACTAGAAAATTTAAGGTTTTATAAAGAAGAGGAGAACGGGGATACTGATTTTGCGAAAAAACTTGCAGCTTTAGGAGACGTTTGGGTAAATGATGCTTTTGGAACAGCTCATAGAGCTCACGCATCTACAGCAGTAATCGCACAATTTTTTGAACCTGAAAAAAGATTTTTTGGTTTGTTGATGGATGCTGAAGTTGCTGCTGCTGAGAAAGTTTTGCATAAAGCGGATAAGCCATTTACTGCAATTATAGGTGGGGCAAAGGTTTCAGACAAAATACTGATTATAGAAAACTTACTAGAAAGAGCAACAGATATAATAATTGGTGGTGGTATGGCTTATACTTTTATGAAAGCTCAAGGTGGAAATATCGGTAAAAGTTTGTGCGAAGAAGATAGACTTGAAATGGCTATTGAAATACTTGCAAAAGCAGAAGCAAAGGGTGTCTGCATTCACTTACCAAGCGATAGTGTTATTGCTGATAATTTTAGTAATGATGCAAATACATCAACAGCTCCATCAAATAATATTCCTGATGGTTGGATGGGTTTAGACATTGGTTCTATGGCTTGTGAGCAATTTGCAAATGTGTTGCACCGCAGCAAAACTATTTTATGGAATGGCCCAATGGGTGTGTTTGAAATGAGCCATTTTCAGCATGGTACTAAGGCAATTGCAGCAGCTGTAGCTGAAGCTACCACAAATGGTGCTTACAGTTTAGTTGGTGGTGGTGATAGTGTAGCTGCAGTTAATCAATTTGGATATAATGATAAAGTTAGTTATGTAAGCACAGGCGGTGGTGCTTTACTAGAATATTTTGAAGGGAAAGAATTGCCAGGTATAGCGGCAGTAAAGTCTCTTTAGTTTTTTTAATACTAATATATAAAACACAGCTGTTTTGTATCCTGGTTTATAGTCTAAAGAGTTTATTTTTTTAATAGAATTATTATATAATTCACATTTTTTTCATTTTTTTTTTGCTCGTATAGAAAAAAACTGCAACTTTGAATATCTGAAATTTAGGTCAAGCAAACCGTAAACACAAAACAATTATAATTATGGCAACTAAAAAGTACACATTATTATTTGCAGTAGCATTAACACTACTACAAACTGGAGTTACTGCACAGACTTCTGATGTTACAACAACATGGAAAGACAGTTCAAAAGTGGCTTCGAAAAACAGAGCACAGTTTAGCGAATTCTCAAGAAACGCTTACATCTATCCTGCAAAACCAAAAGATATGTGGGAAATTGGATTAGGCATTGGTGGTGCCACTGTAAGTGGCGATTTAAGAAATGATCTTGGATTAGGGGTAACATTAACTGCAAGAAAAGCACTTAGTCATACATTTTCTCTAAGACCCTATGTTTCATTTTATGCTGTTACTGGAAACGAAAATTTTGGTGGAATCAACCCGTCTGCTAGAGATTTTAAAACCAAATCTATTGGCTTAGGTATGGATGCGATTGCCTCTTTAAATACTATCAACAGTTACAGAGGTAATCCAAAATGGAATGTATATTTACTTGCAGGTTTCGGTTTTAACACTGTGAGTGTGAAACAAAAAAACTCTTTAGGTGAGTATGAAAATTTTTACTACCCATCTAGTGCAAATGTATTAGCTAGCTTTGGTGACAAACAAGGCGATAGGGGTGCAACAGTTTTAATTCCGGTGTTTAATATTGGTGGCGGGTTAGCATATAAAATAAATGACAGAATAAATATAGCTTTGGAAGGTAAAAATTCATTAACTAACTATGATTTTCTAGATGGTTTTTCAGGTCCTTTCAGTAATGCGTTTGATGCTTTTTGGTTTAGCAGTGCAAGAATTAATTTTAATATTGGCAATAAATCTAAAAGAGTTGAACCTTTGTGGTGGATTAACCCTAACAATTATGTCTATAGTGAGTTAAATACTCCTGATCATCTTAAAAATAAACTTAAAGTTAAATTGGATGATGCAGATAATGATGGTATTACTGATCAATTCGATTTACAACCAAACACTCCAGCAGGCGTTACTGTTGATTCTCGTGGTAGAGCTCTTGATACAGATGGCGATGGAGTACCTGATTATAAAGATAAAGAATTGTTAACTCGTGCAGAGTGTTTCCCAGCTAATGCTGATGGTGTTGGAACTTGCCCTGAAAGTGCTTGTTGCAAAGAGTCTAAATCTGAAATCATCAAACTGCAACAAACTGTTGATTCTTTTAGAAATGGTTCATTGAAAGGTGGAAATGCAGGCTCTGTATTACCTAATTTACCAAGCATTCAATTTAAATCTGGAGATGCTAAATTAAGCAGAGATAATCAAAAATTATTAGATGCAGTTGCTGAGCAATTGAAGAATAATCCTAATGCTAAAATTAAAGTTTTAGGACATCCAGAAGCTAATAAAACCTCTCAACAAAAAGCTTATGATAGAGTTGAAGCTATTATCAAATATTTAGTTGATAAAAAAGGCATTAGCGAAAACAGATTCATCTTTGCTTATGATGCAGGTGGTTCTGGTGATGCTAACACAATTGACTTACAAGGAACAACTGAAGATGGACCGAACACAGTTCCTGCTCCTGCACCACATTTGAAAGGAAAGAACTAATAATAATAATTTAGGATATTAATATAAAAAACCCCGTTTACGGGGTTTTTTATATTAATATTAACTTTTTGTTTTCGGTTTATTGAACTCAGTATGCTTTCTTTGCCCATAAACAATTACTTTTGACAACTTTTATGAAACGACTGGTACTATTATTCTTTGTTATATTGAGTTTATCTTCTTGCTTTTTTAAAAAGTCTGCATCTAAAGTGCATCCAATTAAAAACAAAAGTTTTAATCAAGTATTTAAAAATACTGACAATGAATATCGATATAAAATAGCTGAACAATATTATGCAAATCAAAAATATGCATACGCCCTACAATTATTCGAGGATTTATTTGCCTATGTAAAGGGAACTGATAAGTATGAAGATATGTATTACAAAAGTGCAAATTGTTACTATTTTTTAAAAGATTATTTAAATGCTGAAAATTTCTTTAAGAGTTTTGTAGAAACATTTCCTGCTAGTAAAAAGGCTGAAGAGTGTGAGTATTTAAGAGCATATTGTTATTATAAACAATCTCCTAAATTAGAGTTGGATCAAACTCCAACAACAAAAACAATGGCATTGATGCAGGCTTTTATTAACACACATCCCACATCAACCACAATAAAAGAAGCAAACGAAATCTTAGATATTTGCAGAGCTAAATTGGAAGCCAAAGAATTTAAAGCCGCAGAGTTATATTTTAATCTAGGTTATTTTAAAGCTGCAGCTATTTCTTTTGAAAATGTAGCTGAAAATTTCCCTGACTCAAAGTTAGCAGATGAATACAAGTATCAAACAATTAAAGCATTTAATAAATATGCTGAGTTGAGTTACGAAGAAAAACAAGAAGAACGTTATAATAAAGTGCTAAACGAATGTTCTGATTTTATTGAAAGATTCAGTGATAGTAAACATTTGGTAGAAGTAACTAAAATAAAAACACAAGTAAATAACATTTTAAAAAATATACAAAATGAGCAAGTTAAGAAGACAAATTAATGCTAACACACCAAGTGTTATTGAAACAAAACATTTGTTAGATATTAAAGCTGTAACAGGTAATTTATACGAATCAATTGCAATTATATCTAGAAGAGCAAATCAAATTAATGTTACTTTGAAAGAAGAACTTCATAATAAATTAGAAGAATTTGCTAGCCATACCGATAGTTTGGAAGAAATTCACGAAAACAAAGAGCAGATAGAAATTTCTCGTGCTTATGAGAAAATGCCCAACCCTGCAATTATGGCTACACATGAGTTTACAGAAGATAAAATATATTATCGCAAGAATAATGACAGCGATTTATTTCGTTAAAATAATAAATAGATTGAATAAAAAACGGCAGTACTTTTACTGTCGTTTTTTATTGAAAAAATATTCAAATGATAGCAGGTAAGAAAATACTTTTGGGCATAAGTGGTAGCATAGCTGCTTACAAATCTATTTTGTTGGTTCGATTGCTTGTAAAGTCTGGTGCAGAAGTTAAAGTTGTGATGACTAATGCTGCTATGGATTTTGTCTCTCCTTTAGTATTATCAACTTTGTCAAAAAATGAAGTGTTAGTTGATTTGGCTTCTCAAAATTCTTGGGCTAATCACGTTGAACTTGGAAGATGGGCAGATGTTATGTTGATTGCACCTGTGAGTTGCAATACACTTGCTAAAATGGCAAATGGCATTTGCGATAATTTATTAATGGCAGTTTATTTATCTGCAACTTGCCCTGTAGCTGTGGCTCCTGCAATGGATGAGGATATGTGGCACCATCCATCAACAAAGAGAAATTTAGATTTAATTACTTCATACAATAACAAAATAATTCCTGTTGAAAAAGGAGAACTAGCAAGTGGTTTATTTGGCGATGGAAGAATGGCAGAACCAGAAACAATTATTAGTTTTTTAATTGAACATTACTTTAGAAATAACGCACTGCAAAATAAAAAAATTTTAATAACTGCTGGGCCAACTTATGAAGCAATAGACCCAGTAAGATTTATAGGTAATCATTCTTCTGGCAAAATGGGATATGCTATTGCAGAAGCATTTTATTTGCAAGGTGCAGATGTTACTATTGTATCTGGCCCAACAAACCAAAAAGTAGTATATCCTGCAATTAAAATATTAAATGTTACAACTAGCGATGAAATGTTTAGTGTGGTTTCATCAAACATAAACAATGCTGATATTGCTGTAATGTGTGCTGCTGTTGCAGATTATAAGCCAGTTGCAGTTGCCGATAATAAAATAAAAAAGAAAGATGATAACTGGCAATTGGATTTAGAAAAGACTAAAGATATTTTGTATTTTGTGGGCAACAATAAAAAGTCAAACCAATTTGTTGCTGGGTTTGCTTTAGAAACAGAAAATGAAAAAGCAAATGCTATTTTAAAGTTAAAAGCAAAAAATGCAGATTGCATTATTCTTAATTCATTCAATAATAATAACCCTGTTTTTGGGGCGGATGAAAATAAAATAACAATCATTGATTCAAACGAAACAGAACATAACTTTGAAACCAAATCAAAGACAGCAGTTGCAAACGATATTGTATCATTTATTATTTCAAAAATCAATAATGAAAAAAAATAGTTTCCTTTTAATGGTTGCTTTTGCAATCTCTACAGTTAGCTTTTCGCAAGAGTTTCAAGCTAAAGTAACAGTAAATGCAAGCAGAATTAACACATCGGTTGATAAGAAAATTTTTACTACACTTCAAAATCAATTGACCAATTTTATCAATAATAGAAAGTGGACAAGCGAAACTTATAAATCAACCGAAAAGATTGATGTAAATTTTGTGTTGAATATAGAGAGCATTGTAGAAACTAATATTTATAAGGCTCAGCTGTTAATTCAATCTGCACGCCCTGTTTTCAGTTCAACTTATCAGGCAGCTTTAATTAATTATCAAGATGCAGATGTTACATTCAAATACATCGAGTATCAGCCAGTAGAATTTAATGAAAGCCGTATTGCTGGTAGTGATGCTTTTGCTGCAAATCTTACAGCAATTGTTGCATATTATGCTAATATGATTCTTGGGCTGAACTACGATTCTTTTTCTCCAAAAGGGGGAGAGAAATATTTTCAAAAAGCACAGTATATTGTAAATAATGCACCTGAAGGAAATAACCTTAATGGATGGAAGGCATTTGATGGATTAAGAAATAGATATTGGTTAGCAGAAAACTTAACCAATAGCAGAAACAACATTTTGCATAGTGTTTTGTATGGATATTATAGAAGTGGTTTTGATAAAATGGCATTAAATCAAAAAGAAGCGATTCCTAATTTTATTCAAGCATTAACACAGTTAAAAACATTTAACCAAGAAACACCCAATAGTATGTTTGTTCAGTTTTTTATGCAAAATAAAATAGCTGAATTAACGGGAATTTTTAAACTTGGAACTATGGAGGATAAAACCAAAGCAATAGAAATTCTATCTAATCTGGATCCATCCAATACAGGAAAATATAATGAAGAATTGAAATGAGGAAATTAGTATTGTCTTGCTGTTGTATAGTTGTGTTATGTGCTTGCAATGAAAAGAAAAAAAATATTGCTATACCACAAATGAAATTAGTTATGTGGGATGTAATTACTGCTGATGAGTGGATGCGAAAACAATTTCCAACTGACACAATTATTGATAGCACTAAGAAAAATATTGCTCTCTATAACAAAATATTTACACTACATAAAATAACAAAAGAAGAATATTATAGCAGTTACGACTACTATAAAAACCATCCTAACGAAATGAAAATTCTGCTTGATTCTCTTGCAGCTTTTGGAACCAGAAAACGAGATACATTAACTAATCATATAGGGAAGTAGTTAGTGGTAAGTAGATATAGCTTTCACTAACTACTAACTACAAACTACTAACTACTAACTACTAACGATGAACAAAGTTTTTGCTAATGCCAATGATGCCATTTTTGACATTAAAGATGGAGATACACTAATGCTTGGTGGTTTTGGATTAAATGGAATTCCTGAAAACTCAATTACAGCTCTTGTCGCAAAAGGAGTGAAACAACTTACATGCATTTCTAATAATGCCGGTGTTGATGATTTTGGTTTAGGCTTACTACTTCATACAAAACAAATCAAAAAAATGATGAGTAGTTATGTTGGCGAAAATGCAGAGTTCGAAAGGCAGCTTTTAAGCGGAGAATTAGAGGTTGATTTAATTCCTCAAGGAACTTTGGCAACACGCATTCAAATGGCAGGAATGGGCATTCCTGCATTCTACACACCTGCAGGTTATGGAACAGAGATAGCCATTGGCAAAGAAGTTAAAGAATTTAATGGCAAAATGCACCTAATGGAATATGCATTGCACGCCAATTTTGCTATCATCAAAGCTTGGAAAGGTGATAAACTTGGCAATCTGGTGTTTAGAAAAGCTACCCGCAATTTTTCTACTTCAATGGCGAAGGCTGGAGATATAACTATTGTTGAGGTTGAACATTTGGTAGAACCTGGAGAGATAGACCCAGATATAATTGATGTGGCAGGAGTTTATGTTCACAGAATATTTGAGGGAAAGAATTACGAGAAACGTATTGAAAGAAGAACTACACAAATTAAGTAAGTGAATGTTAAAGCTTCTTTCTAAATCAATAAACTACAATTAAAATGGCTTTAGATAAATACGGTATTGCACAAAGAATTGCAAAGGAATTAAAAGATGGAATGTATGTCAATCTTGGTATTGGTATTCCTACATTGGTTGCAAATTATATTCCTGAGGGAATGACTGTTATTCTGCAAAGTGAAAATGGAATTCTTGGTATGGGACCATACCCAACAGAAGAAGAAATTGATGCAGATTTAATTAATGCAGGAAAAGAAACTGTAACGCTGATTAAAGGTGCTGCTTTGTTTGATAGTGCAGAAAGCTTTGGAATGATACGAGCTGGCAAAATTGACCTTACTGTTTTGGGTGCAATGGAAGTAAGTGATAGTGGAGATATTGCTAATTGGAAAATTCCTGGTAAAATGGTGAAAGGAATGGGTGGAGCAATGGATTTAGTGGCAAGTGCAAAAAATATTATTGTAGCTATGATGCATACCAACCCCAAAGGAGAAAGCAAACTATTGCCAAGCTGTACTTTGCCTTTAACAGGTGTTGGCTGTGTTAAAAAAGTTGTTACAGAACTTGCTGTATTAGATATTACCAAAGATGGGTTTGTGCTACTAGAAACAGCTCCTGGTGTTAGTATTGATGAAATTAAATCAAAAACTGCTGGAAGATTAATTGTATCGGCAAATGTGATAGTGAATTAAAGCAAATTCAAGAATATAACTCAACCTCTGACACTAAAAATGTCAGAGGTTTTTTGTTATTGATAGCAACTGAAATTACTATCAAACATCTACTACATTTGCACCCATTCATAACTCATCATTTATAATTCATAATTCATAATTAAAGAAAATGCTATCAGCCAACATACAAAAACTTCCTCGTCATTTTGTACCTAAAGATTACACAGTAACAACTTGGGAAAGTCTTGAACCATATTTTAAAAATTTGTTAGAAAGAGACATTAATAGTAAAGAAGATTTAGAAAAATGGTTGCTTGATATGAGTGAAATGGAAGCTGTGATTAGTGAAGATGCTTGCTGGAGGCAAATTAAAATGACTTGCGACACTACAGATAAAAGCCTTGAAGAAGCTTTCACTTATTTCTGTATGGAAATTCAACCCAAGTTGCAACCTTATGCAGATGCACTCAATAAAAAATTAATTGCATCGCCATTTTTAAAAGAATTAGATCAACAAAAATTCTTTACTTATTTACGCAGTGTTAAAAAAAGTATAAATTTATTTCGAGAGGAAAATATTCCATTGCAAGCTGAGCTAAGTGTGATGCAGCAGCAGTTTGGTGTAATTAGTGGTGCTATGACCATTGAAGTAGATGGACAAGAATATACGATGCAACAAGCAGGTAAATTTTTGCATAGTCACGATAGAACTTTGCGTGAATCTATTTACCGAAAAATAAATGAACGCAGAATTATTGATAAAGATGCTTTGCATAATTTGTATAGTGAATTAATTGCAAAACGCCATCAAACAGCTATCAATGCTGGCTTTGATAATTATAGAGATTATAAGTTTGTTGAGCTTGGTCGTTTTGATTACACCAAAGAAGATTGTTACAATTTTCACGATGCAGTAAAGCAACACATTGTTCCTTTGGTAGAAAAAATTTATCAAAACAAAAAACAAAAACTAGGTTTAGATACTTTAAAACCCTGGGATACAGAAGCTGAACCAGTAGGAACACAACCCTTAAAACCTTTTACAACAGGTAAAGATTTATACGAAAAGTCTGTTGCTTGTTTTCAAGAGTTGAATCCATTTTTTGCCGATTGTTTACGCAAGATGAACGAGCTAAATCATTTCGATTTAGAGAGCCGTAAAGGCAAAGCACCAGGTGGCTATAATTGCCCTTTAACCGAAAGTGGTGCACCATTTATTTTTATGAATGCAGCAGGGCAAATGGATGATGTAACGACAATGGTTCACGAGGGTGGACACGCTGTGCATTCCTTTCTATCACACGGTTTGGAGCTAAGTGCTTTTAAAGAATATCCAATGGAAATTGCTGAAGTGGCAAGTATGGCAATGGAACTTTTTAGTATGAATCACTGGCATTCTTTTTTTGATAATGAAGCCGATTTAAAACGTGCTAAAGAACATCAACTTGAAAGGGTAATTACTATATTTCCTTGGATTGCTATTATAGATAAGTTTCAACATTGGGTGTACGAAAATCCAGCACATACTGTTGAAGAAAGAACAGCAATGTGGTTGCAAATCGCCGATGAATTTTCTACTGGTGCAATGGATATTTCAGGATTAGAAGAATACAGAAAAACGGGTTGGCAACGCCAATTGCATTTGTTTGAAGTGCCATTTTACTATATTGAATATGGCATTGCACAACTTGGTGCTATTGGTTTGTGGATGCAATACCAACAAAACCCTCAACAAGCCATTAACAATTACATTAATGCACTAAGCCTTGGTGGCACTAAAACTTTACCAGAATTATATGCAGCCGCTGGATTAAAATTCGATCTTTCTCCAAACCATATTAAAACCTTAATGGAGTTTGTGAAAGATGAGATGGAGAAACTGTGATAGAAGCAAGTTCACTGCTGATACTCTTAATGTGTATTTGTAATACACTAAAATCTATCTACTAATACCCTTTGAGTGTATTATTTGTCAATCAAAGTGTATTGTTAATACTCCTTACATATATTCACAATACACTAAAACCTATTTAATAATACCCTTAGGGTGTATTATTTGTCAATCAAAGTGTATTGTTAACACTCTCAATGTGTATTAGCAATACACTAAAACCTACTTGTTAATACGCTTCAAGTGTATTCATAATACACCAAAAACCTGCTTGCTGATGTTATAGAACCCTAATAATGTTTTTGAAAGGTTGAATGAATACTTGAAAAAAATATTACAAAAGCGTGTCAATCAATTATATGCTTTGACTATATTTGGCTAATAAAATCAACCAAATGAGAAAAAAGCTTTTAATTGTTTCTGTTTTACTGTTTAGTATTTGCCAATCCTTTAGTCAGGATATTATCAGACTTAAAGATCCAAAAAGAACTTTTAAAACTGATAGAGAACCACAATTAGTTTATGTTGGACTTGGTGGGCCAGCAATTGGATTGTCTGTAAATTATGACAGAAGATTTAATAAAAAAGTAGATGGATTAGGGTTTAATGGTGGTATTGGATTTAGCATTGGTAGTAGCAATAGAGCATCTTACACGACTATACCTCTAGGTATCAATTGTCTATTAGGTAATGTGAATAGGGGTCGCTATTTTGAGGTAGGATTAACACAAACTATTTTAATGATGGGAAGTCAGAATTCATCAGGATATTATAGTAGTTATTCTTTAGCAAACATTCAGCTTTATCCAAATACTACCTACACGTTTACAAATTTTATAATTGGTTATCGTAGTCAACCAAACGATGGTGGTTTTAATTTTCGTGGAGGTATAAATCCAGTACTTTTTAAAGGGCAAACTGATTTAGGTGCTTATCTAAGTTTTGGATATAATTTTTAGATTTCAATTGTTTTTAATATAAAATATAGCAGATTTTCTACTGCTAATTAATCAACAAATTATGAAAGTTACATACTATGGTCACTCTTGTTTCTTGGTAGAAACTAATGGCAAAAAATTATTATTTGATCCATTTATTAGTTTTAATGAACTGGCTAAGGATATTGATGTTAATAGCATTCAGGCAGATTATATTTTACAATCTCACGGTCATACAGATCATATTGCAGATACAGTTGCTATTGCAAAACGAACTGGAGCAAAAGTTGTTTGTAGCTGGGAAATTCACGAGTGGCTTAACAAACAAGGTGTAGAAAATACGCATCCAATGAATATTGGTGGTAAATGGCAGTTTGATTTTGGCACAGTTAAATGTGTTGTTGCACAACATAGTAGTGCTATGCCAGATGGTAGTTATGGTGGTAATCCAATGGGATTTTTAGTGATGAGCAGCGAACACAATTTTTATTATAGTGGAGATACTGCTTTAACAATGGATATGAAATTGATTCCTAATTGGTGTAAGTTAGATGCAGCATTTTTACCTATTGGCGATAATTTTACAATGGATGCTGCTGATGCTTTAACAGCCAGTAGTTTTATTGAATGTAATAAAATTATTGCAATGCACTTTGATACGTTTGGATTTATAAAAGTGAATCACGAACAAGTTGTAAATCTTTTTGAAGATGCGAATAAGACAATAAAAATGCCTGCCATTGGTGAGTCTTTTGATATATAAAATTTGGTGATAATTATAATAAAAAAGCACATTGATTTCAATGTGCTTTTTTATTAGACCGAATCACTAATTCTTTTTTAGTTTGTCTTTAAATACTTTTTCAAACTTATCAAGTTTAGGCCTTATCACCATTCTGCAATAACCATAATTGGTGTTATTGTTATAAAAATTTTGATGATAATCCTCAGCAGCATAAAAGTTAGTGAATGGCTCAATAGCAGTAACAATAGGGCTTTTGAATGCACCAACAGTATCTAATGCTACTTTGTATTTTTCGGCTTTTGCTTTTTGTTCTGCTGAATGATAAAATACGACACTTCTATATTGTGGCCCAACATCTGCACCTTGCTGATTTAATGTAGTTGGGTCGTGGGTTTTCCAAAATACTTCTAATAACTCATCATACGAAATTTTCTTTGGGTCAAAAACAATATGCAAAACCTCTGCGTGGCCTGTTGTTTTAGTACAAACTTCATCATAAGTAGGATTTGCTTTATGCCCCCCACTATATCCACTTGAAACACTAATCACACCCTCTAATCTTTGAAAAAAAGATTCTGTACACCAAAAACATCCTTCACCAAAAGTGGCAATTTCTGTTCCTGGTTTTAATTCAACTTTCGTTACCGGAATTTCCTGATTCATATTCTTTGTTTTTTGTTTTTGTGCACAAGAAATTAAACTTGTTGCTGCCATCAGGCAACTTAATAATATTTTTTGCATATAAATAATTTTAAAGATATACGTAGCATAATAGCTTTACTTACTGAGTTAGGGAAATTTTAACATTCTTCTAAAAGAAAACATCTTCAATTAAAAATATTTCTTCCACTTCTTCTTTTTTCATTGTAATTGCAATTACATCAAACTGAATTAAAATCCATTGCTGGTTTTGAAAAAGATATTCTTCTGCTCCTTTTTTTAAAGAACTCATTTTCTTTTGGTTAACACCTTCTTCTGGATTGCCAAACTTTTTTGATGTTCTAGTTTTAACTTCTATAAAATGTAATTTGTTTTCTTTTGAGGCAATAATATCAATTTCCCAGTGTTTAAATCGCCAGTTTCTATCTAAAATGGTATATCCATTTTGCAATAAAAAAGTGGCTGCAACGTTTTCTCCTTTGGTACCTTTATCAATATTGTTTAACTTATTTTCACTCATTCTATGTCTGTCTTACAAAATAAAATTTTTAAATTAAAAGGGAAAGTACAAAACTATGCTTGGGGTGGTTATCAATACATTCCTAATTTGCTACACTTCGAAAATAAAGATAATAAACCTTGTGCAGAATATTGGATGGGAGCTCATCCATCTGCACCATCAATGATTCAAGTTGGTAGTCAAGAGGTTTCTTTGTTTGATGCTATTCAACAAAATCCAAAAGATATTTTAACAGAAAGTGTTTACAGCAAGTTTGGCGAACTGCCTTATCTATACAAAATCCTTGATGTAAACGAAATGCTGTCGATTCAGGTGCATCCTTCTAAAGCTGAAGCTGTAAAAGGGTTTGAGAGAGAAGATGCAGCAGGTATTCCAATTAATGCACCTCATAGAAATTATAAAGATAAAAATCATAAGCCAGAAGTGATGATTGCACTAGGTGAGTTTTGGTTGTTGCACGGTTTTATGAGTTTAGAAGCAATTGAAAACTGCTTGCAAGAAGTGAAAGAGTTTAATGTCTTGTTACCCATTTTTAAGAAGGAAGGATTGAAAGAATTGTATCGTTTTTTGATGGAAATGAGCCAAGAAGAAGTAGATACTATTTTGGCAAGATTAGTAAAACGTGAAATGCGTAGAAAGCAAAATGGAGAGTTGAATAAATCAATGCCAGGTTGGTGGGCAGCTAAATTGTTTAAAGAAGATGAAGAGGTAAAAAATGTAGATAGAGGTGTATTTTCTATTTACTTGTTTAATATAGTTGGTCTTAAAAAAGGTGAAGGAGTTTTTCAGGCAGCAGGTGTGCCACATGCATATTTAGAAGGACAAAATGTAGAGCTAATGGCAAATAGCGATAACGTGTTGCGTGGTGGGTTAACACCAAAACATATTGATGTGCCAGAGTTAATGAAACATACATCATTTGAATCTGTAACTCCACAAATAATGAAGGGAGAAAGTATTGGTGTATTAGAGAAAAATTACGCTTGTCCAGTACCAGATTTTGATATTTCTAAAATTGAATTATCAGCTGGTAAAACCTATACAGCACTTGCTGCATCGCCAGAAATATTTATTGTTATTGATGGAGGTGCTGTTGTTAATGGAACCACTGCAAACATTACAATAAAAAAAGGAGATTGCTTTATGGTGCTGCCTAACGAGGAATACAAAATAAGTGCATCTGGTAATTGCGAATTGTATAAAGCATTTGTGGGTTTATAATATTTTAACATTTTTACAACACCAATTTTTAAACTTTGGTTTGGTAATTGAATCTCTTGTTTATTCTTTAACAAATAAAATTGTAAACAATGAAAAAAGTATTTTTCTTTTTAGTAGCAGCATCTTTTAGCCTTGCTGTTACAGCACAAACAACTCCTGCTCCAGTTGCAACAAAGAAAGCAGATATGAAAGACTTGCGTAAGGATTTAAGAGAATTAAAGCAAGATAAAAAGCAGGTAAAACAAGATGTTAAAACTGGGAATGGAAGAGGGCAAGCACAAGCTGTTGCCGAGGTAAAGCAAGATAAACAAGAAGTTAAGCAAGATGCTCAAAAATTAAAACAAGAAGGTGTTAAACACCCTATTAAAAGAGCACAGCACCAAATTAGAAAACACGCATAATTAGGGTTTGATTTTAAAAAAAGGTGTATGAACTTTCATACACCTTTTTGTTTTTATTTTATTGGAAATTCTGGTTTCATTTCAACTGAATAAACATCAGCCGTTCCATAGCCAGCATTTTCTTTTATTGTAGGTATTTGATTGAAACAATCACATTTACTCATTTTATTTTGTATTCTATCTAGCTCAATTTCTATGGCTTTAATATTTTCAAACTTGTTTGTTTTAATAATATTCATAGAAAAATCACTGGCTTTAAAATCTTTAACTTTTTTTAGAATTTCATCCTTTGTTGACTCTTGAATTTTTAATTGAATATGTTGTTTTGTTGAAGTTGTAAATTGTTGTGAACCATAAAATGTTTTTCCATTTTCTTCACCAATAGCAAATACATAAGCATTGATTCCTTGTGGTAGGTAGATGCTTGCATCCTCACCATAAAAACCATAATTAATACCATCTTTTAATAATCCTCCTTCACTTAATACTTTAAATTCAGGTATCATTATATACAACTGAAACTTTTGTGTTGTTGTATTTTGAATCGTTACAGTTAGTTCACTTTTTATACTACTAAATTCAGAATTCATTAGTCTATCTATGTTATACCAGCCAAAAGTTTCAATTGTGAATTGATATTTATCGGATTCATAATATTGGGGAGTTACTTTGGGTGATATTGGCTTATTTGAAATTGTATTTGTTGTATTAGTCACATTGTTTTGTGAAGCACCACCAAAAGGATTGGAATTTGATGCATTAGATTTTGGAGGAGTTGTAATAGTACGTGAAGTTGGTTGAATGTTTACCCTATTAACCATACTATTATCTAAGCTTTCAAAAGAATCTTTTTTACTTAATAATGCCTCATAATATGTTGGATAAATATCGCAAGAATCTGTGTTGTTTTCAATAAAAGGTGCAGTATTAGCTGAAGGAGTTGTAAGGAGCTTACTTTCTCTTTTTATATATTTTAAAATTTCGTTAACGTCTTTATCAGTTAAAATCCCTATGAAATTAGTCATTGCAGACTTATTATAATCACAAAACAAACGCCTTGAATAAACCAAATCAAGATAGTTTTCTCTATTGATACAATCAATTGTATCACGCTGTTTTTTTGCTGAAAAATCTCCTTTCATAAAATTTTGATTATGCTTTATGTAAGCAATTAGATTGGCTTTTTTCTTCCATCTTTCCTCAACATTAGCAAGTGCAGGTGCAGTCAACTTCTTATCTACTGCGTGGCAACTTGCACAATTTTTCATAAATAATGTTTTGCCAATTGGTTCAGGTGTTTCAATTTTCTTAGGTTCTTGCCAAACAATTTTTCCATCTTCTTCAACACCTTTATATAGTTGCATTTTAGCATCAATAACTTCAGTTGGCAATTCAATTTGCAAAGGCTTTATTATTTTAGAATCTTCTTTTGTTTGAATATGAAACATTCCATCGCTGCTTAATATTCCATCTTTAGTTTGTGTGGTTAATCCTGCTTGCAAAATATCTTCAAGTTCTAGTGCCTCTTTAATTTGTAGGGTTACATTGGGGGTTGCAGATTCAATGCTGCCTGCGAAAATTTTTACTATAATGCCTTGCTGTGTTGTAACAGCAGTATCTTTTTTAGTATTAATAGTGAACGATTGCTCTTGTAAATTAGTAGCATTAAGATATTTTGATGCAAAATTTTCAGTCTTTGTTTTTGTTTTACAAGCAAACAATACAGTTGTTGCAAAAAGAATAAAGGCAATTATTTTTCTCATAAATAAAGTTGTGTTTATTGGATGCAATAGTTTGGTTTATTGCATAAAAATACAGAAGGTAATTTTGCTTTAAAATCTTTCGGGAAGTTCTAAAACTTCCCGAAAGATGAATAACTATTTCAACTGAAAACTTAAAGGCACATTTATTTTAATACTTAGGTTTCTACCCATATTAAACACACCTGTTCGTCCAGTAGCATTATTAATATCTGTATATTTTAATCTGCTTAAATGATTTTGATAAGCAATGTCTGTAATATTATTCAGTCCAATAAATACACTAAAAGTATTTTTTTTATTCAGCATTACATCTCCACCAAAACCAATATTAACAAGCGTATAAGCAGGTGTTGCTGTTTCTGTATTATAAGGTGTAAAGATATTTTTTTGAGCAAAGAAATTATCTGCTTCTAGTTTGATGTATGCGTTTTTGAAATGCTTGCTAATTTTTTTAAACTCACCTTTCAATTCACTCATTAATCTTGGTTGTGGCATAAAAGGTAAGTTTTTAGAGCCATTAAAATCATTTGTAAATTGTCCCCTCACATACGAAAAACTATTTTCAATATGCAACCAATCTAAAGGGTGTGGATGTATATCAATATTCGCTTCAAACCCCATTAATACTGCATTTGATTGATTAAATTGAAATGCAGTAATCATATTGCCACCAACATCTACCAATGAATCGCCACCATTTGCAGCACCTAGTTTGTTGTAAAAAACATAGTGGTTAATGGCATTGTAAAATGTATTGATAGAAAAGCTAACGTGCTCAGTATTTAACTCTGCACCAGCATCTATTTGAAAAGACGTTTCAGATTGCAATTGGCTGTTACCATACTCATATCTATTAGTTCCTTCGTGAGCACCATTGCTGCTAAGTTCACTAACATTTGGGGCTCTAAAACCTCTTGCTATATTCAGCTTTAAAGTTAGTTTTTCATTAGCAAGATAACTAGCTCCAATACTTCCAGTAAAATTGGTAAAAGTTTTGTCAAATGCTGCAAAACGAATGTTGCCACCTTCTTGAAGTTCTCTGGTGGTAAGGCTTCTGTAATCTCCACGTACACCACTTGTGATATTAAACTTATTGAATGTTTTTTTAGTTACAACAAAAGCACCTATATCAAATTGGTTGTATTCAGGAATTAAAAATTCTGATGCTAGGTTTTTGTTTTGTTGCCCCATTCCATTAATGCCAAAGCTTGTTTTCCATCCATTATGTTCTTGTAAATGGTATTGAATACTGTAATTGGTAGTTTGTAAATCAAAAAATAAATTTGGGTTGTTGGGTGCAAGATTATCTCCAAATTCTCTGCGTTTGTTTTGTTGATATGCAATGTTAAAAGTAATTCTAGCTTGCTTTAAATTAATACTGTTGTCTAGACCTATTTTAAAATGATTGATTTGCTGATATGGGGTAAAAAAATCTCTGCCACTTAATTCGTCATTTGTTGCAATATGTTCTTGTGGTGTTTCTGCAAATACAGTAAATGCACCAGTTGTAGCATCTCTTGAACCATCAATCAATCCAAGTTTTTGATTAAAACTACTAACTAGTAAATGGCTATATCCCCAGTTTTTATTAATGCCAATGTAGCCACCAATATTTTGTTCATTGTATCGGCTATTAAATACTTTTCCATCATATTTATTCTGATAATCTGCAGCCGATTTATAACTGCTGTAAACATTCCAATTAAAGCCATTCATTAAATGTCCAGCAACATTTATATTGGCACTATATGCTTTATTATTATCTAAATAAGATGCATTGATATTTGATTTAATAGTGCCTTGTTGAATGGGTTGATTTGAAATAAGATTCAATACCCCAGCCATTGCATCACTACCATACATTAAAGATGCAGGCCCTTTTAAAACCTCTGCTTTTTGCACACTAGCTTCATCAATCTCAATGCCGTGTTCATCGCCCCATTGCTGCCCTTCTTGTCTAATACCATCGTTAATAGTAACCATTCTGTTATAACCTAATCCACGAATAACAGGCTTTGCAATGGCTGGTCCTGTTGTTAATACTGATAAGCCTGATACAGATTTTGATAACGCATCAATGATGTTTGTAGAAGACGTATGAAACAAATCTGCCTTTGAAACTATCACTACTGGCTGAGGGGTGTTTTTTATTTTAGTGGCAGATGTAGTGCCTGTTACAGTAACAGCTTCTTGCTCTACAACAGATTCTATTAGTGTAAAATCCTTCTTGGTATTACCACTAATTTCAATAGTTTCAAGAATGCTGGCATAGCCCTGATAACTGACTTCTACAAGGTATTTACCAGATGGAAAACTTGCTGTAGAATAGGTGCCATCTTTTTTGCTGATAGCTCCAATTTTTGCATCGTGAATTAAGATAGATGCACCTTCAAGTGGCTGTTTTGTTTTAGCATCTATAATAGTTCCAGACAAAGATGATTTTATATTGTCGCCGGCAATTGCGGATAAAGTAAAAGATATAATGAATGATATGAACAGATAAATACTTTTCATAATAATAATAATAATGATTAAAATGTAAATGAAGTAGGTCAAGACTCTCCAGGGGCTCGACATTAATTAATTGCAATATGTATTAGCAGCTAGGAGGCCCTCTTAAAGAAATAGAAAGAAAAGAAGTTTTAACTTCTTGATGATGAAGAGAACTGTTATAAGATGAATTGTATTCTTCTGTAAAAAGAAATGTTGGTTGCAACAAAATTTCAAAAGGCAGTTCGACCACTAAATTATCAAGCTGACAATTAAAACCAGCATTACCAATATTTATGTGATGGTGAGAACATTTTTCAACATAAACCTTCGTATGCTCATGCTGTGTAATAGCATCGTGCAAAAATCTTTTAGGCGTGACACTCAAAAGAAAAACCAGCATTAAAAATGCTGCACCAATTTGTCTTATGTTGATTTTAAAATTCACTTGTAGGCAAATGTAAACCTACATTAACTTACTTAGTAAAAATATGATGAACCGTTTCTAAACACTAATTCTTTAATCCATTTAATCAGTGCTTAAAGTTCTCAGAGCTTTAGTTTTTCAAAACAATATTTAGTGTAGATATTTGCTTAATAATTTTCTAAAATGGCACAAGAAATTGTTTCTAATCACACAAAAAATATATTGGGTTTAAAACTTCCTACAGATCCACGCTGGGTTAATTTGGCTGAAATTAGTATTGAAGAAATTTTAACAGACCACGCCTATTGCGAGCAGAAAGCTGCCCTTACCTGTATATCCTATATTCAACGTTATCCCGAAAAAGAATTAATGGTTGAAGAACTTGCACCAATAGTTACCGAAGAATGGGGGCATTTTAGAGCCGTGCTTGCCGAACTTAAAAAAAGAGGTTTGCCATTAGGTAAACAACGTAGAGATGAGTATGTAAATAAACTACTTGATTTTCAAAGAAAAGGTGGGCATATTGATGACAGATTTTTAGACCAAATGCTAACTATGGCTTTGGTGGAAGCCAGAAGTTGCGAACGCTTTAAAAGATTAAGCGAAGGAATGAATGATACTTACTTAAGAAGATTTTATAGAAAATTTATGGAAAGCGAAGCTGGGCATTATACCTTGTTTATCAACCTTGCAGAACATTATATGCCAAAAGATATGGTGAGAAAACGTTGGCAAGAGTGGTTAAAATATGAAGCAGATATAATAAATAATTTAGAAATAAGAGGAGATAGGGTGCATTAAGCAAATATTTCGTCCACAGTCAATATTATTTTTTTAATTTTATTAAAAATAGTTAGTCAAATATTTGGTTATTAATTTAAAATCACCAATTTAGCATAGCAAATAAAAATAATTGGTATGCAATTAAACCTTGCACATACAATAGTATCCTCCCTAATCGAAACATCGAAACATCGAAACATCGAAACATCGAAACATCGAAACATCGAAACATCGAAACATCGAAACATCGAAACATCGAAACATCGAAACATCGAAACATCGAAACATCGAAACATCGAAACATCGAAACATCGAAACCAAGCTAG
>JANYEB010000097.1 GCA_025363355.1 Chitinophagaceae bacterium | reverse complement strand
CCAACTGAGCTATAGGCCCTCAATGATAAAATTTCATTGAGTTGCAAATGTAGTGGAATAGAATTAAAAACAGAGAATACAAACACCCTTTTTATGCAAAAAAAATGAAATATTTTCCCCAGTAATTTTTAGACCCCTAACTACTATTTAAAATATTAAAAAGAAGTAACTTTTGTTTAATACACAATTGAACATTAATTTTGCAGCTTAAAGTAATATTATGTCACAACATCAAGACCAAAGCAAAGGAATAATTAAAAACTATACTTTAACTACCCTACTTTCCTTTTCAATTATGTTTATACTATTTGTAACTCTATCTCGTTGCCACGGAAGTTATCACCCAGTTTCTGAGCATACTGCAACAACAGAACATACAAAAACTGAACATCATAAATGATAACTAAACAAGAGCTATATCAAAGCTAGACAATCTAACAAACTGACTTAGTCTATCTTTAATATCATCTTGGGTAATTTCTCGTAATCTTTCTGTTCCAAATTTTTCAACACAAAAACTTGCCATTGCACTTCCAACAATAATGGCTGTTTTCATATTTTCAAAACTTATATCTTTTGTTTTTGCCAAATGTCCAATAAAACCACCTGCAAAAGTATCTCCTGCACCAGTTGGGTCGAATACTTCTTCTAAAGGTAAAGCAGGTGCATAAAACACGCTATTTTCGTGAAATAATAAAGCACCGTGTTCACCTTTTTTTATAATTAAATATTTGGGACCCATTGCCATAATTTTTTTTGCAGCTCTAACTAAAGAAAAATCACCACTTAATTGTCTTGCTTCACTATCATTAATCATTAAAACATCAACCATACTGATTGTTTTCTTCAGCTCCTCAAGCATTATATCCATCCAAAAATTCATTGTATCTAAAACTATTAATTTTGGTTTATTTTTCAATTGTTCAATTACACTTCTTTGAACATTTGGATCTAAATTCCCGAGCATTAAAAACTCGCAGTCTTGGTAGTTTTCTGGTACTACTGGCTTAAAATTTGCCAAAACATTTAATTCTGTAACTAGTGTATCACGACTGTTCATATCTAAATGATACTTACCACTCCAAAAAAATGACTTCTCATCTTTTTTAATTTGTAAGCCTTCAAATGAAACACCTCTACTAGATAAGTTATCAAGTTCTGTTTGAGGAAAATCTCCACCAACAACACTAATTTGATTTACTTTACAGAAGTTACTGGCACACCAAGCTATGTAGGTAGCGGCTCCACCAACAATTTTGTCACTTTTACCAAATGGGGTTTCTATTGCATCAAAAGCCATAGACCCAACAACAATTAAACTCATATTATTTTTTTAAGATTGCAAATGTACTTGATTGAATATAGACATAAAAAAATAGCTCTGCAAATTTGCAGAGCTATTTGAAATATTTTATAAATTAATACGCCCAAAGGCCTTGTTCGTAATTAAATATTTTATCCCTTATTTTTTCGCCTTCAAACAATCTAAACATTGGATCTTTTATGTATTCTTTTAAGTTTTGATCCTTAACATTATCCATAGTAGATTTTACAATGTAATAACTAAAATGATGATTTTCCAAATAATCTTCCCAAGTCATTCTAGCACCTAAATTTTTAGGGTTATAAACTGGTTTTTTTGCTAATGTTTTTCTTAAATCTGGATAATAAATCCAAAAATAAGGAAAGTGTGGACCTTCAATTACTTTACCAGAGGGCAAAATTGTAGGACCCATTGGAGCAATACCAATAATTCTATGTACTAACCTAGCAGCTTCTTTGTCAAAGATTACATCTTCCATTACCATAAATTCATACACAGAATCAACAGGAAATTCTTTTGTCCTAACCTCTCTTCTAAGTAATGTTTGACCATCTATGTCGTAAACATCTGAAGTGTCAACTCCACCAGAAAATTTAGCTTTAAATTTGTTTACATCTTTGTAAGGCTTACGAAATTTGTCATCTTCAAAAGCTAGAACAGAGTCTTCAGTAACCGCTTTAAAAACAATAGAGAAGAATAGTTGATTACCATCATCTTCATTATAAACAAACGGAGCATTGATTTTTTCCCTAGCATCAATAACCTTCCAAATTTTATGTCGGTAAATAGCATCATCTTCTCTAATATCGTCATAAGCCAAGGGATTACGATCTTTTATATTAGAAATAATAGCACTTTCGTTCCTCAAAGTAGGTCTTGCAGAGTCAGAAAGAGGGTTTGAAGTAGTAGATGGAACAACTATTACTTGAACATTTCCACCAGCAGATCTATTAGCAGGAGGTTGACCAGCCCCACCAGAAGATTTAGTAGGTGCAAATGGATCTACCGCTCCACCAGAAGTTTTGGAACTAGAAGGAGCAAATGGATCTACCGCTCCACCAGATTTTGGAGGTTGACTAGCGGCTCCACCACCAAATGGGTTTGCACTTGCAGGTGGGGTTGATGAGCTACCACCAAAAGGATTTGACGAAGCTTTGGTTTGAGCTGCCACTTTCTTAACGGGAGCTTTTTTCTTTTGTGAAAACAAATTTGTATTATTTGTTAAACAAATAAATAATACAAATGCTAGAAATTTAACTGTTGTTCTTTGCATAATAAATATTAGTTTGTCAAGTTAAACGCCATTGAACCTGGCAATTTTCTTCTTCCATCTGGCCCTTCAACTGTAATATCGGTAATTAAAACAGATGAACCAGCACGACACATTTCTATATACCCTTTAACATCAGATGGGAAGTAGGCACCATTAACAACCGCGAATTTTGGACCAGTAGATTCAAAGCCTCTACCTGTACAAACAATTGTATAGCTAACCACATTGAATTTAACACCCTCAAAAACAAATTCTCCCATATCAGCTCTAACACCAACATTTGCTTTAAATACATTTACTGGCACACTACCACCACCAAATTGACCAACCATTGGCGTAGGATTTGGAATACGTTTTACAGGAAAATTAAAAGTTGATGGCTTTCCTTCAACAGTTACTGTTATAACTGCTTTACCAGCTGTTGCAGGCTTAGCAGTAAACAAACCAGAATTATCAGCTTTTACAATAGAGCCATTATCAATAGAAGCACTAAGGGCTTCAGCACCCTTCGTTCCTCCTGATACTCTCACGGGGTTATCTAATCCTAAATAAAGAACATTTACTTTTTCAGCACTAGCAAACACACCTGTTGGAGACCCAACTACGTATTTAATCTCTTTTTCAGCACTACCTGGGGTACCATCAGGTTTTGTATATCTTATGGAAACTTTTTTACTATAAGAACCAGTTCCACCAGCATTAAATTTTAATTCAGCAACACCTTCAGCATTTAAAGGTACTGAAGCACCATCGATACTTACACTTGGTAAAGCTGACTTGCTAAACGCACCGACACCTGCGGTTATCCTTACCTCTTGACCAGGCATTACATATTCAGAGCTTTGACTTGCAATGGCTTGGAATTGATCGAAAATGAGTTTAACTTGTCCAACTTGTTGATGACAAAATTCTACAATTTGTGAAGAACTATTTTTAACATCATTCTCAAATTTACTTAATATGGTAAGTGCAGCAACTGTAGGTGTCATATGAAAATATGTTTGAGCCCAATCTTTGTTATCCGGAGTCGAAATATCAATAGGTAATGTCGTACCAAATGCTGTTTTGATATCTGGATGAAGATTTAATAACTTTTCTTTAATTGCAGATAATTTATTTTTTAAGTCATCGCCTTTTCCACCCTTTCCTTCGTGACCTATGAAAAGTCTTGTAGCTGCTTCTAAATCATCTTCCTTAAACAAGTCATCACCTTTTTCACTTTTACCCATTTTACCTAAACCAGCTTCTTGTTTTAATTCAAGCTTTAAATCCTCTATTTCTTTAACTAACTGATCTGACATTTGCTTGGCTTGATCTGCTAGAGGTTTCCATTTTGCTGCATTATCATGCGTTTTTCCGTCTTTTAAAAGTTCTTCAAAAGAGGACATCACTTCTTTATCTTTAGAATCGACAGATTTATTTGCAGTTTGCAAACTTCTATCTACTGTTTTAAAGGCGTTAAGAATTTCTGATGACACGTTCAACGCAAGCAATGCTGTTAATACGAGATACATCAAGTTAATCATCTTCTGCCTGGGCTCTTTAGGTAGAGACATTTTTATTTAATATTTAAAGATTTATAAAATTGTTTATACAAAGTATTAAATAATACCTAATTACTTTCCTTGCATTGCACTTAACATATTTC
Organism: Chitinophagaceae bacterium; assembly: GCA_025363355.1. Taxonomy (GTDB): domain Bacteria; phylum Bacteroidota; class Bacteroidia; order Chitinophagales; family Chitinophagaceae; genus CAIVPM01. Next base: position 13,386 of record JANYEB010000097.1, on the reverse strand, counting down.
CGTAAACAGAATTAAGTTTTGTTAAGTTAGTTGCCAAGATTGAAATTTGATCCTTAGCTTTGATAGCATCTTCAGCAGTATTATTCATTGCTGCAGAAGCTTGAGCTAACTTTCCATAAAACTGATTCATTGTTTTAAGGTGATTATTACTTTCTTGTAACTCTAATTCATAAATTGTATTCAAAGAAGAAAGATTCTTAGTTAATATCTGAACCTGTCCGTGAAATTGTTTTGTAGTCTCACTTGCAGCATTGAAAGCATTAAATGTACCTGTAGAAGCAGTAATTGCTGTTGTGATGCCTGCCATTGCAGCTGTTGCATTTTTTGTACCCGCAGTAAAATCACCAGTTGATTTTACAACATCCCCAATTTCACCCATTTTATCTACTGTTGTTCCTAATTTTTGAAACCCAGTACTTAGCTTGCCTAAATTAACTGGAGTAATGTCAGCTTCAGCTAACATTTTTTCCATTGACTTTAAAGCAGGATTACCTTTATCTACATTCTCCATTCCTGGAATATGAACTTCGTGTTCATCCATAGCTGGATATATAATATATAGAATTCCATAAGTTAGAAACAATACAGCCTCTGTCGTAAGACCAATCTTAAGCATAATGTCAGCGATTGGTGAGTGCAATATTTTTTGCAGAGCTCCGTAAATTACTACTGCTGCTGCAACAGATACGAAGATGTCCATAAATTTGTTAACCTTTGGTGGAATTTTTGCTGCCATGATTTTTGTTTTTTTTTGTTTAAGTTTAGTTTTTGTTTGTTTAGCAAGATTGCATTCATACACTATTAAACTGGATGCAAGTTAAATTAATGTTTGTTATAAAAATGTTATATAACTTGTAAAATAAAGTTAAATTATTTCATTCGAGGAGCCAAATCAATTACACAACGGAATCCAATGTAAGATTTAGCTGTGTCTTGATATTCAAAGGCACGAGTGCTGGTTTGCAGATAAAAAGCAACATCTTTCCAACTACCACCACGAATCGTTTTACGTTTCATATATGGAGGATCTGAATCCTTAGCATCATATCTTAAATCTGGACTCATTTCACTGAAGAAATTATAAGATCCTTCATTGTAATAAGAACTTGTCCATTCAGCAACGTTCCCACTCATATTATATAAACCATAATCATTAGGCCAATAGGCATCAGCTCTAACTGTGTAAAATCCTCCATCCTCTGCATAATTACCACGACCAGGCTTGAAGTTTGCCAACAGACAACCTTTTTTGTTACGTGGATAGTAGTTACCCCAAGGATACATACTATTTGTGCGAGTACCACGAGCAGCATATTCCCACTCAGCCTCACTTGGTAAACGATAATTACTTTCTACAGCCATTCCACGTTTAGCCAAACTTATATTTTGCATAGCTGTTCTCCAATGAGTAAAAGCTTTAGCTTGCTTCCAATTAATACCAACTACAGGGTAGTTACCAAATGATGGATGAGCAAAATATCTCTTGGTCATTGGTTCATTGTAAGCATAAGAAAAATCTCTCATCCAAACTAGTGTATCTGGATAGATTTTAACACTTTCTCTAGATATGAAATTTTTGCGAGCCATTCCATAATTTTCTTTTTTAGCTGCTTCTGAAAGCACAAATTCTTCGTAACGGTATTTGAATTTTTCGGGATCCAATTCTATCATACCATAAAGTCTATTATCAGGAGCAAGAACTAGTTTTTCGCCTAATTTTTCTAAATCTTTAGAGCCAAATTTCAAAGTAGGTCTTTTTGTCCAATTAATAGCTTGGTTAGAATCCCCAGCAACACCTGGTCCGCCATTTTTTACAAATCCTAACTCTTTAGAAGCTAAAGAATCTCTTACCCATAACACAAAAGAACGATAAGTATTATTTGTAATTTCAGTTCTATCCATCCAAAAACCTGGTATAGATACTTGTCTGTTACGTTGATTTAAACTGTAGTTTACATCTTCGTCACTAGGTCCCATATGAAATGTTCCAGGTGGTATATATGCCATACCAAATGGAGCACCCATACTTCTCTTAGCTGTTGGTGCAGTGCCTCGTACCTGTCCATCAACATCGTAAGAATCCTTACCAATGTTTTTACCCTTTTTTGAACACGATATCATTCCTATCGTGACAGTTGCTGAAAGCAATACATAAACAAAATTCTTCATCATTCTTGATTCGATTAAATGGTGACGACAAAAATAGTGACAAAATTGGAATATTTCCAAAAATGTAATTATTTAACCCTTAAAATTACCGTGTAAAAATATACTTATAGATAAATATTTATATTGTTGTTTCAGTATTATTTCAACTAATCCGGCTGCAATATAATGCAATTAAATGTTATGAAAATGCAAAAATTTGGAAAGTTCTTTTTGAGGTGGTAGACAAGTTTGATTTTCACATAAATAATAATGCGTTTCTAACGCAATGCCTTTACCATTTAGTATAGGTATTTTACTACCTAAAACTGTAGTTGTAGTAACCAGTATTTTGTTTGGCAAATAACTAGTTAGAATGCCTGATATTGCAGCATTTGCACCCTTACCAACAACTACAATTTCTTTGGGCAAATACACTAAATTTTGCAACGATATTGCCCAAGATGAAAATGAAGTTGGATGTTGGGTAATTGCAGGCTTTAGCTTATGAATCATATCGAGAAAACGTTTGCGTAAATTATCATCAAAAAAGACTGTAGAAAGATAATTCAAGCACAGTGCCATAATTGAATTTGCTGATGGCATAGCACCATCATAAATTTCTATTTTTCTCACTATGATATCATCTTTTTTTGATTCTGTAAAGTAAAAGAAAGGAGACTCCACATCTTCAAATTTGTCAATTGCTTTATCACATAATTGTTTTGCCTTTAGCAAATATGTTTGTTCGCCTGTAATTTCTTGAAGTTGAATTAATGCCCAAATCAAGTACGAATAATCCTCGATAAAAGCAGTGTTATATGCTAAATTGTTATTGTAGCAATGCATCAATTCATCATCAATAAACATATTTTCTAAAATGAATTGCATATTCTTAATCGCAACTTCTTTGTAGTGAAAATTGTCAGTAGCAGCATAGGCTTTGCTGTAAGCAACATTCATAAGTGAGTTCCAAGAAGCAAGGGTTTTATTATCCAATTGAGGTTTAATTCTAGACTCTCTTTTTTGCAATAGAATGTTACTACAAATCTCTAATTTATTTTTCAACAAACTCTTTTCAATATTTTTCTCAGATGCTAAATTTTCAATTATATCATCCAACCAAAGAATGTTATTGTGCTCCCAATTTCCTTTGCTGGTAACATTATAAATATCGCAAAAAAAATCAGCATCTTCTTTAAGTAATTCCTCTATTTCTTGTTTGCTCCAAGTGTAATATTTCCCTTCTATTCCTTCGCTATCTGCATCTATTGCACTATAAAACGCAAATTTTTCGCTCATCATTTCTCGCTCAATAAATTCTAGTGTTTTTGCAATTGTATCAGCATAAAGTTGATTTTTTGTTATTTGATAAGCTTCACTTAAAACAGATACTAAAAGTGCATTATCATACAGCATTTTCTCGAAGTGTGGGGCAAACCATCTTTCATCTGTGCTGTAGCGAGAGAATCCTCCTCCAATTTGATCATAAATTCCTCCTAATATCATTTTATCCAAACTAAGTAAAGCTTGATTTAAACACTCGTTATTTTTGGTAAAATGATATTGTCTTAACAAATATTGTATGCAAGATGTTTGAGGAAACTTTGGGGCTTTACCAAATCCACCCCAAGATGTATCTGCATTTTTAAGAATATTATTGGCAATAAGTTCTAATGTTTCTTTATCAATTGCATCTTCCTTATTTGCGTTGATTTTACTAAATGAATTACTTGAAATTAAATGATTCGTTAGTTTAGATGCTTGACTTTCTATTTCATCTCTACGCTCTTTAAAAGCTTTATTAACAGCTTCTAAAGTATCAATCCAACTCATTCTACCGTGAACTGGTTTTGGAGGGAAATATGTTCCTCCATAAAAAGGTTTTAATTGAGGAGTAAGGAAAACATTTAATGGCCAACCACCACTACTTGTCATTGCTTGAAGTGCATCCATATAAATGTGATCCAAGTCTGGACGTTCTTCTCTATCAATTTTTATATTGATAAAATAATTGTTCATTATTTCAGCAGTATCTTCATCTTCAAAACTTTCTTTTTCCATTACATGACACCAATGGCAGGATGAATAGCCTATACTAACCAATATTGGTTTATCTTCAGCAATTGCTTTTTTTAAAATTTCTTCGCTCCAAGGATTCCAATTAACTGGATTATGAGCGTGTTGAAGTAGGTATGGAGATGAGGAATTTATAAGCTTGTTTGTATGTTGCATAATGCAATATTACGCAGCTTAACTCAAGCATCGTTTCACTTTTATAAAAGAAAAGGTCAAAATTTTTTATACAAAAAAGAGGCTGAACGAACTGTTCAGCCTCTTTTTAATTTATTTAGATAGCAATTACACTATTTGTATTTCCATATTCATTTGGTTCAAAACTATCAGCAGTTTCATCATTTAACCACTCAACTTGATTAACGAAATATTTAAACTGGTGAGTTGAATCTTTAGGAAGATTAACTTCTGCAGCAAAGCTACCATCTTTCTTTTTACTCATTAATACTGCATTTTCCCAATCGCTGTTTAATCCTAGAATTTCAACTGTTTCAGCATTTTCAGGAGTAAAAGAAAATTTAACCTTACAATAATCTTTTGTTTTTAAGTAAGTTTTTTGAATCATTTTGTTAGTTTAATTGTTAACGAAAAAAATATTTTCATTAGCAAGTCAGTTCGTTTTAATTATCAATATGATAATAACGCTTAATACAAATAACTTCAAAAAGTAACCCAAATCAACCTATTTATTCATTGCATTTGCCAAATCTTCAATTAAATCATCAGCATCTTCAACTCCAACGCTTAGCCTAATTAATCCATCACTTAGCCCATTTTTAATTCTTTCTTCTCGTGGAATTGATGCATGGGTCATACTTGCAGGATGGTTAATTAAACTCTCGACACCACCTAAACTTTCTGCTAAAGAAAATAAATGTGTTGAGGATAAAACTTTATTACAAGCCTCAATGCTTTCATCCTTCAACTCAAAACTAATCATACCACCAAAACCACGCATTTGCCTTTTAGCGATACTGTAATTAGGGGAGTCTTCAAATCCTGGCCAATAAACTTTTTTTACTTTATCGTGATTGCGTAACCAACAAGCAATTTTTTCACCATTTTCGCAATGACGTTGCATACGCAAATGCAAAGTTTTAATTCCTCTTAAAACCAAAAAACAGTCTTGAGGACCTGGCACAGCCCCACAACTTTTTTGAATAAAATATAATTTATTTCTTAGTTCAGTATCATTCATCACTAAACAACCTTGTATAACATCGCTATGTCCACCAAGATATTTTGTAGCACTATGCATCACAATATCTGCACCATCATTCAAAGGATTTTGCAAGTAAGGAGAAGCAAAAGTATTGTCAACACACAGCAACACATTGTGTTGCTTAGATATGTCAGCAACAGCAGCAATATCAACAATATTCATTAATGGATTTGTAGGAGTTTCTGCCCAAATTAATTTTGTGTTTGAGTTGATGAAAGGCTTGATATTATTAGCATCCTGCATATTTACATAATGAAACTTAATGCCAAACTTTTCATACACTTTGCTAAACAATCTATATGTACCACCATACATATCATTTGCAGCAATTACCTCATCACCTGGTTGCAATAATTTTATTACAGTATCTGTTGCAGCTACACCACTACTAAATGCTAAACCATATTTTCCATTTTCAATTTGTGCATAAGCTTCTTCTAGTGCAAAACGTGTTGGGTTTTGGCTTCTAGCATATTCATATCCTTTATTTTTTCCTGGAGCTTCTTGAACATAAGTACTTGTTTGATAAATTGGAATCATTACTGCACCAGTGCTTGGATCTGGTGTCATACCAGCGTGTATAATTTTCGTTTCTAATTTCATAAAGCAAATTTTGAATGGCAAAGATGGGGAAACCAACTAGCAAATTTGAAGATTTGAAAATGTTTTAACATTGTACATCACACATCATACATCTTACAGGATCTGGGCAGCACATAAATATCGCCAATCAAAATTATCAGGATCATGGGCATTTTTTGCGTTTATACATAATTGTAAGACAGATTTATCAAGAATACTTTTATCAACTAATTTCTTCTTACTTTCTACAATCATTTCTTGGATTTGCTTATTTTGCATCCATTTTTTTTGAGGAGGCTCATACCCTATTTTACCTTTTCTCCAAACAATATTTTCTGGTAGAATATTTTTTACTGATTCACGCAAAATCCATTTTGTAAATCCATTATTTATTTTGTATGATGATGGAAGTGAAGCAGTAAATTCAATCAATTGATGATTAAGAAATGGGAGTCTTACCTCTCTTCCATTAGCCATAGAATTTCTATCTGCATATCTTAACAATTCATCTAAACCAAATGTATTAGTGTTATAAGTTAAAATATCTTGCAAAGCTTTAATGACAGGCTTTTGAAGAGAATTTGTATTTTGATATTGAAGTAAATAATCCTTACTAATATTTCGATTATTGCTTTGCTGATGAATAGCTTTTGCCTGCAATTGTTTTGCTGCAAGTTTTGGAAATATTGCAGCAAAATAATTTTTATAATTCCAGGTTTCTAAAAAATCATTTGCAATCAACAAGGCTTTTTCTTGTTTAAATTTTGCAAGATTTGTTCTTAATAATTCTTGCAAAAACCAGTGTGTATATTTCTTATATCCACCTAAAATCTCATCAGCCCCTTGCCCATCAAGTAAAACAGTAACACCTTTTTCTTTGGCCAGTTTGTAAACCATAAACTGAATAAACACACTACTACTTTGCAATGGTTCTTCTTGATGAAACATTAAAGTTTGAAAATCATTTATCAAATCATCTTCACTGGGGAGAATCAGATGTTGTTCTATACCAAAATGTGCTGCAACCTGCTTGCTATATTGGGTTTCATCTTTTTCAAACCCCGGAAAAGATGCTGTAAAAGTTTGTGATTTGTATTGATTATTTTGTGTTGATTGATGAATTATTGCAACAATACTTGAACTATCTAAACCACCACTTAAACTAGTTCCCACAGCAACATCACTTCTTAATCTTTTTTGAATAGATGTTTTAAATAAGTCATAAAAACTTGTTGTTGTTTGATGTATATTTTTTAAATCTCCTGTATTTTTTTTTTTGACTTCATACCATTTTTCAATTGAAAAAGTAAATGTGTTTAGACTTATTGTAATACAATGAGATGCTGGTAAAGAAGAAATTTTATTGTAAAATGTTTGCGATTTATTTATTGGATTTGATGTATAACCCAAGGTTAAATAATTCAATAAAAAATGGTGATTCATTTCTCTTTCTATGTCAACAGCCCAAAGAGCTTTCATTTCACTTGCAAAATAAAAATCGTTGACTTTATTATCTGATTCTTTGTTTAAATAATAGTAAAATGGTTTTTCGCCAAACCTATCTCTTGCAATAAACACCTCATTTTTTTTATTATCATAAATTGCAAAAGCAAACATTCCATCAAATTGATGCAAACAATCTTTACCCCAAAACAAATAGGCTGCAACAACAACCTCTGTATCTGATTCAGTGATGAAAACAAACCCTTTTTTTGAGAGAAAATCTCTTATCTCAACATAGTTATAAATTTCTCCATTAAATGTAATTATACAATGCAAGTAATGCAATGGCTGACTAGCCTGATTGCTTAAATCAATAACAGATAAACGCCTGTGTGCAAATCCAATGGTTTGTTTTTCATTAATCCAAAATCCTTCTCCATCTGGACCACGATGTACTAATGCATCAGCCATTTTTTGCAAATTTTCTTTGTTTACAAAAAACTGTTTTGAAGATATAATACCCGCAATACCACACATAATTTTGGCAATTTAAAGAGGTGCAATATACATTGTGATTATTTAGCTACACATCAAACTATTTTGCAAAAAATGCTGAATTTGTATTTATGATTTGTGAGTTTGAAGCCTGAACCCTATATTTGCACCCCGAAAGGAAAAATGGCTGCGTAGCTCAACTGAATAGAGTAACTGACTACGGATCAGTAGGTTTCAGGTTTGAATCCTGACGCGGTCACGAAAAAGGTTTTACAGCAATGTAAAACCTTTTTTATTTATCGTAAACAATCAAAATTTAGCCCTCGCTGTGAAAAGTAATTAAACCATCCATTGGTTGTTTAGAAATTTTGCCTAATTGTAACTCGTAAATATTACAAATTTCTTTAATAACATCTTTAAAAGCAAATGCAATACTGCCTGTAAAACTTATTGGATATTGCCAACTTTCTCTGAACTTATATAAATGCTGAAAAATAAAGTCGTGTAGTCCATCTTCAATAATATTTTCTATCATATAGTGCCCACGATTTTCTGATAAAAAAATACTAAATGTTGCTAAGTATCTATTAGGAAATGGTTGTTTGTAAACACTGTTTAAAATCTCGTCTTTATTGGTGTTATAACTAGCATTAAAATTGGCAATTAATTCTTCATCAAAAGTATTATACAGATAATGTTGTAAGACCTTTTTTCCTAAATACGAGCCACTCCCCTCATCACCTAAAACATATCCTAAACCAGGGCTATTTTTGGTGATTTTTTTGCTATCGTAATAAGCTGCATTTGAACCTGTGCCTAAGATACAAGCAATTCCTTTTTGATTTTGGAGTAATGAACGTGCAGCCCCAAGCATATCTGTGTTTACTTCAATTTTTCCTGTTATAAAAACTTTTTTTAAAGCAGTTTTTAGGGTTTTAAGATTTTCAGCATTTCCTAAACCTGTACCATAAAAATAAATATGGCTAATTATTTCCTGTTTTGTTTTAGGCACAACAGAAGTTGCAAGTAAATCTATAATTTGTTGTTGCGTTAGAAAGTATGGACTAATACCAATTGTTGAAAATTTTTTGCTTTTTTTTCCATTCACCAAAGCCCATTCGCATTTGGTAGAACCACTATCAGCAATTAGGTAAGACATTGTTTATGGTTTTATAATGACATACTAAAAGTAAGGGTAAATCATTACAAATATCTTTCTTCAATAATATTTTTATGATGTAGCAAATGACCAAAGATGATAAATGCAATTGCATTTACTGTAATCAAGTTGTTGTTAGCTGCACCACTTTGTGCTAGTTGTTCATCATTTAAACTTTCCAAAAACAAATTTGTAGAGGTTCGTAATGCAGATAATTCGTTTTTCAAACTTTGTAAAGTTCTGTTTGCAGCGTTTGCATTTTGTGCATAATCATTTTCTTCGAAACCCAATAATGATTGATTGTCCTTACGTACAAAACGAGTAGCACGATAAACAAAAATTCTTTCGGCATCAATTAAATGTTGCAATAAATCTTTAATAGTCCATTTACCTTCAGCGTAAGCATAATCTGCTTTTGCTTCGGGCAAATTATTATAAAAATCATCAATTATATTACTGTGATTTGTTATAACAGCATTGATATTATTACCAGTTGCTAATGCAATATAATTTTTATAGAAATAAGCATATTCATTTTCTAATGGACGTTGCATAAAATTGATTTGAAAATTTTAAATTTTTATTCTCCTTCTTTCTCAGATTTAGAAACAAAAAAACTGAACACTGTTGTGCCATAATTTCTAACGAAACTAAACCCTCTAAATTTTTCGTAATTATTACGTGGTGTGTGTTCTAGCACAAAAAAACCATCTTTCGCAATTAAGTTTTTTTCTACAATAATTTTAGGAATTTCATCTATTGGACCAAGTGCATAAGGTGGGCCAGCAAAAATAAAATCAAACTGTTCGCTGCAAGTATTCAAATATGAAAACACATCCATCTTTAGCATTTTGGTGTTTTCTATTTTTAAATCTGCAATATTTTTTTTGATGAAAGCAAACATTGTATTGTCTTTTTCAACAATAGTTAAATCTGTTGCTCCACGAGATGCTAATTCGTAACTAATGCATCCAGTGCCACCAAATAAATCAAGAATTTTTATGCCATCAAAATCTATTCTATTTTGCAAAATATTAAACAATCCTTCTTTTGCAATATCTGTTGTTGGGCGAGTATAAGGCATATTTGTTGGAGGATGAATTCTGCGACCTCCTAAAGTGCCAGAGATAATTCTCATAAACTAAGATTAGTAAAAGGCGTATAAAAATGTGCATTTGAAACATTCAAATGTTCTTTAAAAAGACCATCGCCAGGAATTGTTTCTAGTGATAATCGTCCAAAAACATTCTCTAATAATTCAAAATGTCTTGAGCCAATATCTAACATTCCTGAAACCTCAACAGCAGTGCTGTTTACATTTAAACTAAATTCTTGTACAATGTTTAAAAGGTAGTAAATAATGTCCTCAGGGCTGCTGTAAGGGTAGCTTTGCATTAGCATCAACTTGTTACCATAAATAACAGTTACTGTCATATGTTTAGGATAAAACTGAACCTTTAGCATTTCCATTAAAACATTGCCACTACCTAACAAATTTTCTAAAATTTTAGTATAGGTGTGTTTGTAATTATAGTCACTAAAATGAGCGTTTACAGCTTCATCAAGTTTTGTAGAAAGCCTAAAAATATTTGCAGGATTTGTTGGAATATTTACAATATTAGCCTCGCATTTATCATTTTCAGTGTTACCATAAACAGCTGTCAAATATGGCTCCATACTTTCTTGTCTAAATTTTCCCGCTGGAACAATCAAAGCTTCAACTGTATTTAAAAAAATAGTTGTATCAACGTATTTTCTACCAACAATTTTACTTTGATTAGCTAATGCAACAAAAACATTCTTCCAATTTCCTATTTCATCCTTTAATTCAAACAATTCAAAGGCTTGCAAATTGTGGTCGTCTTTAACCAATAATGCAATATGGTTTACACCAATTTCTGCAATAAGTTTACTACTATTATCTGAAGATTGCTGATGTTGTAAGGAGGCAATACTCAATTTTTGTTCTACCATAAATCAAAAATAAGTGTTTACGTGAAATAAATAATTTTAAGTTAAGTATGTAAGATTAGCCAACACTAAAAGAAAAGGCTGCCTTTTATAAGCAGCCTTAACGATATGAAGTTTACAATTTAAAATCCCCATTTAACCAAAGTTGCTCCCCAAGTGAATCCACCACCAAAAGCAGCAAATACAAGGTTATCACCTTTATTTAATTGGCTTTCCCACTCCCATAAACAAAGTGGAATTGTTGCAGCAGTTGTGTTGCCATATTTGCTAATATTTATCATTACTTTTTCTTTAGCTAAACCCATTCTGTTTGCAGTAGCATCAATAATTCTAAGGTTTGCCTGATGTGGTACTAACCAAGCAATGTCATCACCAGTTAAATTGTTTCTTTGTAATAATTCTGCACTAGCATCTGCCATACCTTTTACAGCAAATTTAAAAACACTTTGTCCCTCTTGAAAAGCATAATGTTCTTTAGCTAATACAGATTCAACAGTTGCAGGTTTTAAAGAACCCCCAGCTTTCATATGTAAAAATTTAACGCCACTTCCATCGCTTTTTAAAAGACTATCCTGAATACCATAACCTTCTGTATTTGCTTCTAACAAAACAGCAGCAGCACCATCGCCAAACAAAATACATGTGTTTCTATCAGTATAATCAACAATGGCACTCATTTTATCAGCCCCAACTACAATTACTTTTTTGTATCTTCCACTTTCAATGTAGCTAGCACCAGTTGTAAGTGCAAATAAAAATCCACTACAAGCAGCATTTAAGTCAAAACCAAAAGCGTTTGTTGCTCCAATTTTATCGCCAATAATATTTGCAGTTGCAGGAAAAACCATATCAGGTGTAACTGTTGCACAGATAATACAATCAATTTCTGCTGGGTCTAAATTTTTTTTCTTTAAAATTTCTTGAATTGCAGGAACAGCTAAATCGCTAGTTGCTTTTCCAGGTTCACGCAGTATTCTTCTTTCACTAATACCAGTTCTACTTCTAATCCATTCATCATTGGTGTCAACCATTTTCTCTAAATCAAAGTTGGTTAGTTTAGTTTCTGGAACATAACCTCCAACAGCAGTAATTGCAGCAGTTATTTTACTCATCTAAAAAGTTTAAGGGTGTAAAAATATAGTATAAAAATTAATTGAGTAATTTAGGCAAAAAGGGAAGCTTATTAATCCTGCAAAAAAAAACTGGCGTATTCTTTCAACAATTTAAAACCAACTATTAAATGCACTAGAAGTAAGCAAGCATAAATACCAATTACCGTTAGAAAAAACCAAATAAATTTTATCATTAATTCTTTAGTTAATTGTGGTGGCATTTCTGAAGATTTTTCTGCAAATACTTTAGTGATACCTTCTTGAATTAACGATGGATTAATTACTAATGAAACAAAATCTATAATACACATTACAGAAAATATAGCTGTTACAATACCATTGATTTTAAACAAATCTTTAACCATATTTTTTGTTTGTTTTTGACCAATGATTGTTTTATTTAAAAATACAAATGAAGTAGTTATATAAACAACTACACAAATCATTACAAAAACAGGAATTAGCATTGGTGGGTTCGTCAGAGCAACTAATAAAGCGAAGAAGGAAAAAAATCCCATAAATGCTGTAGGAACCGAAAGAATGTAAGTTAATGCTTTGAAAATTTTAATACGACTCATTCTGTATAATTCTATTTATTTAAATTGATATTTGCAAACATAGTCATTTGAACTTTATCGTAATTTAATGCAAAATCGCTTTCATTCATACTTATCAATAGCACATAAACTTATTGAATCTTATAAAGCAGAAATGCCATTGGCTGCATTTTTAAAAAACTACTTTTCGCAAAATAAAAAACACGGATCAACCGATAGAAAACAAATCTCTCATTTATGTTATTGTTACTATAGAATTGGCAATGCAGTAAAGACTTTGGCTTTTGACGAGAGAATAAAAATTGCATTTTTTTTATGTAATTCAACACCCAAAGAATATGCTTTTTTATTTGATGAGAACTGTTTAAATAACTGGAGTAAAGATGTTGATTTGCGAATAGCGTTTATTATAAAATATTATCTATCATTTGATGAAGCACATATTTTTAACTTGCAAGATTTAATTGGCATAGATAATAAAAATAGCTTCATAAAAAGCCATCTAACGCAGCCAGATTTATTTATAAGATTAAGACCAACCTTTGAAACAATTGTTAAAAATAAACTTACAAAAAGCCAGATTGCATTTAAAGAAATAGACTTATCTTGTTTGGTGTTAACGAA
>JANYEB010000063.1 GCA_025363355.1 Chitinophagaceae bacterium | reverse complement strand
GATTGACGATTTTTCGTTTCCCACTAACTACTAACTACTAACTACTAACTACTAACTACTAACTACTAACTACTAACTACTAACTACTAACTACTAACTACTAACTACTAACTACTAACTACTAACTACTAACTACTAACTATCCCTTATCACTCAATAAATACAGGCAAGCCATTCTAACTGCAACACCATTTTCTACCTGATTTAAAATGATAGATTGAGAGCCGTCTGCCACATCACTATCTAGCTCAACGCCTCTGTTTATAGGGCCTGGATGCATTATGGTGATTTCTTTGCCCAAACTTTCAAGCAGATTTTTGGTAACGCCATAAGACATATTGTATTCTCTTAAACTAGAAAATAATGGTTGATTTTGACGTTCTAATTGAATACGTAAGACATTAGCAACATCGCACCACTGTAAACCTTTTTTGATATCATATTCTACATTTATATCAAAAGCTTCTTTAATGTATTTAGGAATTAATGTTGGTGGGCCAATAACTGTAACATTGGCTCCCATTTTTTTTAATAAATAAATATTACTTAGGGCAACACGACTGTGCATTATATCGCCAACCAAAGCCACATTTAACCCTTGCAGACTACCAAATTTCTCTGTCATAGAATAGGCATCTAACAAAGCTTGTGTTGGATGTTCGTTAACACCATCTCCAGCATTAATAATAGCAGCAGGAATATGTTTTGCTAAAAAGTGAGGGGCTCCGCTAGCACTATGCCTCATCACAACCATATCAACCTTCATACTTAAAATATTATTTACAGTATCAAGTAAGGTTTCTCCTTTTGCAGCACTAGAGCCACTTACAGTGAAATTTATGGTATCGGCACTTAACCTTTTTTCGGCAAGTTCAAATGAAATTCTGGTTCTTGTAGAGTTTTCGTAGAATAAATTTACAATGGTAACATCTCTAAGCGAAGGAACTTTTTTAATAGGTCTTTGCAAAACATCTTTAAACTGTTTGGCTGTTAGAAGAATGGTTTCAATATCTTCTTTTTGTAGATTTTTAATGCCTAGTAGATGCTTAGTAGATAGTTTCATTTATTTTTTAATGATGGGTAAACCAACTCACAAAATCGAGCAAAGTTAACAGGCTGTCGATACTAACAAAAGATTTGTTTAAGAATGTTGATTTTTACCTTGTGTATCTGTTGGCCATTTACTAATTTGAATAGTTGCCAGATCTTTTAAGGGTTGGCAACTCTTTATTATTTTGTAAATTGGCATACTAAAAAAAAACAAATTTATTTTGTTTTTCGATGTATTTTCTAATTTTGAAATACAATAAATTACATAATTTAGCAAGGTATTTGCATTGATGGTGAACAATTATTTAATGAAATCTTAGCAATTACTCGATCTGTAATAGCAATATTTACAGACCTAATTTGAATAAAGTAAAGATTACAAAACAAAAAAGGATATGGATCGAAAAGTTACAAATGACAAAGACAAATTAACCCCTAGAGTTGCAGCAAAAAAAGAGTTAATCTGGAATAAAATGTATAAAAAATTAATTGCATTTAAAGCAGTAAATCCTCAAAAAAATCCTTCGTTAACATCTACCGATAAAGACGAACAAAGATTGGCAGGCTGGTGGCGTATTTTAAAAAAGCTTTACAGAGAAGAAAAATTAGAAGAACATTGGATGATAAAGGTAGCAGCAATTGTTTTGAGAACCGAAAAAGTAAGCAACAACAAAATAAACGAAACAACGGGAACTGTTAGATTAAGAGGGAACTATCAAAAAGTTATAAGAAACGAAAATGGAGTAACCCCTAGAATTGCAGAAACAAGGGAGATAAGGTGGAATAAAATGTATCAAGAGTTGATTGTATTTCAAGCAAAAAATCATCAAAAAAATCCATCGTTTACAGCTGCCGATGAAGCTGAGAAAAGGTTGGCACGTTGGTGGCATATTGTAAAAAAATTGTATAACGTAAAACAATTAGAAGAACAATGGATGATAAAGGCAGAAGCAGTTGGAATTAATGAAAAAAAAGTAAACAATAAAAGTATCCTCTCGAGAGTTGCAGAAAAAAGAGAGTTGAGATGGAACAGCATGTATCAAGAATTGGTAGCATTTAGAGCAGCACATCCTCTAAAAAATCCTTCATCCTTATCTATCGATAAAGATGAACAGAGATTGGCACTATGGTGGCGTATTGTAAAAAAAATGTATCGAGAAAGAAAATTAGATAAACAATGGGTTATAAAGGTAGAAGCAGTTGGTTTGAAAGTAAAAAAAATAAACAACAAAAAAAGTAGCGAAACTAAGATGGCTGAAAAGTTGGAATCAAGCTATCAAGATTTATTAGATTTTATTGAATTATCTGTCACTAAAAATGAAACAAGTGCTGCTGTTGAAAAATTGTCTGTAGATGAAATGGCACCACAAACAACTCCTCAAAAGAAGCTGTTATTTAACCTGCCTAGCCAGTATTCCAAGGATAAAAAAGAAAGGAAATTATATGCTTTTATCTATAAAATGAAAATGCTATATAAGCAAGCCAAACTAAATGATTATTGGATTAACAAACTAACTACCATTGGTATTGAATTAAGAGGAAAATCTACAAGGTATAACGTAAAAATGGAAGCACATTGGAATGAAAATTATAGCGACCTTGTTAAGTTTAGAAAGCTGAATCCCACTAAATGGCCTAATAGTTACAAAAGATCAGTTACAGAAGCAAGACTATATTTTTGGTTAAAAAGCTTAAAAAACCGGGAAAGAAAAAACAAATTAAAGCAAGAATGGATAGATAAACTACAAGAAATAGGATATAGTCTTATAACCGAATATAGACCTAGCGGAAAAGAAAATTGGCAAAACAATATCCAAAAGCTAATTGATTTTAAACAACAAAACGAAGGTAAATTTCCCTACTATAAAAGTAAAGATGAAAACGAAAAAAAGTTAGCAGCTTGGTTGCGAAACGTAAAACACTCTAATAAAATTAACAAACTTGCAATAGAGTATAAACAACAATTAGAAAATCTTGGTTTTTCGTTTGAAAAAATAAACACTAGAAAACCTTATCATTTAACTTCAGGCATCAGAAAACACAATGACGAAAAATTTAATGAAAAATACAATAGACTACTTGAATTTTTAAAAAAGTCTCCAAATCGATTTCCAAATAGAAGGGATAGCGACCCTGAAGGAAAAAAATTAGGAATTTGGTTAGGCAACTTAAAAATAGCGTATAAAAATAGACTGCTACCACAAGAATGGAGAGAAAAAATGGAAGAAATAGGTTTTTCGGTAGCTAAATTAGAAAGCAGGACAACTGTGACAAACCTAAAACCTTATCAATACCGCAAAACTGGGATAAACCTAGATTTATTTCATAAAACCTATGCTGAGTTTCTTGAATTTAGAAAACAATACCCCGATAGATTTCCCAGTGTTTATAAACCAACTTCAGAACAAGAAGTGTATTTAGCCAATTGGATTCATTGGCTAAGAAGTAGATATAAAAAAAATGAATTGCCAGAAGATCTAATTGAAAAAATGCAAGCAACTGGTTGTAGATTAGAAACTGGAGCAGCCAGCCAGCAAAAAATATTACTTGCAAAGTGGGAAGCAAAAAACCAAGAATTAATTGCATTTAAAGCAACTCATAATAGATGGCCAATAAGGAAAACATCGGATATGGTTGAAAGTAGGTTATCTCGCTGGATGGATGATTTAAAAAGAAAAAGTGTAAAAGAAAAAATTCCAAATGAATGGATTGAACAATTAATAGAAGCTGGATTTTCGTTTACTGGCAATAATAGTAACAATGCAAGAACAAGTAAAGGTTACAATGAGGCTAAATATGCCCAGCTAGTAATTTTTCGAGGACAGAATCCTAACAAATGGCCATCACGAGGGTTAGGCATTGGTGTTGAAAAAAGCTTGGCTATTTGGTTGGTAAATATGAAAATAAACTATAAAAAAAATAAAAAAGCAAACCAAGATTTGTTCAATAAACTAAAAGCTATTGGTTATAATTTAGAATCAGGAAAAGAAGAATTGGAAAAAGAAATGTTTACCAGGTGGGATATAAGATATAGCCAACTACTAAAATTTATTGAAGCAAATAATAAACTACCTAAAAAAAGCACAAGTAATAACCTTGAAAAAACGCTACGCAGTTGGATGGAAAGAATGCGAAGATTTTACAGGCTAAATAAAATGCCTGATCAGTGGAAGGAAAAGTTAACTAAAGTTGGGGTTATTATTCCCAATAGAGATAACTAATAGTTATTATATAGTTGCCAACCCTTTAATGGCTGACAACTATTGATTTCATTAACCTATCATGACTCAGCTTTCCATCAACTAGCTATGATCTTCTTCTTCATCAATTTGCATATCACTAAAATTGATCATACTACCCATTAAATCCTTAAACTCAATTTTACCTTCAATTGTTTTTTTGCTAATCAAAGAATAAGCGGCAAAACCGTGTAGCACAAACTCCATTAACAATGCCGTTTCTTTTTCTTTTCCTTTGGGATAATATTTTTTTACCAAAGCATATAAACCATCTACTTTATATAAAGCAGCAAGTTTTGCTTCATCGCTCATATCAAGTAAAATATCTAAATGATTTCCTGCGTCAAACCAACGTGTGATGGCTTTGTACGGGTTTTCAACTTCCTTAATATCGGCACTTACTTTGCCTGTTGGCTTGCGTTTTTTTAGTTCTTCTGGATTAGGGAAATATTGAACAAAAATGGTTCTGATAGATTTTTCAATAAGGTTGATGGCTACTTGATAAGGTCCTTCTTGTTCACCTTCATATACCAATTCTATTTTACCAGTAATAGATGGAATAATGCCCACTAAATCACTCATCCAAACCTGAGTATTTTTTTCATTGTTGATGATGGCTCTGCGTTCTGCACTACTCACTGCATTCTCATAAGCAGCAATGGTAAGCCTTGCACTCACACCACTTTTTTTATCAACGTATTCATTGCTTCTTGCTTCAAAAGCAACTTGCTCAATCACACGTTTTATAATATCACTTACAACCACTTTATCAGATTGCTCTGCAAGAATATCTGCCTCTTGTTCTGTGATGGCTAATGATGTTTCAATAGACTTAGGATAGTGTGTTAAAATCTGGCTTTCAATTCTATCTTTTAATGGTGTAACAATGCTACCACGATTGGTATAATCTTCAGGATTTGCAGTAAATACAAACAAAATATCCAATGGCATTCGCAATTTGAATCCACGAATTTGTATATCGCCTTCTTGTAAAATATTAAACAATGCCACTTGAATACGAGCTTGTAAATCGGGCAGTTCATTAATCACAAAAATGCCTCTATTGCTACGTGGAATAATGCCATAATGAATCACTCTTTCATCGGCAAAATGCAGTTTTAAATTAGCAGCTTTTATGGGGTCAATATCGCCTATAAGGTCTGCTACGCTTACATCTGGCGTTGCAAGTTTTTCTCCATAGCGTTCACTTCTATGCAAAAAAGAAATGGGTGTTTTATCGCCCAATTCTGTAATTAAATCCTTTGCATATTTTGTCATTGGTTTTAATGGATCATCGTTTACATCACTACCAGTAACATAAGGAATATACTCATCTAACAACTCTACCATTTGCCTTGCCATTCTTGTTTTGGCTTGTCCACGCAAACCCAAAAACAAAATATTATGACGACTTAAAATAGCACGTTCTGTATCAGGAATTACAGTGTCTTCATAACCCATAATACCTTCAAAAGGATTTTCTTTTTGCTGAATTTTTGTAATAAGATTCTTTCTTATTTCATCTTTAACTGATATTGGGTTGTAACCACTTTTCTTTAAATCACCTAATGTTTTAATCTTCTTAATGTCCATATTTTTTTTTATTAGTTAGTAGTCAGTAATTGGTAGTTAGACATTGCAATTACCAATTATTTTTCACTAACTCTTTTTATTTTTCTTCTAAAATTTTATTACTTGTACTAAATACTTTGTGTTGTTTACTAACTACTCTTTAATAAACTGTTTTATTCTTTCCACTTTCAAAATCTTTAAATAAAAATGAACCTAATTTATCCAATGATGCAAAGAATGCTTTGCCATTATTCATCTCTGTAAATTCCTGTACAAAGCTTTGCAGGTAAGGGTCACTGGCAATCATAAAAGTTGTGATAGGTATTTTTAATTTCTTGCATTGTGCTGCTAAATTGATGCAGCGATTCACCACTTTTCTATCCAATCCAAAACTATTTTTATAATACTTGCCACCAATTTTTAAACAGGTTGGTTTGCCATCAGTAATCATAAAAATTTGCTTGTTGGCGTTCTTTCTTCTTCGCAATAAATCCATCGCTAATTCAAGCCCAGCAACAGTATTGGTGTGATAAGGTCCTACTTGTAAATAAGGTAAATCTTTCACTTCAATTTGCCAAGCATCATTACCAAAAACAACAATATCTAATGTATCTTTTGGGTAGCGAGTTTTAATCAATTCACTCAATGCCATTGCTACTTTTTTGGCAGGGGTAATTCTATCTTCACCATACAAAATCATACTATGGCTAATGTCAATCATCAGAACAGTAGAAGTTTGTGTTTTAAAGTCTGTTTCTCTAATTTGCAAATCATCTTCTTGCATAGAAAATGATTCAATGCCATGATTGATTTGTGCGTTCTTAATGCTTTCTGTAAAATCAATTTGGTCTAATGAATCGCCGAAAGAAAAAGGTTTTATATCGCTGTTTGTTTCATCGCCTTTACCAACTTTATTGGTAACGTGATTGCCTTGTTTTGTTTTTTTTAGCTTCCCAAATATTTCATCCAAACTATTTTGGCGAATGCCTTGTTCCATCTTTGGTGAAATCTTCATATCACCATTTACAGGGTTTTCTTTAATGTAGCCTTTCTCTTTTAATTCTTCAAGAAAGTCCCCCATCGCATATTTATCGTCTGTGAGTTTGTATTGTTTATCCAATTCATTCATCCAGCTAATGGCTTCATCAAAATCGCCACTCGTATGAGTGAGTAATTGAATAAGTACGTTCAACAAATCATCAAACTTCGATTTGCTATTTTCCTTTGGATTAAATTGTATAAACCTGTTTCCTAACATAATTGCACAAAGATTGGCATTTGAAAGTTGCTAAAGATTACTATAAAGGAAAAGGTTTTTGTAGAATGAATTTGTGAAGATAAATAAATGCCAAAATCTTTATCTTCACAACTTCACTTTACCCATCATTTTCACAGAATGCCTAATACAAGTAGCTTACAACAATTCAATAATCTAGTTGCAACTAAGTTTCAATTATACAATAGTTTATTTACCTCTTTACCATATCATAAAATAGAAAGAACAGGTATTTGGGTTTCATTGTTAATGCTTTCTTGCGAAGATGGATTTGCAAAAGGATTAAGCCCAGAAGATATTATTGATAGTTTTATTGATAAGCAAACTAATTACTCAACTGATGAAGAGAAGCAGGATTTGTTATTCAAATTTGTGCAATACATAGAGCGACAAATTGTATTGTTTGATGCTATTGAAGATGCTGCTTTTAGAGGCGTAAATGATATGAATGGAAGTGGAAGTTTGTATCAACTTAGTGTACAAATTGATGAGAAAAAAAATGAAGCTCAACTAGCTGAAAAATTAAAAGATTTTAAGGTGAGATTGGTACTAACAGCACATCCTACACAATTTTATCCAGATAATGTTTTAGTTATTATTAATGATTTAGCAAATGCTGTATCTAGTAATAACGA
Source organism: Chitinophagaceae bacterium (assembly GCA_025363355.1). GTDB lineage: Bacteria > Bacteroidota > Bacteroidia > Chitinophagales > Chitinophagaceae > CAIVPM01. Next base: position 3,109 of record JANYEB010000063.1, on the reverse strand, counting down.
AAATCATATTTATAGCTATTTGCAACAACTTGGTAGAACACCTTTTTTAAATAAACAAAAGCCAACACCTTTCGATGAAGCTATTAGTTTGATTTGGTATTTAGAGAATGTATTTTATCCTGCATCTGGTAAAGTGATCACTGATTTTAAAACATCTTATCCTAATTGTTTTACTAGCGAAAACAGTATTATCAATATGGGATTTTGGCCAGGTGGTGATAGAGATGGCAATCCATTTGTAACAAGCCAAATTACCACTAAAGTTGCAAATGCTCTGCGTGGTGCAATTATCAAATGTTACTATGACGATGTTGTTAGAATGAAGCGAAGACTTACTTTTAAGAATGTAGATACTGCCATTGTTAAACTAGAAAACAAGCTTTATAATAACCTTTTTTTACCTGGTTATATATTAGATTTTAGTAAAGCAGAATTGCTTGAAACGCTTAACAGCATTCGTTCTACATTGATTGATGAACATAGCAGTATGTTTATTAATTTGGTTGATAATTTAATTAATAAGGTTGAAATATTTGGATTGCATTTTGCTAGTTTAGATATCAGACAAGAAAGTAGCATTCACGGAAATGTTATTGAAAAATTAAATGCTATTCAGCAGTTTTTGCCTGATAACTACATTGAGCTTACAGATTCCGAAAAAGCGAAAGTGTTATTTTTAGTTCAACAAACTTTCGCCGCAGATATTAATGATGAAGAATCTAACGAAACTTTACAAACTTTCAATGCCATAAAGAAGATTCAAGAGTTTAATGGTGAATTGGGCTGCAACAGATATATCATCAGTATGTGTCATCAAGCGTTTCAAGTTGCAGAAGTAGCTGCATTGTTTGCGTTATCGGGCTGGAATAATGATGATATTAATGTTGATATTATTCCACTATTTGAAACAATAACAGATTTGCACAATGCTACAGATATAATGCAGATTTTATACAAAAATGATATTTATAAAAAGCATCTTCAAAAAAGAAAAAATACTCAAACTGTAATGCTTGGCTTTAGCGATGGTACCAAAGATGGTGGTTATTTAATGGCAAACTGGAGTATTTATAAAGCTAAAGAAGAATTAACAGCTTTATCAAAGCTGCATAATATTGATATTGTTTTTTTTGATGGGAGAGGAGGACCACCAGCTCGTGGGGGTGGCAAAACGCACAAGTTCTACGCATCACTAGGTAATAAAATATCTAATAAAGAAATACAATTAACAATTCAAGGGCAAACTGTAAGCAGCAACTTTGGAACAGTTGATAGAGTTCAGTTTAATCTTGAACAATCAATTAATGCAGGTATAAGTAATGCGTTATTTTATAGTGAAAATGCTAATTATTCAAAACATCAGGAGGCTTTAATAGTAGAACTTTCAGAGATTAGTTTACAGTCATACAACAAGTTAAAAGAACATCCATATTTTGTTGAATACTTGCAACACGCTAGTCCACTTAAATTCTACACTGATACAAATATCGGCTCTCGCCCAGCCAAAAGAGGGAAAACTAGCACTTTAAATTTGAGTGATCTAAGGGCTATTCCTTTTGTTGGTGCTTGGAGTCAGTTAAAACAAAATGTTACTGGTTATTATGGCGTTGGTACAGCACTTCAAACTATTGAATCTAGTGGAAAGTGGGATGAAATAAGGCGAATTTATAAAGGATCACTTTTTTTTAGAACCCTTCTAGATAACTGCGAAATGGCTATGTTGAAGTGTCATTTTCCATTAACTGGCTATTTACAGAATCATCCAAAGTATGGTACTATTTGGACAATGATTAAGGATGAATATGAACTTACCAAACAGTATATCTTGAAGCTTTCCGATAAAAATACATTAATGGAAAACTATCCTACGGACCAGCTTTCAATACAAATGAGAGAAAGAATTGTACTACCATTAACCACCATACAGCAGTATGCCTTAATAAAGCTCAGAAAAATTGATGACATTGAGAGTTCAATTACTATCAAACACGCCTATGAAAAGCTTGTGATGCGTTGTTCTTTTGGTATTATAAATGCAGGAAGAAATTCTGCATAATTGTTATAAAGGATTTGCATACTCGACAATTAAGCTTATGCCATCTAGTTTCATAGGCTTGGTCAGGGTCTTTTTATGATAGTCATTTACTATTTTTTTATTTAAAAAATAATTTTTTATGTTATAATTGTTTGTGGGCTTGTGTTTGGTTAAATTTTACAAAGAATTTTTGACATTAAATTTGGTGGATTGGCAAAAGGTTCTACATTTGCACTCCCGATAAAGATTGGGTGTTAGAAAAGGAATAATAGGGACAAGAATTTGACATAGTAGGTGTGGTATAAAAAGCGAATATTTTCAATTAATTTATTTGATAAAAATAAAAATAAAAAAAATATTTGGTAGTTTAAAAAATACTTCTACTTTTGCACTCCCAATCGAAAAAGGGTTATCAAAAAATAAAGAGTTCTTAAGTAAAAAGAGTGAGGCATTAGGCAAGAGATTCGATATCTCAATCACTACAAATTTCTTATAAATTTTATAGGAAAAGTTCTTTGAAAGTTTGAAAGTAACAGCAGCATATTTTGGTTAAAAAGCCAAAGATTATGTAAGGTTTTACAAGCATCAATTTAATTATAACTAACGTTAATTTCACAATTTGAAGTTAAAGTCAGTTCAAACTCATTTACAATGGAGAGTTTGATCCTGGCTCAGGATGAACGCTAGCGGCAGGCTTAATACATGCAAGTCGTGGGGCAGCAGGGGTAGCAATACTCGCTGGCGACCGGCAAACGGGTGCGGAACACGTACACAACCTTCCTTCAAGCGGGGAATAGCCCAGAGAAATTTGGATTAATACCCCATAAGATATTGACACGGCATCGTGATGATATTAAAGCTTCGGCACTTGATGATGGGTGTGCGTATGATTAGATAGTTGGTGAGGTAACGGCTCACCAAGTCTACGATCATTAGCTGATGTGAGAGCATGATCAGCCACACGGGCACTGAGACACGGGCCCGACTCCTACGGGAGGCAGCAGTAAGGAATATTGGACAATGGACGCAAGTCTGATCCAGCCATGCCGCGTGAAGGATTAAGGTCCTCTGGAT
>JANYEB010000075.1 GCA_025363355.1 Chitinophagaceae bacterium | reverse complement strand
CTTTATTAATAGCCATGTGCAATAACTTGGTGCCGTTGGTTGTTGTTAATACCAATGTTTTTCCTTTAATAAAATCAACAGAATATTCGGCAGGAGAGTTGCCATATTGCAATCCTTCAATTACTTTTCCATCACGTTCACCAGCTGTAATACTGTTGGGTGTTGCATTGCCAATGGCAATACATTTCTCAACATTATCTACAGGAATAATTTTTTCTGCACCATTGTTTAATGCAGTAGCAATAGTGCTTGTAGCTCTAAAAACATCTATAATAACTACAATGCTATTTGATACATCGTATATGTCTAGTAACTTAGGAGAAAGTACTGTGTGAAGACTTGGTTTACTACTCATTTGGATGCAATTATAGTAATAGTTTTATAAGATGATATGTTTTCTTTTTTGTGCGACGTAATGCCTAAAAAAGAAAACCACATTAACAAATTGCTAATGTGGTTTTCTAAATAGTTGAAAGAAATTATTGCAAAGAAATCCTTACTTGAACACCAGCTCTTGTGCTTGTTGTTGGTGCTGATGTTGAAATATATGGCACCACTTTTCTTTGATCAAAGAAGAATTTGATATTGATTCTATTGTTTAAAACATAGTCAATGGCTGGCTGAATAGTAATTACTTTTTGACCACCTGTGCCATAAGCATTTGGCTGATCTAAACGGCTGTTACTTGTTGCTTCATCACGCATACTTAAATCTAGTTTAAAGCTTAAATCATTTTCGAGCTTATCTTTTTTAGTTATTAACCTCATCAAGAATTTAGGTAATCTTGCTCCTTTTTTTCTAAAGCTTCCTCCAATTGTCCATTCAGTTGCTTTGGTTTCACTTAACTGATAATCCACTAAACTCAAACTTAATATCCTGCTTTTCTTATACTCGAATTTCAAGTTTAACTGATTAGTTGTTGTTACATCAATTCCAATTAAAGGTTGAAATTGCTCTTGAATGGTAAGGTTTGGAACCAAGAAAAATGGTACATAGTTTCCTGTATCATTCAATCTAAATTGTGGAGCACCATAATGGAATGGATCGGCAAATTGCAAAGCACTGGTATAACTATTCATACTCAATGTTCCGCTGTATGCGTGGCTAATATGAATTGACGAGAATGTTTTTGCCAATGCAGGAATTTTACTTAAACCAGTATAAGTCAATCTCCAATTGGGTTTTGGTAAAATACCTTTAAAAGGATTGTTTTTGACAGTGCTATTATTTTGAGAAATCAATGCAACTTTATTTGGATCTTGCTTGGTATATGCTGCAATGAAAGCTGGAATTAAAACATCCTGACTGTGCTGCCCATAACCACTAGCATAACCATCTGCACCAATTGTTCCTCCTCCACTAACCCAATATGGATTTGCAGCAGCCAACCTTCTTGAAATGATAGGTCTGAATGATTCAAACTCTTTAAATGTTTCTGAAACAACGTTTGGATTTGTGCTTCCAAATAATGTGTTGAAAGAAATGAATGATACGCTAAAACCACCACCAGCATAAGGATTTACGTGATTTTTAATTGGGTTTTTATTCATTGTTAGTGAACTGGTATCCTTAAATAATTCTGTATATTCTTTGCTGAATGATTTGTCTAAACTAATGTCAATCAACAACTCTTTCACAGGTTCTAATTGTGCAGTAAAACTTAGTTTTTGTTCAAAAGTTTGGCGGAACATTAAATTAAAATTGCTATCTCTGCTAAATAATCCAGCAGCAGCTTTTCTATCAAGCCAAGCAGCATCTGGTTGTTTGCCAAAAACATAATCTAAGCCCGGTTGCATACTTTTAAAATTTTGCCCAAAGCTTTGAGTGCTATCCATCCATCCAGGAATACGACTTTTATAATTTTCAGAATAATTTACCTGAACAGTTTTAAGCATTGTCAGCAACTTAAGTGCTGCTCTTGGAATATCTCCAATTGCCATTTGCTGATTTTGTTTCTGCATTTTCATAGATGCTTTGGCATCTTTTCTTTGCTTCTTCCATTTGGCTAATGCTTCATCTCTTTTTTTGCCTGTTAAGTCTTTTAATACATCTTCTTTCTTTGGCAAATCTTTTAATAAATCATTGATAGGTGTTGGGCTCATTCCTTTTGGTAAAGGATTTTCAAGGTTTCTCAACAATCTACTTTTTCTATACAATTTACTTAAATCAAACTGACCAGTCATTGTATTGTTTTGCTCGTTTTCAATAATATTTCCAAGCTCAAGTGCCACACGACTTGCACCCAACCAATTGTACTTTGCATTCCAAGCATATCTTGCAGTAATCCAGTCTGTGATAGGAAATTTGCTTAATGGCAAACTATAACTTGCTGTTGAAGTTTGTGTGTAAAAAGTATTCCTACCACCTTTAAAGAAATTATCTTTCACACTATCTTTTTTCGCTTTGGTATCAAGCGTTCCAACTGGTTCATCAACACGAGCATTATTGGTTGCATTAAAATCAAGATTTAAAGAGCGACTCACATCCCATCTAACAGTATAAAACCTATCAAATGTGAAATATTTATCATAAGTAGTATCTACACGATCTACTTTATTAGCACCTGTTAAATCTGTGTTTACAATACGTGGAATAAACCTTCCAAACTGACGATTAATATCAGCTCTAACACCAATGGTAGAAGGCGTTGGATTAAAGTTGAAGTCCTTAATTAATCCGAACCATTTACTTTTTGATTTAATTAGCTTCTTAAATGGCTCGATATACTTTGCTGATTTTTGGTAACTATAACCAATTGCTCCACGATATTTATCTACCTTGTTTTCTGCAATTGTTGGGCTGGTATTTACAGTTTGAGTGTAAGATAAACTAACATCAAAATTGCTTAAACTCCAGAGCTGTGGTTTAGCAGGAGCAGCAACCCTCATATTAGTGACATTGATAGTTTTTATCGTTGTTTGATCTAACGAAATATTTTTTATAGAATCTTTTTGTGCTTGTGTTGAGGCTGCACTTATTTTTTGTTTATACAAGACATCTTTATCATAGGGATCGTATTGAGGTGTGCGAATTGTTTTGCTGATACTTGCATAAACTGGTATAGAAAGTTTAGCTTTTTTAGGGATTAATTTACCTGCATCAATATTAATGGCAGCATCAAGTTGCGTAAGATTTTCTCTCGAACGCTCTTGAATTTTAGATTCAATGCTACCAAAACCTTGTGTGTGCATATTAGCTGATAAGCTTATTTTACCCAGATCTGCCAAGGTTATATCAACTCTGCCCAAAGCAGCATAAGCACCTTCTTCTTTTATATTGCTTAAGCGTAATTCATTAATCCAAACTTCAGCATCAATTGACGATGTTTTTTTGCCAGCGTGTTCAACAGCAACTAAGATGCCCCTTACTTCTCCAAGGTTTGGATTGCCAAAAACACTGATTGTTTTTAAGCCAAATTGTTCTCTATATATGTTAAGTACAGAGTTCGGAGAATTAGCATTTCTTCTTAATTTCATTGAAATTAATTCTTGCAAATCGATATCTAAATTGTTAGAATCTGGCCAAACAACATTTGCTTGTGCTTTGGTATATTTACCTTCTGGAGTTACATTTAATGGATACTTTATTTCGTAGTAATTGCTTAAATAATCTTGCCCTATTCTGATAACTAAATTTAAATCTCCATTTTCAACTCGTGTTAATGATTTAGGAGGATAATCAACGTGAGCAAACATATTAATCTTGCCATATTGTCTAATGTCCATATTCAATGTTTTGAATACAGCACGAGATTTTTTAGCTTCTAAACCTTGAACACGAATAGCGAGTGCTTGTTCATTTTGTAAAAGATTCACCCCATTATTACTTAATTGTTGCACCCTTTCTATGCCAGGAGGAATAACATAATTTACAGGTGTTCTTGCACTGTTTTCTTCTAAATTAACTGCTAGTGTGCTTAATGTACTGCTACTAGTTACTGGAGCGTATTTTCCAGCAGTGTCAACATCATAACTAAATTGACGCCATTGATTACGCACTAAATCTAAACGAGCAAAACGAAGGTTAATAGAGTCGCGGAAATCCGTCATATACATCCTAACAAACCTGATAGATTTAAAATCGGGAATATTACCAACTACTCTACTAGGTTTTTTTAAAGGAACCCTAAATAAAAACCAATGTTCAGTATCGGTATGCCCGTCTGCATATTTTACATTTACTAATCTGTCATCAGTAATTAATGGATTAGTTTGAGGAGTCATCCCAAAACCTATATCAATTTTGTATTCAAAATATTGTTCAGTTTCGTTCAAAGTGTTGTCTCTGTTTAAATCTTCATTGTCAGGGTATAAAGTTGTTGCTGGAGAAAACTGGCTTCCTGCATCTGCAATTGGTGAATTGCCTTGAGGGTTATTATAATTTTTATAACGTTCTAACAAGCCTGCACCTTTAGCATCAAATTTGGCATCTCTAAACCAAACATAGTTATCGTTGCTTGGGTCTTTGCTAGCTCTTTGTGCAAATTCTGAACTACCACCAAAATCATTGGCAACTTTAGCAATATATGCTGCTCTTTTTCTTTTTTCACCTTCATCATCTATACCATCAAAACCTACATCTTGATTTGGCCTGTCTGCTGGATTGTTGCTGAAAGCATTTGTGGTTTGTATAGGATTTCTTGGCGTTTTGCCCCAAACATTTGTGCTATCAACTAAATCTCCATTTTCATAAAAACGCTTACCATCTTTTAAAATGTCTTCACTAATATTACCAAGATTAATCACTAATTGGCCATTGTTATTAGGAGAAGTGCCATTGTTTATTTTATAAGGGTCTTGTATCCAAAATTCTAAAAATTCGAAATTATTAGTTTCAAAATCGGTTTGGTCAATAGCTCTCATTAAACCACCCCAGTTTTTTATTGCTGAATCTAGGTGAAATCTACCTTTTGAATCTATTCTGTTAGGATCAGTTGTAAAATTGTAAGGACCAAGCTCTCTTGGATAATAGCTCAAATCAAAGGTTTGTGTTTGAGTATTTGTAATATTTGTTGTTTGTTGAGGAAACAATTCGTTGGTGTAAACTTGTCTAACCCTTGGATCACTTAACTCCTTTAAATTACTTTTTAAAGGATTACTGCTTGAATTTTTGTCTTGAAGATTAGGTTCAATATTATACCAAGCAATTTTTGCTCTATGATCATTATATGGGAGACTGTCATTTAAGTATGCTTCTGGGAATTTTTCATTGCCTACATCGTCCAAAGCTCCTTGTGGGGTTGAGGCTAAAGCCCAAGCCACTAAAGGGAAACGTAAATCCAAACTACTTTTTGTACCTTCAAAATCATCAACATAAATCAAACCATTATCACCAGTTCCAATTTGTGGTGGGTGGCCAGGTTTAAAATAAGCTCCTTCACCATAAGCAGTAATCGTACTCATAGTTTTGGTGCTATAGAAAGGAAGTTTATCTAATAATTTAGTTAACTTTGGTAAGTTTGATTTGTAGCTAAAATCAACACCATAAATTGTGTTTCTAACAGGATCTTCACCAATATTCTGTTTAGTGAAAAATGGACGCTCATTCAATCTTTCCATAGTTGCACCAAACGATAATTTTTTATTGGCTTTATAATCTAATCGTAAACCTAAAAATCCTTTTTGTTGAATACCAAATGTTGCATTGTTTTCATAAGAAACGCTTACTGGCACACCAGAATTTAGAATTGCTTGGTTAAGAATTTTTACAGAACCTAAGTTGTAATCAATGGTATAATCTGATCCTTCTGTTAGCAATTGCCCACCAGCATTAATGCGAACAGAACCTTGTGGAATATTAAATGCTCCTAAATAAATTTCACTTCCACTAGTGCCTTTTGCTTGACCCTGCATTACAAACCTATCAAGGTTGGCATAGGTTTGTGCTATGGCTTTAATAGTATCATACAATTGTCTATATACATATTTGGTTCTAATTGCAGCTGGCATATTTGCAAAAGCCAATGTATCTAAATCTGCACCAAATGGTTCAAGTTTTGGAAGAATGATTCTGCCATATTGAGGAAGAATGGTGAAGTTTTCTACAAAGTCAAACTGACCATCAGGCTGTGGATCGTTTCTGTTATTTAAATTATCTAAGCCAATGATTTTAATAATTGGTCTTCCTTCAACAGTAGGAGAACTTTCTGGTAAATATCTATTTAAACCACCACTTGGTTGATCGTATAAAATGTTTAATCTAAAATCCTCTTTGCTAATACCAACTAAATCTAATGAATAAACGTTTTTCATCATCAATCTCCAAATAGGTAATTTAACCCTTGCAGATGTTGCTTTTAATAATTTCAAGAATAGCATTTTTTGAACACCAGCTTGTCTTGCAGATGTATCTAATGCTACTTCTTGGCTAAACTCTCCCACTTTATAAACACGACCATTTAATGAGTATTCATAAGCAACAGCTAAAACTTCGTCTGGTAGTAATTGAGAGTTTAAAGAAAGTGTTCCTAACTGAGCGTTAAAAATATATTCGTTAGCTGTTAGCTTTCTTGCAAAAGTTTTTTCATAATCATTCACAGGATCTAAATTCAAAGCCCTCATATTAGAATTTACCTTAGAAGGAACACGATTATCTGCATTACTTGCTAATGCATTATACAAACCGTTATTTGTATTGTTTGGAGCCGATTGTCCATTGTATGCAAGCATTAATGGATTTGTTTTGTTACCAATATAATCTTGTTGACCCTCTGCTAAATCGGAAAATGCAATAATATCACGAGCATCTGTTGTTGCACCATTACGATTGGTTACCCAAACTTCAATTCTTTGCACTTGAATCTGGCTTACAACTGTTGGCAACTTACTCATTGCCTCGTTATAATTTTTTCTGAAGTGTTGAGCTACTAAAAAGTGCCTGTTTTCATCATAATCACTCAGCTTTTTTTGAAAAGTGGTAACAGCTGCTCCACCTTGTAAAGTTTGGCTTTGGCGTTGACTACGCTGATTGGCTAAAGCAGCAGTAAAAAATAATTTACCAAATTGCAATTGTGTTTTAAGACCAAATAAATTTGTAGCACTTGGTATTAAAGTTCCTTTGGCTTCAAAACCAATATTACCAGCTTCTATACTTTTTAAAATTTCATCTTGCCCGCCTTTATAATCTAATTTTATTTGATTGAGATAATCAAAATTTGCAAGCGTATTATAGTTAATTGGAAGTTTTAGTTTATCACCAATATTTGCATTAACACCCACATTAGCATTCATATCAAAATCAAACCCACCAGTTCTTCTGGCTCTTTCTGGAATGGTTGGGTTGTTGGTGTATTGACCTTGATATCCCATTAAAATATCAATATTGCCAGTTGGTTTTATGTCAATTAAAGATCCTAATGGATTTTTAGTAGCTGCAGCAGCACCACTTGCTTTGGTTTTTACATCATCTACTGTTTTCTTAGCATTATCAACAGCTTTTTTTGCATTGTCAACTGCACCAGCAGCACCAGGAGCAACGTTTCCTAAACCAAAAGTTCTATCAAAAAATTTTGGGTAAACAGTAGGGTTTGGGCGAGGCACTTTTTTGTTTAAAGACCATAAAGCATCTGAACGAAGTTTAAAATAATCTGCTTCTTGTTGTCTTTTTTGCAAATCATAAAACTCTTTAAACGTTAAATAAGTTTGCTTACGATAAATACGACTGCCAATTTTTTCAACAATATAGTAACGCTTTGTTTTAGCGTCGTATTCAATTGTTTGTTTTAAAAGAGAAGTATCGCCTATGTTAAAGGCGTTATTATTTCGATAAGTAAACTTATCTCCACGTCTATCTTGCAATGGATACTTTAAAGAATTGGTATCTTTTTGTTGGGCAAACAAAAAACCTGATTGACACAAAGAGAAAGTGCCAAACGCAACACAGCCTATAGCTTTAACAATAATATTTTTCAAGAGAAGAAACCTTAGTTAGGTAGAAATAGACAATAACTTATAAATTTTTTAATGCTTGTTTTATAATATCCTGTATTGCTATGTCGGTATTCGACTGCATTACTTTGTTTACTGCTTTCTCTGCCATTGGTTTGCCAATGCCTAATGCTACTAAAGCATTCACTGCATCCAACTCCAATGGATTTAAGGTATGGATTAACGATTGATTATCACTTACAAATCCAGATAATTTATCTCTTAGACCAACTACTAACATTTCTGCTGTCTTTTTTCCTATTCCTTTGATGCGAATAAGATCATTAACGCTGCCTGTGATTATAAATTTTGCAATTTCGGCAGGTTTCATACCAGACAACATCATTCTTGCAGTAGCTGCACCAACACCAGAAATACTTATCAAATGTTGAAACATTTCTTTTTCTTTAACATCTGCAAAGCCATAAAACGTTTGTGCATTTTCTGAAATTTGAAGATATGTATGTAAAAGACCATTTTCTTTTTGGCTGATGGCTTCGTAAGTATTTAAACTTATTTGCAAATCATATCCTACGCCATTTACATCTACAATTACACGCGAAGGCGATTTAGCAACAAAGGTTCCTCTTACAAAAGCTATCATACTGTATTGTCAAAAATAGTGGAGAATTGATTATCTAGGTAATTTTTTATTGAGCTATACTCATTTTAAGGTTGATGTTTTAAGTTTTTTGCCTGTAATCAATAGGTTAAACCTACTTTCTCATAGCCTCAACACTTGCAACAATAGCATCAATGTTTTGCATATTCATACACTTAAAATGTTTTTTAGGACAAGAATCGTAGCCAATTTTTGTGCAAGGTCTGCATCCTAAATCAGTAACTTCAAAAAGTGCATTAGGCATTTGTACATTTCCATAATAAGGTGTCATTCCAAATGCAGGAACTGTATTGCCCCAAATTGAGATAATAGGTTTTTTAAAAGCAGCTGCAATATGCATTAATCCTGTATCGTGCGAAATAATAAGCTTGGCTTTGCGAACAATATCTGCACTTTCGTTTAAACTAAATTTTCCGCAAGAATTATAAACATGTCCTCTGTCAACATCTGCAATTTGTTCACCAATGGCTCTATCTTCTTTTCCTCCCAACAAAATAATTGGATAATGAATTTTGCTACAAAGTTCTTTTAGTTTTTCAACAGGAAATTTTTTTGTATTATGTGCTGCCCCAATTACCAAACCAATATAACCAAACACGTGAGATAAAGGCAAATCTGTTTGTTTAACTTCATCTAATTCTGGGATAAAATAATCTAACCCTCTACCATCATTAACAACATTAAACTTGCTAAGTGTTGCTAAATATCTATCCACAATATGCACTTTGGGCATTGTGTTTATTTTAAAAGCAGTAAGCAACCATTTACTGATGTTTAGCTTGTTAAATGAAAACGAAGGAATCTTCAACATTTGTTTAAGCCTTAGTGATCTTGCATTATTATGAAGGTCTATAATGTAATCGTAATTACAAGATTTAAGTTCTCGCATCAGCATATCCCAATCTTTGGTGTATTCAATTACCTTATCAATATATGGATTGCTTTTAAGTATGGGTGCGTGCTGTGATTTTGTAACAAAATGAACAGTACATCCCTCAATTTGTTGTTTTAAACAACGAATAGCAGGTGTTGTTAAAACAATATCTCCAATTGATGAAAAACGAATGATTAAAAAGTTGAGATGTTTCTTTTTTGAAACAGATTCTTTAGCTGCTGTAATATTGGTTGCTGTCATAGTGGAGATCACAATTCAATGTTTTGCTGCAAACTAAACAATTTCTATTGAACTAATAAAAGATTAAAATTTATAGGTTAAACCAATTTGTAAAGTTCTAGGTAAACCTGGGTAATATCTAACGCCATAAGTACCATCTGCATTGGTTGCATAAATTTTGTCAAACAAATTGTTAATGCCAATATTGATGAAGAATTTGTTTAAGCTGATGGTAGATTTTAGATTAAACAGATCGTAGCCTTCGTATTGTTTTGTATTAGAAGAGTTGATTTGATAGCTACCAACTTTATTCCACTCTGCAATAAATTTTAGTTGGTGAAAATTTGATAAAGTGTATGCCACATTAGCATAGTGCAAATAGTTAGGGGCACTATTAATTTCGTTACCATCATACTTTAAGACATTACCCATGTAATCAACATCAGAATAGTTTTTAAAAGTATGTTTTGCATAACTTGGATTATAGTTAAACTCAAAATTTTTATTTGCATAATGCAATTGCAATTCTACACCGTTATGATTAGTTTTGCCTGCATTTACAACCTGTGTTCCACCACTTGTAATCACGTTTATAAATTCATCAATACCATCCATATTGTATAAACTTATTTGTGCTGCAAAATCTTTTTTTATGAATTTATAGCCAATTTCTGTGTTATAATATTTAGCAGGAGAAAGTTGTGGTGTAGTTGCACCATTACGATACATTTTTGATAAAGTTGGTGGCGTAAATCCTGTGCTAAATTGTGCAAATGCTGATTGTTGTTGACTTATTTGATACAATACAGAAGCCTCTGGATTGATTGAATTAAATGTGTTATTGCCAGATGCTGCACCACTTGAATTGCCTGCTGATAAATAATTGGTGAAATTATACGTTAAAATATCTCCTCTTAAACCTGCATATAATTTTAGTTTGTGAGAAGCTGCATAATTAATAGCAACACTAGCTGCAATGTTTTTTAAGTTGGCTTTATAGTTGGTAATTAAACTATCCTTGCTATCATCAAAACTTACGTTAACACCAGCACTATTTTTATTTACCAAAATATAGTTTGATGTGTATCTATTGTTTGGCGTAAAATCAAAATACAATGATTGACTAAAAGTTAGCTTTCCATTGTTACTAACTTTTGAATGATCAATGCTTAAACCAAAACTAGTGAATTTGTCTTTTGTTATTTGCCCTGTAAATGGTGGTGCATAACTAATTAAATAAAATGGATTTTGCTTTTCTTCAATAATTCTATTGAAGACATTAAAATTGAAATTATCACCCGTTTTGCTCTTATGTTTCCATTGAAAAGTGTTTCTTATTGCCAGCGTTTTTCTATCAGAAAATTTATCATAACTACTATAATTTCTATTGTTGAAATTAGTGATATCATAACCATCTCTTTGATCACCAACATAATTAATGATGTTGTTTTGAAACACTAATTCATTATTTGCATCAATTGTTTTTTCTAATCTTAAACTAAAAGATTGTTTGCTGTAATCGAAATGCAAGTCTTTATCTACGCTTCTTTGAGACTGATTAAAGTTGACTAAAGTTTTCCATTTTCCAATATTTGTTTTTGTTTGAACTGTTGCTTCCCAATGTCCATATCCATTGCTTTGAAACGAAATTTCGTTGTTAGCTTTTGCAAAACTATTTTGAATAAAATTAATAGATGCTCCCACAGACTGTGCACCATATCCACTAGAAAAAGGGCCCTTAACTATTTCTATTTTTTGCAATGAAAATCTGTTCAGTTCTAACAACTCATTGTTATTAAAAATACCAATAGGACGAAGTGGAATTCCATTTTCAAGATAATTATACAAAGGGTCGTAACCCATTGGTAAACGAATAGACATAGCGTGTTGCTCGTTACCCATATCAACCATATAAACACCTGTTGCTGTGTTTAAAAAACCTTGCATTGTATTGCTGCCATTAGCTTTAAGTTTTTCAATTGAAAGACTTTCAACAGTTCTTGCAGTGTTGATTATTTTTAAATTAGGTTTTGTGGTAATTAATACCTCATCTAAATACTTTTCTTTAGATGAATCCACTATATTTTTTTGTGCAAAAAGAGAAATAGAACCCAATAAAACAATTGATAATAACAATCTAAACTTCATAACTAAACTGCTTTGTTAACTTATAAATCTATAAGCGTGCAAAATAATAGTGAATGCAATAAGTGAGCGTAGAAATTGGGAAAGAATGACACAACTCTGACAAATGGAAAATTATTCTTCTATGTAATTTAAGTCTTTACCAAAAGTTTCTTGTGTAAATATTAGAGCAAAAACTGCTAACGTCATTATGATAATTCCTGTAATCCAACCACTTTTAAAATAACCATAAGCTGGATGCAAAGAAGTAAATAATATAGAAACTAGCACCAATGAACCCCTCACCATATTAGGAACTGTTGTAGTTGCTGTTGCACGAATATTGGTTCCAAATTGTTCTGCAGCCATTGTTACAAACAATGCCCAAAAACCTGTTCCAAAACCAAGTAAAGCACAAACCCAATAAAGTGTGGTATTTGATTGTCCTTGCAAATTAAAATACATAACTATTGCAGCTATAGCGATAATGTAAAAGAGACCAATTGCTTTTTTTCTGCTCTTTAACCAATGGCTGATAAAACCAACCATTAAATCGCTGATAGCAATAGCAACATAGGCGTACATAATTGCTTTTCCTGGATCTATCTTTCCAACAATATTCATTTCCTTTCCAAACTTATCAGAGAAAGTAATTAAAATACCTATTACATACCAGGTTGGAATACCTATTAGAATTGCTTTAATGTACTTTGAAAACCGCTTCCAGTTATTAATAAGCAAAAAAGCATTGCCCATATTTTTATTTCCACTTTTTGCTGAATTAAACATAGATGATTCTAAAACACCCGCACGTAAAAACAACAATAAAAACCCCATTCCACCACCAATAAAATAACATATACGCCAATCGAAATTTTCTTTCATAATAAAAGCAAAAACAGCACCTGCTAAACCAATGCCTGCAACAACAGATGTTCCTAGACCTCTTTTTTCTTTTGATAAAATTTCACTAACCAAAGTAATACTTGCACCAAGCTCACCTGCTAAACCTATACCACTAAAGAATCTCACAGCAGCATATTGGTTTACTGTTTCTACAAAACCATTGGCAATATTGCCAATAGAATATAAAATAATGGAAGCAAAGAGCACTTTCATTCTACCCAATTTGTCGCCTAGTATTCCCCAAAGAATTCCACCTATCAATAAACCAATCATTTGAATATTGATAATTTTTAAACCATCGTTTGCAATTTGGGTTTCGTTTAAACCTAACGATTTTAAAGAGGGAACACGAATAATGCTAAACAATAACAAATCATAAATATCAACAAAATAGCCAAGTGCAGCCACAATTACAGGCAGGCTTAAAATTCCATATTCTTTTTTGGTCATATAGCAAATTCGTTAAAGCAACGAATATAAAGTGAAACTAAAATGAATTGTAACTATTGAACAATTTAAAATAAATCACCCTACTAAGCCCATTTGCCTTAGGTTTGCACCAAGTTAGGTATTAATAAAGCAGCAAATACAGCCTGTTTTCTACAGCAATTAAAGCGAATCCGCTAAAGTTCTAATTCCACACTACACAAAGAATTCCTTCTCATCAGACCAATGATTAAGAACCTTTTCAATATTTATTTGGTCTAAAAACATTCATAATGTCATTCGAGAAATTGAATTTAATTCAGCCTATACTCAAGGCTCTAAAAAACGAGGGCTATACAACGCCAACCCCTATTCAGGAACAAGCTATTCCATTGGTATTAGCTAAAAAAGATTTACTAGCAGTAGCACAAACAGGCACAGGAAAAACAGCAGCATTTGCTATTCCTATTATTCAGTTATTATGCGAGGATAGAAATATTGCTCCCGGAAAACGTGAAATAAGAAGCCTAATTCTTACACCCACAAGAGAACTTGCCATACAAATTGGCGAAAGTTTTGAAAATTATGGTAGAAACACACCCTTAAGATACAAAGTAATTTTTGGTGGTGTAAACCAGTTTAGCCAAGTAGAAGCATTAAAATTTGGTTTAGATGTTTTAATTGCAACACCAGGAAGATTACTGGATTTAATGAACCAACGTTTTGTTGATTTAAACCACATTAAGTTTTTTGTGCTGGATGAAGCAGATAGAATGCTTGATATGGGATTTGTGAACGACGTTAAAAAAGTGATTGCAAAACTTCCTTCAAAAAGACAATCATTGTTTTTTTCTGCAACAATGCCACCTGCAATTGTTGAATTGTCTAATACAATTTTAAACAATCCTTCAAAAGTAGAAGTAACGCCAGCATCAACAACTGTTGAAATTATTAATCAGGTTGTTTACCATATTGATAAGGAAAATAAAAAGCATTTATTGGTTGATATTTTAAAAGACCAAAAAATAGAAAGGGCTTTGGTATTTACAAGAACTAAACACGGTGCAAATAAAGTTGCTGAAGGCTTATCAAAACTTGGTATTAGATCAGAAGCTATTCATGGTAATAAATCTCAAAATGCCAGACAAAATGCATTGAATAATTTTAAGTCTAAACAAACAAGAGTACTGGTTGCAACAGATATTGCTGCAAGAGGAATTGATATTGATGAGTTGACTCACGTAATTAATTACGAATTACCGAACGTTCCAGAATCTTATGTACATAGAATTGGAAGGACAGGCAGAGCTGGTGCAAGTGGTATTGCCATTGCATTTTGTGATGCAGAGGAAAAAGAATATTTACGTGATATTCAAAAACTAATTGGCAAACAAATTCCATTAGTTGAAAATCATCCTTACCCTTTAATGAATCACACTGTGTTAAAGGCTTTGCCAAAACCACAACGCCCACAAAGAAGTTTTGGTGCTAAGAGTTCTTTTCAAAAAAGCGATAATAGAAATGCTGAGTTTCCTAAAAAAGCAACAGGACAAAATCATTCATCTTACCGAGGAAGATGAATAAAACAAAGAGGCGATTCATAACGAATCGCCTCTTTGTTTTATATCAAAATAAGTTAGAATATTAATCTTGTTTCTCTGGTCTCATTTGAGGGAATAATAATACATCCTGTATACTTGGCTGATTTAAAATCATCATACATAATCTGTCAATGCCAATGCCAATGCCACTTGTAGGAGGCATTCCATATTCTAATGCTCTTAAAAAATCGTGGTCAATAAACATTGCTTCATCATCTCCACGTTCCATTAGTTTTATTTGTTCTTCAAAACGTTCACGTTGATCAATTGGGTCGTTTAACTCGCTATAAGCATTGGCAACTTCCTTTCCATTAATCATCAATTCAAAACGTTCTACCAAGCCTTTTTTGCTTCTATGTTTTTTTGTTAATGGACTCATTTCAACAGGATAATCCATTATAAAAGTTGGCTGAGAATAAGTGTGCTCGCTGGTTGCACCAAAAATTTCATCTATCAATTTTCCTTTGCCAATATTGTTTGGCACTTGAATTTTCAGGGTTGCACAAACCTCTCTTAAAGCAGGTTCTTCCATTTCACTAATATCAATTCCAGTGTTTTCTTTGATAGCATCAAAAATGGTAATGCGTTTAAATGGAGCTTTAAAACTGATTATTTTTTCACCAACTTGAACGTCAGTTTTGCCGTGAACAGCCATTGCAATTTTCTCTAATAAAGTTTCTGTTATTTCCATCATCCAGAAATAATCTTTGTAGGCAGTGTACCATTCAAGCACAGTAAATTCAGGATTGTGTGTTCTATCCATTCCTTCGTTTCTAAAATTTCTGCTAAACTCATACACCCAATCAAACCCACCAACGATAAGCCTTTTAAGGTAAAGTTCATTTGCAATACGCAAGTAAAAAGGAACATCTAAAGCATTGTGATGTGTAATAAAAGGACGAGCAGCAGCACCACCAGGAATGTTTTGCAACACAGGTGTATCAACTTCTAAAGCACCTTGTTCGTTAAGGAAATTACGAATGGTATTGATGATGGTTGTGCGACCAATGAATGTTTTTTTAATATCGGGATTTACAATTAAATCGGCATAACGTTGTCTGTATTTAAATTCAGGATCAGTAACTTCATCAAACACATTGCCTTCTTCATCACGTTTTACAACAGGCAAGGGTTTTAAGCATTTTGTAAGCAATGTAAATGTTTGTGTATGCAAACTTGTTTCACCAGTTTTGGTGATAAAAACATAACCAGTTGCACCTATAATATCACCAATGTCTAAAGGCTTAACAACGAGATCCCAGAGAGTTTTATCTTCATTAGGGCAAATCTCATCTTTCTTAACATATAACTGAAAAATGCCTTTTGTATCTTGAATTTTGACAAAGAGAACCTTGCCTTTATCGCCAATACTCATTACACGACCAGCTACACAAACTTCTGCAAATTGCTCTTTTGTTTCTTCTGTAAACTGGTCTTTAATATCTGTTGAATAATGAGAAATAGGATACAAAGCAGCAGGATAAGCATCTATGCCTTGTTCGTTTAATTTTTGTAATTTTTCTCTGCGTATTAATTCTTGTTCGCTTAAATGTTGGCTCATATTATTTGCTTAAAAATGGTTGCGAAGATAGGGTTTGAAAAGAAGTGCCACGAATGCACGAATTATTAGTTTAATCTTTAAAAAATATTGTATCACACATCAATTAAAGAAATAAACCTACTTACCACCAAAAAGAACAAGTTGAAGACTTGGTTCGTAGAAGTTATTTGAATGATGAAATAAAAAAATTGTACTTAAAATTTCACTATCATAAAAGCAAAAGATTGCAGACGTCGTACAAAAAAAATATGGTGTTGTTTAACTATTCATTAAACAATTTCTTATATAAAGGTACTTTTGATATTGAAATAATTTCTCCTGGCTTCATTGCATCTAAATAAATATTTTCTATACTATTTCTTATTAATCTGAGTGTTGGGAAACCAACAGCAGCAGTCATTTTACGTACTTGTCTATTTTTTCCTTCAGTTAAAATTAAACTAATCCAACTTGTTGGAATGTCTTTTCTAAAACGAATTGGGGGGGTTCTTTCACAAACAATTGGATTCTCTAAAACTCTTGCTATTGCTGTTTTTGTATTATACAATTTACCATCAATATTTATAGTAACACCTTGTTGTAATTTATTAATTGCATCATCAGTTATTGTTCCATCAACTTGTGCATAGTACTCTTTTTTATGTTTAAACATTGGATTTAATAAACGATTATTAAGTTGTTTATCATTCGTTAAAATTAATAAACCTTCACTATCATAATCTAATCTTCCAACAGGGTAAACATCTTTCTCAACATCAAATAAATCTGCAAGTGTTTTTTTATCTCCTTCTTTTGAAAATTGAGATAGCACTTGAAATGGTTTATAAATAATATAATAATTATATGTCTTCAAACGCTTTGTTTATAGGCATTTCAGCTAATATGTAAAATAAAAAAGTCTCGCAAAAAAACGAGACTTTGTATATGGATGGGTTAGTAAGTACCAGAAACTTTCGTTTCCGATACAATATTAAAACAGTTTGCATTACTTATAAAAAAATAGTGCAAACATTTTATTCACATTAAAAAATAAAATGTGAATAGCGTTGTTTAAATTATTCATACAACTGAAAAAATACATCTTATTTTATAGAAATAAATTCGCTGAAAATACTATGAATAAAGAGCTTCACAGTATTTGTATTTTTGTATGATTTATTTTTTGTATGAAAATATTTTATGCAAACAAGTTCTATCTATTTTTGCTCTTACAATTTTTTATATGAAATTTTCTTCTCCACTTTCAATGACATCGCTTGCGACATTAATAAATGCAACAGTTATTGGCAATGAAAATAATATTGCAAAAGGCATTAACGAAATACATAAAGTTGAGGTTGGCGATATATGTTTTGTTGACCATCCAAAGTATTATGATAAATGTTTAAATAGTGCTGCAACCATTGTTATCATTAACACACAAGAAGTTTTGATACCAGAAGGAAAAACACTTTTATTTACTCAAGAACCATTTGAAGCATACTTAAAAATTGTTGAAACATACAAGCCTTTTACGCCTGCAACAAAATCAATTAGCGATACTGCAATGATTGGTGAAGGTTCTGTTATTATGCCAAATAGTTTTATTGGGAACGAAGTTGTGATTGGAAGAAATTGTGTTATTCATCCCAATGTTTCAATATTAGATTATACAGTTATTGGTGATAATGTTGTGATACAAAGTGGAACAGTAATTGGCAGTGATGCGTTTTATTACAACACAAAAAAGAATAGGGAAGTTTGGTATAAAAGAATGAAAAGTTGTGGCAATGTGGTGATAGAAGATAATGTTGAAATTGGTTCTGGCTGCACGATTGATAGAGGTGTTACTGCTGAAACAAGAATTGGCAGAGGAACCATTATGGACAATCAAGTGCATATTGGACACGATGTTTCTGTAGGAAAAAATTGTTTGTTTGCTGCTCAAGTTGGTATTGCTGGTGCAACTGTTATTGAAGATGGTGTTACACTTTGGGGTCAAGTGGGAGTAAATAAAACAATCACCATTGGAAGTGGTGCTGTTGTAATGGGTCAGTCTGGAGTTGTTGGAAACATTGAAGGAAACAATGTTTATTGGGGAACACCTGCAATAAATTTTGGTGATAAAAAACGTGAAATGGTTTGGGTAAAACGCATTCCTGAATTATGGAAAAAGATGATGAGCTAAAAATTACTGAAGCTGTATTTTACTTTCAACTCTTCACAAATTTTTGCAATAGATTTTTCAAAAGATGAATACCTAAATTCTGGAAATTGTTTTAACAGTTTGCTATTATCATATTCAATTTTTGTTTGGGCAGATGTTGCTGTTTCCTTCGTTAACAAAGGATTTGAGCCTGTAATCATACTTTTCAACTTCTCTATTCGCCAAACTATTGCTGCTAAAAATGGGGTTACCTTTTTGTGAGATTGTTTTTTATTAAATGCTTTTGCAATTTCATTAAACACATTTTTATAAGTTAAATTCCATCCACTTAAAATAAACCTTTCGTTTGTTACAGATGAATTCATTAATAATATCATTGCCTTTACAACATCATCAACATCAACGAAACCATTGCTACCATTGGTATACCAAGGAAATTCATTGTACGCAGATTTAAAAATTGCTGTTGAACCAGCATCCCAATTTCCAGCACCAAGTATTATAGATGGATTTACAATCACTGCATTCAATCCTTCACCAATGCCACGCCAAACTTGCATTTCAGACAAATATTTTGTTTTGCCGTACTCGCTATTATCATCATCAATTACAGTATTTGCTTTCTCTGTAACCAAGCCACTAGTTTTTTTATCTAGTGCAGCAACAGAACTAACGTGAACCAATTTTTCAACATTTGCATTGATACAAGCATTCACAACATTAGTTGTTCCTTCAATATTTAATCGGCGTAATAATGCCCTCTCTTTTGGATTAAAAGAAACCATAGCAGCACAATGATATACTTGTTTAATGCCTTGCATAGCATCTTCTAAAGCAGTAACATCTAAAATATCTACTTGTTTCCAAGTGGCAAATTTTTCTAATTCAGCAGGTGGTTTTGTTTTATTGTACAGAGCTACAATTAAACTATTTGTTTTAGATAATTCTTTAATTAAATGTGAGCCTACTAAACCTGTGGCACCTGTTACTAAAATCATAATGAAGTAGTTTTCTTTTTCATAATTCCCAACATCAATACTGGCAATAAAACTAAATTCGTTATTGTTCCAACAACTAATGTTAGAGATGTTAACCAACCTAAAGCTTGTGTGCCACCAAAACTGCTAAAGCAAAAAATAATGAATCCCGTAATTAACACTAACGATGTGTAAATAATACTAAGACCAGTATGTTTTATAGTTTGTATTAAAGTTGCTTGAACGTTATTGTTATAGTGTTGCAACTCTTGCCTGTAGTTAACTAAAAATCTAATCGTCACATCAATTACAATTCCTAGAGCAACGCTGAAAACTAATACTGTAGAAGGTTTTAGTGCAATGCCAACCCAACCCATTACACCTGCTGTGATAACCAAAGGCAGAATGTTGGGAATTAAAGAGCAGAATAAAACTCGTAACGAACGAAACAGATACAACATACAAATTGCTATCAAAATAAAAGCATAAATAACGCTTTCTTTCAAACCATTAATGATGAAAGATGAGCCTTCTAAAAATGCAACACTACTGCCAGTAAAAGTGATGTTGTATTTTGTTGAATCAAATATTTCTTTACCCTTTCTTTCAAAATCATTAATTAATAATGGTAATTGTTTGCTGCCTATATCCTTCATATTAACAGAAATTCTTGCTAACTGCCTGTTACTATCAATAAAGTTATTCATCAATGCACCAATTCCCTTTTTATTAGTTGTTGAGGTGTTATTTTCTGGTTGCATATACTGACTCATTAATGCCATTTCTGCCATTCCATTAGGAATTGCAAAGCTGTTGCTATCGCCATCGAAATATGCTTGTTTAGAAAATTTTAATCCATCTACAAAACTCAAAGGCTTTGCTGTATTGGGGTTTGAGTCTATGTAATTGCTAAATGCTTCTATTTTTTCAATGGGTTGCATATTGCGTTGTAACCCTTTTTTCTTTTTAGTATCAATAACAATTTCTAATGGCATGATACCTTTAAAATTGGTTTCAAACCATTTTAGGTCTGTATATATAACATCTTTCTTTGGTAAATCATCTACAATAAATCCTTCCTTTTTTAACCTAAAAATACCTCCTAACGAAACGAGTAATACTACAATTGAAACTGCATAAACCCACTTAGAATGATGCATTGCCCAGCTTTCAATTTTAACCAACACCTTTTCCAATATCTTGTTATTAAGATATTGCATTTGTTTATTACTTGGTGCTGGGAGATAGCTAAGTACAGACGGAATCAACAATAAAGAGATAAAAAACAACGCCATTATATTAATACCAGAAACATAACCAAACTCTTTCAATAAGCCGCTTTTTG
>JANYEB010000064.1 GCA_025363355.1 Chitinophagaceae bacterium | reverse complement strand
CTCAAAAAGATATTTGGAATAGAGAAATTAGTTTTAGCAAAAACGAACTTACAAAAATTGTTGCACCAAGTGGTACAGGCAAAACAACTTTAATGCACTTTTTATATAACCTTAGAAACGATTATGAAGGAATAATTTTTTATGATAATGCAAACATACAAACCATTAATAGTACTGATATAGCTAGTTATAGACAAAATAAATTAAGTATTATTTTTCAAGATTTAAGATTGTTTCCACAACTTACAGCAAAGGAAAATATTGAATTAAAAAGAACGATGACTGAGCCTTTTTATCCTTCAGAAAAGATTGATGAAATGGCTGAAATACTTGGTATCACTCACATTTTAAACCAACAAACTGGCAAATGCAGTTATGGAGAGCAACAAAGAATTTGTATTATAAGGGCATTAATTCAGCCATTTGAATTGTTGTTAATGGATGAACCTTTTAGCCATTTAGATAATAATAATATAACCAAGGCTGCTGCTTTAATTGAAGCCGAGTGCAAAAAAAGAAACGCAGGTTTTGTGATTACAGATTTAGACGAAGACCAGCATTTTGAATACACTAAAATATTGCGTCTGTAAATTATTGTTCGTAAGCGTATTCTGTTTTGCCCAGTAATTCTCCGCTTTTGCTGTAGCAAAAATCGGCAAGTTTTAAATTTTTATCACCATAAGCATAATGCCATACAAAATAATTACTACTTCCAAAAGGTATTTGAGTCATTTTGCTAACTAGATTGTTTTCATCATACTCAAACAAAAATTCTGGTAACATTTTTTCTACTTTCAAATTAAACTTAACAATATCTGTTAGCATATTTTTCTCGTTGTAGTAGTAGTAATAAGTTTCAATTATTTTACCAGCATTCATCCATCTTTCTTCTGCAATATTGTTTTGCTCATCTTTAAAAAATTTAATAGTTGTGGTATCTACACCATTTTTTATTTTAAGCATTTTGGCAGGTTGCCCCTGTGCATCATACATCCAGATATGCTTTTCGTAAAAGCCTTTGTTAACCGATGTATCATCACTTGCAGAATAAATGCTAATAAATTTTCCTGCAGCATTATATTCATAATCTACAACAGCATTTACATTCTTGCTTTCATCTTCTTTTTTTACTATTTTGTTATTTTTATAAGTAGTAGTTGAAGTAGATTTCATACCAATTGATAAATTGGTTTCAGTTTTTAAGCTACTCCAATCGGCAGAAAAATTTTGAGTAACAGTAATGCCATCTTGCTGCTCTCCTTCTTTGGCAGTTGCAGGAGTATTGGTAATAGTTATTTTTCTAATTTTATTATTCTTAAAATTAAGATAATTGCTATTAGCAGTTTGATTAGATAGAATATCGCTGAAGTAAAACTGGGCATTGGCTTGCTGAACTAATCCAATTAAAACAATGCTCAAAAATTTAAAATATATTTTCATAATGATTAATAATCGCATCAAAAATAATAGGTATCAAGTTAATCGTTAAAATATTATGCCATTGTAGTGAAGGTTTATAACATTTTCTTTATAACAAAATAAAATGTTATGTAAAAAATGTTATAAATATTCGAGAATTATTTTTGTGACAACTTTTTTGTGACATTTTTTTCTGTCACAAGAATTTTGTCACAGCTTTACTAGCATTATTCTATTGAAAACACGAATACGGATAGTTTTATCCACTATATGTTCCTTCAAGATAATATATTAAGCTGCTACTCCTTATTTTTAGCAAAATTTATAACGTGTCTCATTTAAAAGAAAGAGAAGAAAAAGTTTGTCTTAACTGTAATGCAGCTATTTATGGCAGGTTTTGCCACGTTTGCGGACAGGAAAATTTAGAAACTCACGAAAGCTTTTGGCATTTAGTTACGCACTTCTTATTCGATTTAATACATTTTGATGGCAAGTTTTTTAGTACACTAAAATATTTATTATTCAAACCTGGTTTTTTGGCAGAGGAACATACAAGAGGCAGACGTGCAGATTATCTCCACCCCATTAGATTATACATTTTTGTATCGGCTTTCTTTTTTTTAATAATGTTTAGTTTCTATGGCAATGAACACGAAACAAAAAAAGAACAGTATGAGAGACATTTAAAAGAACTGAACGACAAAAAAGAAGAAGTGCGACAAGATTTAGAAAAAGATACTGTTGCATTGCAAGAGAGAAAATTAATTGCAGATAGTTTTATAGCCATCATAAACAAGGATATTGCTAAGTTTAAAATTGATTCGTCTAGTAAGATGGGTTTTGCATCTGATAGCTTGGACTATGCAAAGATTGACAATACACATTTACGCAAAAAAAAGGGAAGAAACATCAACGTGAAGTTAGGTTGGTTTCAACGCTATCTTGAAAAAAAGGAAAGACAATATTCTTCTAAAGAAGAATTTACTAAAAGAATGGAAGAAACAATGCTGCATTCAATTCCTAAAGGATTGTTTATTGCATTGCCCTTTTATGCTTTATTTTTAATGCTGTTTTATATTAGAAATAAAAAGTATAACTACGTTAATCATTTGCTGTTTTCTATCTATTTATTTAGTTTCACTTTTATTCTAATTCTATGCAGCACTTGGATAAATAGTTTGCTTAACCTAATGGGTATTGAAATAGTAGAAATAATAACTATGATTGCTATAGTTTCAGCAATGCTATACACATATAAAGGTCTTAGAAACTATTATCAACAAAGCAGAACTAAAACAATATTGAAGTTTATATTACTCACCCTTTCTTGCCTTATTATTCTTTTCGTTGTAAGCACTTTATTATTAATTTATTCTGTTAAAGCCATTTAAAAAATGACAAATAAAAAACATACGTTTCAAGATTTAATTCAAATAATGAACGAGTTAAGGGAACAATGCCCTTGGGATAAAAAACAAACAATTCATACTTTACGAAGTATGACTATTGAAGAAACCTATGAACTTGCAGATGCCATTTTAGAAAACAACTGGAATGATGTTAAAGAAGAGTTGGGCGATTTATTGTTGCATATTTTATTCTACTCGAAAATAGGTGCTGAAGAAAATAAATTTACCATTGATGATGTAATTGATGGCATTTCAAAAAAACTCATCAATAGGCATCCACATATTTATGGAGATGTGAAAGTGAATGACGAAACTGATGTGAAAAGAAATTGGGAAAAAATCAAAATGGCTGAGGGAAAGAAAAGTGTTTTAAGTGGTGTACCCAATTCAATGAGTTCTTTGCCCAAAGCAGTTTGTATTCAAGAGAAAGCAAAAAAAGTAGGATTTGAATGGGATAATAAAGAAGATGTTTGGAAGAAAGTTGAAGAAGAAATGAATGAGCTGCAAGAAGCAGTGCAATCGAACAATCAACAACATATTGAAGAGGAATTTGGCGATGTATTTTTTAGCTTACTCAATTACTCTAGGTTTTTAAATATTGATGCAGATGTTGCCTTAGAAAAAGTAAACAAAAAATTTATTGCCCGCTTTAAAAAGATGGAGGAAGTGGCATTGCAAAGTGGCAAGAATCTTGCTGATATGAGCCTGCAAGAAATGGATGACATTTGGAACGTAATAAAAAAAGATATTCATTGCTAAAAAGCATCAAACATATTTTCTCTAAAAAAAGCAATTACTTAATTGTTGCATTAGCAATTGCATTGTATGCTATCTCTTTGCTAACACAAAACTTTAGTAATAAAAAATACTTAGCAGAAAATGTTCAACAACAGTTTCAGAATGTTATTAATGCTAAAGAAAAAGATGTTGAAGCTTTATTAAACAATAAAGATTTTTTAAATGATTGCAATGCTGATGCAAACAAAATTGCTTTTACAAATCTTGTAGAAAAACAATATGGTGTTTTTTTATACAGCATTAAAAGCGATTCTAGCTTTACCCTTAAAGCTTGGAGCAATAATAATTATCACTTAAAAGAAAGTGATATAAATTTAAAAGACAGTAATTATATTGTTAATTATGAGAATGGAACTTTTGAAATTATAAGACGCAGATTAGGAGAAAAAAAGAACTTATTACTAATTGCTACCATCCCTATTAAGTGGAATTATTTTATTAAAAATAAATATTTAAAATCAAGTTTCGACAATTTAAATACCTACGAAAAATATTTCGAGATAAGCGATAAGCAAACATCAATTGCTATTAAAAGTGTTACAGGAAATACACTTTTCTATTTGAAGAAAACGCAAGCTGGTTTCTTTTTTTCTTATAATTGGATTACAATTTTATTACGAGTTTTTTCGCTGATATTATTTCTTCGCTTTGCATTTATTAAGTGCAAACAACTTTCTAAAACTATTGGATTTAATCTTGCATTTGCTTTATTAGCTGTCATTTTAATAAGTTTTAGATTGCTAAGCTATTACTTTTCATTTCCATTTATTACTGCAAAACTACTATTGTTCGATCCATCGATTTATGCTTCAAATGCTTTGCATCCCTCGCTTGGAGATTTAATTTTAAATTCTGTAGTAGCATATTTGTTATTACTATTTTTTGAAAAAAATTATCAAAAAAATGTAAGCTTACTAAAAAGAAAAACAAAAGAAATAGTTGATACTACCAAGCTAGTTGTGTTAACTATTATCAGCATAGCATTTGCCAACCTCCTAAAAAGTTTAGTAATAGATTCTAAAATATCTTTTGATGTAAGCAATTTTTTTAGCCTAAATATTTATAGTGCTATAGCTTTTATAGAAATAGGTTTTTTGTTTGTTATTTATTATAAAATAACATCATTGCTCTTAAACAATGCAAGTGCAAAAAAGCAGTCAACTGTAAAACAAATTATAATAATTATTCTTACAAGTGCTGTTGTTATTGCATTTGAAAGTTTACAAGTAGATTATAAAATAGAGCCAACTTTAATTGTAATAACGTGGATTATTGTTTACATTCTAATAGTTCAAAAAGTAAATGATATCAATAAAAACTCAATAAAATCTGGCTTTGCAATTCCTTTATTCTGGATTATATATTTCACTACATCTACATCAACTTTAATTATTCTTTACAGTAAATCATTAGAGATTGAGCAAAGAAAAAAAATTGCAGAAAAAATATATTTGCAAACAGATGCTATTACTGAAAATCTTTTGAATATTGCAACTACTGGTTTTAATGATGCTTTTTTTCAAAAAAATTTTCACAGATTCAGCAATCCTAAAACCACAACTTTTATAAAAGATAGTTTGATTGCCGAAAATTTTTCGGGCTACTTAAACAAGTTTGAAACCAATATTTATTTATTTGATAAAGATTGTAAATCTATTTTTAATAATGATAGCTCTACTACTGACAGATGGAACAAAAGTATTACAACATCTGGCAAATCGATTGGTTTAGATGGCTTATTTAGCATTGCAAATACTGTAGCAGAAAATAGCTATATCTATAAAAAATTAATACTTGATAATAACGATCAACTACTATGTCAACTATTTATTTTTCTACATCCAAAAAAGAATAAAAATAAAGGTGTTTTACCTGAACTTTTTCGTCAAGGACAAGATGATGATTTGCAATACTCCTACCCTTTTGCATTATATGATTCAGGAAAATTAAAAGAGGAAAACGGCAATTATTTTTTCTTGAAAAACAAGCCTGCAATTCAACAAATGTATGCTGTTGAGAATATTGGTAATGCTAGCGTGTTAACATTTCAACCAACAAAATTCAACGCTGTTGTTGTTGTAAAAAACACCAGAATTTTACTTGATTTTATTACGCTTTTTGCCTATTTATTTTTCTCATTTTTAATCATTATTTTCTTATTATATATATTAGATTTTCCAAAAGAGAAAATCAAAACACATCTGTTAACTTTTAAGATTTTTAAGCTAGATATTCGAAATCAAATATTAGCAACTTTAGTTTTTTCATCAGTTGTATCCTTTATTATTATTGGTATTGTTACCATACTTTTTTTCATTAATAAATTTAACCAAACAAGTCAAGACAGGCTTGTAAAATCTATCAATTATTCTGCAGTTGAAATTGAAAATAGTTTAATAAAAAACGATTCACTTGATAACAGTAAGATTCAAGATTTACTACAAAGATTATCTGAGCAACAAGCACTTGATTTGAATTTATTTGACATTACAGGTTCTATTATTGCTACCACACAACCTTATATTTATAACAGAAAATTAGTTGATAATAAAATAAACCCAATTGCTTTTAAACAAATATTTATAGACAAACAGAGTACGTTTAAACAAGAGGAAAAAATTGGGTTACTCCCTTTTTTAAGTTTATATAAACCTATTGTAAATGATGATGGCAAAGCCATTGCTTGTGTAAATATTCCATACTTAAATTCACAGGCAGAGTTGAATCAAGAAATGTCTGGTTTTATTGCAACACTAATGAATTTGAATGCTTTTATATTTTTATTAGCTGGAGCAATTGCTTACCTTATCACCAATAAAATAACTAGTTCATTTAAGTTGATTAAAGAAAAAATGAAAGCCGTTAATTGGCAAAGTCATAACGATGAAATTGTTTGGAATAAAGATGATGAAATTGGAGCTTTGGTAAAAGAGTATAATATAATGGTGAGAAAGTTAGATGAAACTGCAAAAGCATTTGCATTAAGCCAAAGAGAAAAAGCCTGGAAAGAAATGGCAATGCAGGTTGCACACGAAATAAAAAATCCGCTTACACCAATGAAATTAAGCATTCAATATCTTCAAAAAAATATTGATGAGAATGCTCCTAACATAAAACAACTTTCAAAAAATGTTATTGGAACATTGGTTGAACAAATAGATCAACTTACAACTATAGCAAGCGAGTTCTCTCAGTTTGCAAACATTGGAAATAATAATCTTGAACAAGTTAATTTAAACGAAATTATATCAAGCTTAATTAATCTTTATGCAGTTGATTCAAAGATTAATATTGAAAATAATCTAGCTATAAAAGATGTTTTTGTAATTGCAGATAAAATTCAAATGATGAGGTTATTTACTAATCTTATAAAAAATGCAATAGAAGCCTCAACACAAAAAGATGCTGTAAAAATTTACATTAATCAAACTGTAAATAACACCTCTGTAATCACATCTGTTAAAGATGATGGTTGCGGTATTACAGAAGAATTGCAAGCAAAAATATTCACATTGAATTTCACTACTAAATCTTCTGGAACTGGCTTAGGGCTTGCAATTTGCAAAGGCATTGTAGAAAATGCTAATGGTAAAATTTGGTTTGAAACAAGCAAACAAGGCACTACTTTTTTTGTTGAATTACCATTAATTACATAATAGTTGGAACACGGATTTCACTGATTAAACAGATTAAACTTGATAGAAATATTTGTGTTAATACGCTTGGTTAGTTAGTCGTCCCTCAAAAAGTCATTTTCATTTTAGAGCATAAAATTGCCAATAAATATTTGCGATGAAGTTGCAGATAAGTTTCCAACAAAAGTTAGCCTCTGTAAGCCAGAGGTTGATGACTCGTTTAAAGTTCATTGCAGCAGCACTTAGCATTAAATTAATGGCATCACCAATTGTTCCTTTTAAATAATTGTTGATTAATCTATAGTCGTGTTTTAAATGTCCTATCACTGGTTCTATAGCTGCACGCCTGCAATGTTTTTTGCGTTGTGCTTTAGTAATATTTGTTTGTGGTTTGGGCGTGTAAATGTTTACTTCATTAACTGTCTTTGGTCCTCGGTATCCTCTGTCTGCAAAAATGGCTTTAGGTTTCTTTTCTTTAAGCCTTTCATATTGTTCTATAACGGCTGGTAAGGTTTTGGAATCGTGTATGTTTTCGCTAAAGTTTAATGCTCCTACAATGACGTTTGTTGTTTGCGTAATAAGCAAAGCTGCCTTACTGCCAAACTCAAATTTCTTATGCTCTTTTCCCTTGGTAAAACACTTCACTTCAGGTTCGTGTAAGCTATAAATTTTATTGCTATCACTTCGCTTTTGAAGCAATACTCTTTGGTAAATGTCTAACTGCGTCTGATGTTGTAAAAGCCTATGTTCATCAAGGTTTCTAACAATTTCTCTTACCAATCTACCTGCAATCGTTTTTATTTTCTTTCTTGCTTTTCTGGCTTGTTTACTACCATTTTTTGTGTGCTGAAAACGAAGCAGTGTATTCAACTTTTTTAAAGTAAATTTATAACTCTGGCGAAGCTCAATGTCTTCAGCTTTAGCTATGCCAATACACTTGGCTATTATCTTTTTGTGCAGCTTGGTATCAGTAGGATACGTGATGTTTTTTTCTTGAACAGTCGTGTCTGCACTCAAGGTATCTTCATCTCCATCTTTACCATTGACTCTAATACTTTCTTTTAAAATAAGTTCTACGCCTTCTACACCAATTCGTTTTCTAAACTCAACTAATTCTGTGGAACTGCAAGGTTCTTTAGGTACAAAATATTGCTCACCACCAAAGTATTGAAAATACAAATTCTCACTCCAAGCTACTACTAAATTCTCATCACTCAAATTTCTTAATTGCTTTAAAATAAGTAATGATACCATTAACCTAATGGGCTTGGATGGCTTACCCATTGTAGCACTATAATGCTTGGAAAATGCTGCTTCAAAAACACTCCAATCGATGCTATTGGCTAATAAATAAAGTGGGTGCTGATGGTTTAACTGCTCTTCTAACGAAAGGAAAAAACTAGTTTGAGCAGTATGTTTTGGCTTTGATAACATAAAAAAAATGCAAGATTTTATAAAAATAGGATAAAATATTGCAACCTTTTATAGCCTGTTAATATCTTAAAGATAATGATACAGTGTGTTTCAAAGTTTTTGAGGGAGGACTA
>JANYEB010000013.1 GCA_025363355.1 Chitinophagaceae bacterium | reverse complement strand
AGCTTGCGGAACTACCCGCAAGGTTGTTGCAAGGGTGTTTGGAGCTTGCGGGAAATAAAAAAGCTGCTTGGTTAGAGCAGCTTTTTAGTAGATTGTTTAAATTGATTAATTGTTAATGATTAGTTTTTGTGTTTCTGTTTTACCTGTTATAATGTTTGTAATATTTAGGAAATATACACCTGCTGGTGTTTTTAAATCCATCATAATCACTCTATCAAAAATATTGCGTTCGGCAATTGTTTTGCCATAGGCATTGGTTACTTTTAATGTTTTAAAGCCTTTGTCAGTTGCAGGTAGTGTTATTGTTATGATGCCTTTTGATGGGTTTGGATAAATGCTAATGCCATTTAAAGTTTGAGGTTTAAGATTTAATGTTCTTGTTTCACTGTATTGTTTTCTGCCGTTAAAATCTACACTTTCAATTTTATAATAAACCACCCCTAACCCCTCCAACGAGGGGAATTGGACATCTATAAAACTATACTCATTATAACTTTTATTATTTGCTGAAAGTTTACCAATAGTTGTAAAAACGCTACCATTTAAACTACGCTGTATGTTAAAATGCGAAACATTTATTTCGTTGGCTGTAGTCCAAATGTTTTCAACAGATTGCTTCGTTGCACTCGCAATGACGGAATAAGAAATAAACTTTAATGGAACGGTACCAACAGTTATATTAACTGTATCTCGCGAATAGTACCCGCAAATAGTTTGTTCAATTATATAAAATGTGCTTGCAGCAGGTTTGACATAAAAGCCAGGGACCCCTGCTTTATTTGTTATTTCAATATTGTTTGCATTATACCATTTAACACCTGTTAAACCATTTGTTAAACTACCTATAAAAACACTGTCGCCCACATTTGCTATGGATGCATCTGAACCGGCATCGACTTTTAAATTAAAACTATCTAAGGGAATTACTGAAACGTCATCAATATTGTATTGGGCACAATTTGCAGCTAAGGGATTATGTGTGATTAAAGTATCTGTTTGTGCATCGGGTTTAAAATTGCCGATAGTGATATATTGTTCTCCACCCTGTGCTATATATATGCCACTAACCTTTATCCAGTTTAAAGTATCGCTTATAATTTTGTTGCTGTAGTTTATTATTTGTGGGTTTGCAGCTATTACCTGACCAGGGGTAAATGTTGGTGCAGTTTTGCTGATATATAAACCTATATTATTGCAGGCATAGGCTGACCTGTTGACTAAATTAACATAGAATTCTACATAATAACAATGCCCACTTTTTAAACTATCTGTTAATGGTATTTGTGAATAATCTCTTACATTCCCACCTATGGCTTGCAAAAAAAAAGCTGTTGCATAACTATTCCCAGTTCTGGCATATTGATAGCCAGACCCAAAAATGTTGGATGGAACACCACAACATCCATTTGAACTACACTTATTGAAGAAAATTGTTAGATACGTACCATTTGTTGAAGTTGTAGGGTTCACCCACGGTGGACAAAGATTAATATACCCAGGTGGGCAAGATGTGTAGATTTCAAAACTTGGATTGGTAACTAAATTAGTTTGACTCTTTGCTTGGGAAATGTAAAAGAATGAAAATATAGCTACTAAATAAATTACTCTTTTCATAATAAAAAAGCCTTTATCTGAATTTTAGATAAAGGCTATAGTTTAGGTTATTTAATAATTATTTCTTTGATTTCTTGTTTGCCTGTAATCGTATTTAATATACTCATAAAATATACACCAGTCTAATACTTCAAATCTTTTAAGGTGGGGGATTTAAACCAAGAAAAAGCTGCAACACCAATGGTTACACAACCTCCAAAAACAACAGAAACTACATTGCCCATATAACGTGCAGTTAAACCACTTTCAAACTGCCCAAGTTCGTTGCTGCTATTAATAAACATACTGGTAACACTCATTACTCTGCCACGCATTTCGGCAGGTGTTTTAAGTTGTGCAATAGTGCCACGCACCACCACACTTACACCATCTAAAATACCACTAAACAACAGTGCTACAAAGGATAACCAAAACACTTTTGATATGGCAAATACAACAATGCAAGCCCCAAAACCTGCAACAGAAAGTAATAGTTTTTTACCTTGATGTGTTTTTAAAGGGAAACGCAAAATCGTGACAATGCAAATAATAGCACCTAAATCGGTTGCTGCATTTAGCCAGCCAAAACCAACTGGCCCCACTTTTAAAATATCTTTACTAAACACAGGAATCATTGCTACTGCACCACCAAATAGTACAGCAAATAAATCAAGTGTTAAAGCACCCAATAGTTCTTTTGTTTTATAAACATATCTTAACCCTTCGGCAATATTATTCCATATTTTATCGTGCTTTTTAGCAGCTACAGGAGGGTATGGTTTTAATTGAAAAATAAAATAAAAACCTGCTGCTACCAATGCCACAATAACTGCTAATGCCCCATTAATACCAATTGCTGCAATTAAAAACCCAACCAATG
Organism: Chitinophagaceae bacterium; assembly: GCA_025363355.1. Taxonomy (GTDB): domain Bacteria; phylum Bacteroidota; class Bacteroidia; order Chitinophagales; family Chitinophagaceae; genus CAIVPM01. The sequence continues at coordinate 388 of JANYEB010000013.1, read as the reverse complement.
CGTGACCAATAACTGATGCAGATAACCAAGTGCCTTGGTTCCAGCTAATACCATTTTGTAAAATTTCTTTAGGCACAATTGCACCTACTAAAGTTCCAAAGCTTGGCCCTGTAAAAGAACGAAAAATACCTGTGCAGAATATGATGAAATAAATGCTGTAAACAATGGTGTTCTTGGTAACAATTGTTGCTGCAAAATGTGTTGACAGCAACAACAAAACAGTTGCAGATAAGAGATATAATCCTACACCTGTAAGCAATAGTTTTCTTTTCTCCGATACATCAATCTTGTAACCTGCGTGCAACGAAAGTGATACTGCAGGAATGACTTCTGACAAGCCTATTAATCCAATAGCCAAAGGATTATTTGTTAACTCATACATCCAATA
>JANYEB010000043.1 GCA_025363355.1 Chitinophagaceae bacterium | reverse complement strand
TATGACAAACAAAAAAGCAAGTAAATGATTTATTTACTTGCTTTTTTTAGAGCTAAAATTATTTTTTTATTATCCAATTCTTATTGAAGTAATAGAATATTTAGAACCACTATTTTTTAAAATTAATGTAAGATTAGTGTTTTTTACTTTCCCTTGTAGCTTACCTGTAATATACATTATAGAACCTGCTTCTCTTTGAGATGTTAATTGAAAAGTTTTAACACCCATTTCATCATAAAAAGCTTTTAACGCAATACTAGCTTGATTTTTCCCCATATTTTTCATTTCATCTTTTTCTGGGAGTGTTAAATCAACAAAATTGTCGAAGTATTGAGAGGTTTCTAATGCTGAACCTTTTTTTAAGGAATCAATAATCTCATCTGCTGTACCAAAAGTTGTTGAAGACATTAGAATAAAACCAAGTCCCAATAACATTAATATCTTTTTCATAAAACTGTATTATTATTTAATGATGAGATTACTTCCAAAACAATGCCAAATGTAAATGATAAAATCAGTAATTGAAATTTGTTAGCATATTTTAATATCCTTTTTTAAATGCTGGATGAAATTGGTTCAAAGTATCTCTCAAAAAATCTCTATCTAAATGGGTATAAATTTCAGTGGTAGTAATGCTTTCGTGACCAAGCATTTCTTGCACAGCTCTTAAATCTGCTCCTCCTTCAACCAAATGTGTTGCAAATGAATGACGCAAAGTATGTGGCGAAATAGTTTTTGTAATTCCTGCTTTCAATGCTAAGTCCTTTATAATATAAAATATCATCACCCTACTAAGATTTTTGCCCCATCTATTTAAAAATAAAATATCTTCAAACCCTTGTTTTATGTTGACTTGGTTACGAATTGTATCTCTATAAATCCCAATATGCTTTATAGCATCTCTGCCAACTGGTACAAGCCTTTCCTTATCTCCTTTACCAATCACTCTAATAAATCCAACATCTAAATACAAACAACTAATTTTCAAATTCACCAATTCACTAACTCGCAAACCACAACTATACATTGTTTCTAGAATTGCCTTATTTCTTGTGCCATCATTGGTACTTAAATTAATTTGTGCAATCATATTTTCAATTTCATCAAAGCTTAAAACATCTGGTAAAGCACGTTTTGTTTTAGGAGCTTCTAATAAAACTGAAGGATCATTTGTTGCAATTTGTTCCATCAAACAATATTTATAAAAACCACGAATGCCTGATATAATACGTGCTTGAGAAGTTGAGGTCATACCCAATTCTGCAATCCACTTAATAAAACTTTGTAAATCTTTTAAATCAATTTCGGCAGGATTTTTTTGAATGTTTGTTGCAAGTAAAAACTCTGTTAGCTTTTCAACATCACGCAAGTATGCTTCCACAGAATTATCACTCAACGATTTTTCTAATTGAAGATATGCTTTGAATCCTTTTTTATATGGCTGCCACATTTATTAAATCTGTTTATGATTACAAGTGTAACAAACCAACTTTATACAAACTGTTGATTGGTTTATTATCCCAAAATAATTCAAAGTCTTCTAGCTGTGCTAATTCGTAATTTTCTTTAATCTCTTGCAAAGTATATACTTTGGTATTGCTGATGTGAAGTTTTGATAGTATATCAACAAACCACTTACCTTCTTCAGGTTTTACACTAATATTTATTGTTTCTTTTTTTGTTTGAAAAGTAATGGAAGCCACTTCCCATTGAGTTCCTTTTTTTGACTTAGTAATTATCTCTAATGTGGGTGTATTACCTAAATAAATAACTTTTCCTGAAGGTTTATTACTTGATAAATTAGTGTCTGATAAACAAGTTTGAATATAGGTTGGGTTGATAGATGTTTTTGGCACTCTAAAATCAAACCATTTGCTTAATGGGTAATCTAAACAATTATGATGCATGAAATTTAGCAGTGATTTCTTTAAGCCAAAACCAAAGCTGTCATGGTCTGTACCAGTTTCATCAATATATTCAACATCATTATTTGCAAAAGTTCCAATTGAATCAGATATTTTTTGCACCGAATATTTTTCAGGATCTAATCCCACTGGGCTGTGTGCTGTCATTGCAAAACGATGCCAAAATGCAGATTGTAAAATGCCAGCTTCAAACATTTGTCTAACCATTTCTAAACTATCTATAGTTTCTTGTGCAGTTTGTGTAGGAAATCCATACATCAAATATGCATGAACCATAATACCAGCATCGGTAAAGTTTTTATTTACTTGTGCAACTTGTGCAACAGTAATCCCTTTTTGAATGAGTTCTAATAATCTATCACTAGCAACTTCTAATCCACCAGAAACACCAATACATCCAGATGTTTTTAGTAATAAACATAAATCTCTTGTAAAACTTTTTTCAAATCTTACATTCGTCCACCAACTTACAACCAATTTTCGCTTAATAATTTCCAGTGCAACTGCTCTCATTAGAGCTGGTGGTGCTGCTTCATCAACAAAATGAAAGCCATTTTGTCCAGTTTGTTTTATAATAGTTTCAATTCTATCGCAAATTAAATTAGCAGTAATAGGTTCATAAGTTTTTATATAGTCTAAACTGATATCACAAAAAGTACATTTGCCCCAATAGCAACCGTGAGCCATTGTTAGTTTATTCCATCTGCCATCGCTCCATAAACTATGCATTGGATTAATTAGCTCAATAACACTAATATATTTATCTAACAGCAAGTCGGTATAATCTGGTGTTCCAACTTGGGCTTGTTTATAATCTGCACGAAGACTATAATTAAAATATTTTACTTGATTATTTTCTAAGAGAAAAGTTCTTTTTAAATCATTTATAGATTTTGTTCCATCAATAAAGCCAATAAGATTTTCAATGGGTAATTCTCCATCATCTAACGTAATAAAATCAAAGAATTCAAATACTCTTGCATCAGATAAAGAACGTAATTCTGTATTTGCAAAACCACCACCCATTGCAACTTTTATATGTGGAAATTTTTTTTTAATAAAACTTCCACATCGCAATGCTGCAAATAAGTTTCCTGGAAATGGAACAGAAATGCAAACCAATTTTGGATTAATTTCTTCTATTTTTTTAGAAAGGCTTTTTAATAATAATGAATCTATATAGCTTAATGGCTGTTGCAGGGCGTTGTATAATTCGTCAAATGAATTCGCACTTCTACCTAGTTTTTCTGCATATCTACTAAACCCAAAATTTTCATCAATAGTTTCTTTTATAAAATCAGATAAATCTTCAAGATATAATGTAGCAATGTATTTAGCTTTATCTTGAATTCCCATTCTCCCAAAAGCCCAATTTAAGTCATCAATTAGTTGAAATCTACTAGCTTCTGGTAAAAAACTTCTCGATGCAATTAAGTGGGCAAGTGTGGGTATTTTGCCTTGTAAAAAAAGAATTACATCATCTATAGTTTGAATATAAGCTTCTTTTAAATGAAATATTCTTTGTGTATTTTCTGATGTTGTTTTAGCTTGATTAAAAATATCTGAAAGACAACTCCTGCTAAATAGTTCTAAAGTCACTTCTATACCTAAATCTGCTTGATATGAGCTTATGTTTATTGTATTGAGAAAGCCTTTTAAATATGCTGTTGCAGGATAAGGAGTATTAAGCTGCGTAAATGGAGGTGTTATTAATAATACAGTTGTATTCAAGAAATAATTTTTAGAAGTCTAAAATATTATAAAATACCTAAGAATAATGTATTTGCTAATTAAAGGAAATGATATTCATAAAAAAAGTCTCGATAAAATCGAGACTTTGAATCTTATTTGCGTTGCTAAAAGAATTACTTCTTTTTTGCAGGAGCAGCCTTTTTTGCAGGAGCAGCTTTCTTTGCAGGAGCAGCTTTTTTTGCAGGGGCAGCTTTTTTCGCAGGAGCAGCTTTTTTTGCAGGAGCAGCTTTCTTTGCAG
>JANYEB010000175.1 GCA_025363355.1 Chitinophagaceae bacterium | reverse complement strand
AAACAATCGATACCAATTGTTGATCATAGGATTCAAGCAAAATTTTCAATGCCTGATACAACTTGTGGAAATGGGGGAACTATTTTTATAGATAGCAGCAAAGGAATTATTACAAATTGGTATTGGAATTTTGGTGCTGGCTTAACTAGCAATTTAAAAAATCCTTCACCAGTTAATTATCCTTTGTCATTCAATTATGCAACTTATCCAGTTAATTTAATTGTTAAAAATATTGTAGGATGTTTCGATACTGCTGCAACCAAAACTATAGTAGTAAAGCCATCTGCAGCTGCAACAATGGATAAACTAAACGATTTACTATGTTCACCAGATTCGTTTGTGGTACATTTTAATGCACCAATGCTTTGCAATACTGTTGCTGTAAATGGTAGTGATTTTAGCATTACTGGTCCAAGTTCTCCAATAATTGCATCAGCCAATATTATTAATTGTAGTAATGGTTTTGGCAGAGATGTAGTAGTTAAATTAAATGCTCCACTAGCTAAAGGAGGCTATTATAAACTGAATTTAAAAAGAGGTACAGATGGCAATACAATTTTAAACGATTGTGGTATTGAAACTGCACCAAGTTTTATTGGCTTTGTTGCTTACAAAAAAGTTAATGCAAGTTTTACTTATATAGATAAAATTAACTGTATTGAAGATACTTTGTTTTTGCAGCATACAGTAGACAATGATGAGAATAAATGGTTTTGGATTATTAATGGAATTTTGCTTGGAAATGTAAATAATTACACCTTGCCATACACACAATCTGATGTTAAGAATGTTACGTTAATTGTTGCAAATCCTGTTTGCAGCGACACATCTAAGCAAACAATTAATTTGGTATTTGATAAATTGAAAGCAGATTTTATTTTAAGCCAAAGTATTGTTTGTCCAACAGAATCTATTAATTTTAAAGATACAAGCAAAGGCAATATTGTTAATTGGGATTGGAGTTTTGGAAATGGTCAAAACAGCAATCAAAAAAATCCACCAACACAATCATTTCCTATTAAAAACTATCCTGTAAACACTGGTTCAAACTACGAAGATGTTACAGTTAGATTAATTATTTCAAACGCAATTCCTTGCTACGATACAACCTATCAAACTATAAAGGTTACATCAAACTGCTTAATACAAGTGCCAAGTGCATTTACACCAAATGGCGATGGATTGAATGATTTTCTTTACCCGTTAAATGCTTACAAAGCAAGTGAATTGTCTTTTAGAGTATTTAATAGATTAGGCAGAATTGTTTTTGAAACAACATCTTTTGCTGCTAAATGGGAGGGTAATTTTAGAGGAGAAAAACAACCCACAGGAACTTATGTTTGGATATTGGATTATACCGATAAAGAAACAGGAAAGAGGATTAGTTTAAATGGAACATCGGTTTTAATTAGATAGAATAAATTTTCTAAAAATTTATATTATAATCTGAAAAAATATTAGCTGTTATATTTGCAGCATCTACAATACAACTTTCATATACAATTGGATTTTTGGAACTTGTTTGGTAATAATCCTTTTTAAAATTGTTATCAAATTTCTATTGTGGTGTATCATTCCTCAAAAAACTGCAAGACAATTTTTTATAAGTTTTTTTAAACATTATGCTAAGTATGATATGTACGATGCCCCAAACGATGAAATGCTGCTTTTTTGGAAAGCAAGCAATTTTTGTAATGGTGTAATCAAGATAGTGCTAATCATTATGATCTTGATTTTTGTATATTCTTTAATTTAAGATTTGTATTAACTACTACCATTACAAAGCATTTATAGCTTTACTTTAGTTTATTTCTACCACTTTTTTTCTACACTTTATATTATCTGTGAATGCTACAACTATGAATAATAGTTGTGTAAGGCTGTGCATTTTTATGTAGCGATTTTTGCGTGCTAGTATATTCAAATGCTGCTTGGAGTTAGTTTTTATAAAATCTATAAAGAATTTAGTTATGGAAATTTCAGCAAAAATCTAAGGTATCATCAGAACTAAGGGAATTTTAATTGTTGAAGTATATGCTTATTTATCTGATCAGTTTTATTACTACGTGCATTTAGTATTGAATTTTTAGTAGTTCATTTTTGATAAATTAAAGTTAAATTTAAAAATAACATCAATGTTAAAGGACATAAAAAAGAAGATTGTTGTTATTGGAGGCGGCTTTGCTGGAATTCAGTTCATAAGAAATCTAGATACAAACATTTTTGATTGTTTGTTAATTGATAAAATAAATCATCATCAATTTCAACCTTTATTTTATCAAGTTGCCACTTCACAAATCGAGCCTGCAAGTATATCGTTTCCTTTGAGAAATATTTTTAAGTATAAGAAAAATTTACAAATAAGGTTAGCTAACGTTTATGATATTGATATTGAAAAAAAAGAAATAAATACTGATATAGGTCATTTTGCTTTTGATTATTTGGTGATAGCAATTGGTTGCACAACAAATTTTTTTGGTAATCATAACATCAGCAAATATGCACTAACACTCAAATCTACTTATGATGCAATCACAATTCGTAATCATATATTACAAACTTTCGAAAAGATTATTTCTAGTGAGCCTAATGAAATAGAAAGCCTTTTAAATTTTGTTATAGTAGGTGCTGGGCCAACAGGTGTTGAACTTGCTGGTGCCTTTGCAGAAATAAAGAAAAATATTTTACCAAAAGATTATCCTGGGATAGACTTTTCAAAGTTAAAAATTACTCTAATAGAAGGTAGCAAGAACACTTTAAATAATATGAGTAACAATGCAAAAAATGTTTCAAAAAATTATTTGCAAAAAATGTGTGTAAATATTATTACAGAAGTTTTTGTAATTGATTTCGATGGTACAAACTTGAAATTGAGTAATGGGAACATCATAAAAACTAAAACCGTTGTTTGGGCAGCTGGAGTTATTGGAAATAGTATAAGTGGAATAGCAGCTGATGCAATTAGTAAAGGCAACAGAATAGTAGTTGATGAGTTTAACAAAATTATCAATACCGAAAATATTTTTGCTATTGGAGATATAGCTTTAATGCAAATTCCAAAACATCCAATGGGCCATCCTCAACTGGCTAATGTTGCCATTCAACAAGCTAAAAACCTTGCAAGCAATTTTAAAAAAAATAGTCAACAGAAAATTATTGCAAAATTTGATTATAAAGATTTTGGTTCAATGGCTACAATTGGAAGAAACAAGGCTGTTGTTGACTTTACTTTCATAAAATTTAATGGTTTTTTTGCTTGGTTAATTTGGATGTTCTTGCATTTAATGTTGATACTAAGTGTAAAAAATAAACTTATAATTTTTATTAATTGGGCTTGGGCATATATTACTAAAGATACTTCACTAAGGTTAATACTTAAGGCAGATAACACTAAGTAAAACTACTTAGCAACTTCATTAAAATGTCAAAAGAAAACAAAGAAATTAGAAATAATAGCAATTACAGTGGCTTATTTGTTATTTACTTAGTAACAGTAGCTGTTGCATTTACAGTAATTATTCCAAATGAAGATGTTTGGTATTTAGGAATAATCAAAGCAACGATTTGGCCTTTGTATGCTATTACTAAAATTGGCTGAAATATTTTATCAAATAAAGTTGATAATAAGTGAGTGTGAAAGATGCAATTTTTTGGTATAATACCATAACAATATTAAAGCAATCAAATTGACCTTTATGCAGTAAAAATTCATTTACAACATAAACAATCAAAATGAAAAAAATTGCTATCATCTTCATCAAATTATCATTGATGATGTCGTTTATTCCTTTTCAACTAAACGCACAAACAGCTTCTGTAGCTACAGAAACGACCAGCACTCCAACAGAATCTAAAGCAGCAGCAGCAGCAGCAGCCAATGTAATGCTAGCCAGGCTCAATGAAATTAAGGCTATGGATAAGTCAAACCTTACTTCATCTGACAAAAAAGAGCTACGCAAAGAAGTAAAAGCATTAAGAACTAATCTTAAAGAAAATGGCAATGGTGTCTATTTATCTGTTGGTGCGATCATTATTATTATTTTATTACTTGTGATTTTGCTTTAGATTTTAATTAAATAATTCTCATCAACTAAATTATAATTTAATATTATGATAGCTGTTAAAAAACACGGAATTTTATTATCAAAAACTACAAACAAATTTGAAGAAGATGGTGTGCTAAACCCTGGAACGATTCGAGATGGTGATTATGTCCATTTGTTTTATAGAGCAGTTGCAAAAGGCAATCGTTCAAGCATTGGCTATTGTAAGCTTAGTGAGGCACTTGAAATTGAGGAACGAAGCGAAAATTCTGTGATAGTTCCAGAATTTGAATACGAATCTCAAGGGGTAGAAGATCCACGAATTGTAAAGATTGATCACCTATATTATTTATCTTATACTGCTTATGATGGTGTAAATGCAATGGGAGCTTTGGCTGTATCAAGAGATTTAGTAAACTGGAATAAATTAGGCATCATTGTCCCTCAACTAACTTTTGATGAATTCAATTCTATTGCTAAAACTAATGAGGTTATTAATGAAAAATATATACGCTATAACGAGCACTTCGCATCGCTTGAGAAAGAGGGAAAAAAAATGTTGTTATGGGATAAAAATTTAATCTTTTTCCCAAGAAGGATAAACGATGAACTTTATTTTCTTCATCGCATAAAACCCGATATACAGATAGTTGTAATTGATCAAATACAACACTTGACACACGATTTTTGGAACAACTATTTTCTTCATTTAAACGAACATATTGCTCTTACTGCAAAGTACGAACACGAAGTAAGCTATGTAGGAGGAGGCTGCCCACCAATTGAAACAGCAGAGGGGTGGTTGTTAATTTATCATAGCGTGCACGACTCTTTAAATGGCTATGTTTATTCAGCCTGTGTAGCACTGTTAGATTTAGAGAATCCCCAAAAAGAAATTGCACGTTTACCATATCCATTGTTTTTTCCACAAGAAGAGTGGGAGCTAAAAGGCGAAGTAAATAATGTTTGTTTTCCTACTGGTACTGCTTTGTTTGATGATACTTTATATATCTATTATGGTGCAGCAGATGAACAAATTGCCACAGCTTCTGTTAGCTTATCTGAATTGTTAAAAGAACTATTACTAAACATCAATAATTAAAATAAAATGCTGACAGAAACCTTAGAAAAAAGAATTGAAGTACTGCCTTTGAGATTCAAAGAAGAGTTTGATTTGATGGATGAATTGCAAACTCCAACTGCAATAAGTCAACTAGCAGAAATTTTGTGTATTACTACGTATCCTCCAAGAGAATGTGGTATTGCCACTTATTCGCAAGACTTAGTGAAAGCATTAAATAATAAATTCAATAATTCCTTTGCAATAAAGATTTGTCCCATTGCATCTGATAATGAAATGCATACTTATAACGATGAAATTGATTATGTATTAAATGTAAATCATTCAAGCTCTTTTAAAAAATTGGCTTTAGAAATAAATGTAAATAATAATATAGCAATGGTTTTGGTTCAACATGAATTTGGATTATTTGCAGAAAGCAGAAATGACTTTGATAGATTTTTATCTGAAATAAGCAAGCCAATTATTGTAGTTTTTCATACGGTTTTGCCCCATCCTGATAAAGCATTAAAAATGCAGGTTGAGCATATTGCAAACATTGCATCATCAATAATTGTTATGACCAAGGCTTCTGCAAAAATTTTGATGAATGAATATAATGTTGCACAAAATAAAATTATTGTAATACCACATGGAACTCATTTAGTGCCACATTCAAATAAAGACTTATTAAAAAAAAAATATGATCTATCAGGACGAACAATACTTTCAACATTTGGACTACTTAATTCTGGAAAAAGTATTGAAACTACTTTAAATGCTTTGCCTAGCATTATAAAAAATAATGAAGATGTATTGTTTTTAATTATTGGCAAAACGCACCCATCTGTTGTAAAACAAGAAGGTGAAAGATATCGTGAAATGCTCGAGAAGAAAGTAGTAAAACTGAAGTTACAGCATCACGTAAAGTTTATAAACAACTTTCTGCCCCTTCACAATTTGTTAGAGTATTTACAACTAACAGATATTTATTTATTCACTTCTCATAATCCCAATCAAGCTGTAAGTGGCACGTTTTCCTATGCAGTAAGTTGTGGTTGCCCAATCATCTCTACTCCAATTCCACACACAAGAGAAGTGTTGAAAAATGATGCAGGAATTATTTTTGATTTTGATGATTCTGTTCAGTTATCTAATGCTGTTATTAAGCTTTTAAACGATGAAGAACTAAGAAATAAAATTAGCTCAAATGGATTGCACAGAATGGCTTCAACAGCTTGGGAAAATGCTGCTATTAAACATGCTTTATTGTTTGAGGGCACTACCGATTCCAAAATCACATTGAAATATAAAGTGCCAGAAGTTAACCTGCATCACGTTAAAAAATTAACGACTGATTTTGGAATGATTCAGTTTGCAAAAATTAATCATCCAGATATTGAAACTGGTTACACACTAGATGATAATGCAAGAGCAATGGTAGCAATGTGTCAGCACTATGCAATCACAAAAGATGAGTCAGATTTAAAGTATATCAACATCTATCTAAATTTTATACAATATTGTTTACAACACAATGGCTTTTTTTTAAATTATGTTGATGAACAAAAAGATTTTACTGAGCAGAATAATACTACCAATCTTGAGGACTCAAATGGACGAGCTATATGGGCTTTAGGATATTTGGTTTCTTTAAATGTATTGCTGCCAAAGGTTTTTGTTGACAAAGCAAATTTGCTGATACAAAGTGCACTTAAAAATATTACAACAATACATTCTACTCGTGCAATGGCATTTATTATTAAAGGATTATACTACAGCAATATTAACAATAAAAGTAGTGCTGATACTTTAGTTATAAAAGAATTAGCCAACAGATTGGTGCAAATGTATAGGCACGAACAAGATGAAGATTGGGTTTGGTTTGAAAGTTATCTTACCTATGCTAACAGTATTTTGCCCGAGGCAATGTTATGTGCTTGGCTAGCTACAGGCGATATTGTTTACAAGCAAATTGCTAAAAATTCTTTTGATTTTTTGCTATCAAAAACTTTTAGCACCAAAGGCATAAAAGTTATCTCAAATAAAACTTGGTTGCATAGAAAAGCTGCACTTATTGAATTTGAAATTGGAGGAGAGCAACCTATAGACGTTGCATATACCATTCTTGCGTTGGATAAATTTTATGAAGTTTTTCAAGACAAATCATATTTAGATAAAATGGAAATTTCTTTTAATTGGTTTCTTGGAAATAATCATTTACACCAAATCATCTACAACCCTTGCACAGGAGGTTGTTACGATGGCTTAGAAGAAAATTATGTAAACCTTAATCAAGGTGCTGAATCAACTGTAAGTTATTTAATGGCCAGATTAACTGTTGAAGGGAATAGCCATTTTATGCAACAAAATAGAAGCTACGAATTATTAATTTCATCATCATAAAACCATCAAAATGTCAATCAATCTTTTAGAAAAAGTACAGCAAAATTTAGGCTATCCTACACTGCAAAAAATAGATCCTAATACACAGAAAACAATAGTGGATAATAGTACACGAATAGAAGACAAATTTAGTCAGGCAGCTATACCTGCTGTGCTAATTAGTTTGTATAAATATGTACAAACAGATGAAGGTGCTAAAGAGGTTTTAGCTAATGAATCCAATACAAATTGGGTAAGCAAAATATTTGACAATAGTAGCAAAGAAGCTATTGAAACAATTGCTGCATATTCAAAACAATTGAACCTAGAACACATTTCAAAAATGAATTGTATTGCAAATGAAGCTATAAAAATTGCTAAGGAAAATGTAGGCGATCATGCAACAATAGAAGATTTGAAGAAATTTTTTAATGATGAAAAAAACAATATTCTCTTGTATTTGCCAGCAGCTTTACACCTTGGAGAAATCATAAATAATGATACCATTGATGATAGAACAAACAAAATGGAAGGCCCCCTTTCAAGTCTAATGCAAACCATAGGTTCTGTATTTGATAGCCCTACAACAGAAAAGGAAATAGAGTCTTAGGTCTAATTCTACTAGATAGCACAATTATTTAATCACTTCATAAAACAATTTAAAATGTACTACAACAATTATTACTGGGGAATGAATCTTATTTGGTGGATACTTTGGGGCATACTGCTGCTTTGGATTTTTGCAACACCTTATGATATTCCAGGTCAGCGAAAGAGAAAAGACTCTGCATTACAAATCTTAAGAAATCGATTTGCTAACGGACAAATCACAGTTAAAGAATATGAAGAAGCAAAAAAACTTCTAATAAATGAATCTACTAAATAACTAAATTTAATTTATGAAAAAGAATGAAAATGTTGATGAATATCTAGATTATCCTGCAAGTGATGACATCTATAATAAAGCTCACGAAGAGCAAAATATCGACCCTGAAGATATTACAAAGTTGAAGGAAAATGTTAAGAAGATAAAGGATGATAGAAACAATGAAAAGGATTTTAGTGAAGATGTTTCTGGAGATGACTTAGATATTCCAGGTGCTGAACTAGATGATGAAGATGAATCCATTGGAAGTGAGGATGAAGAGAATAATTATTATAGTTTAGGCGGCGATAATCATAATGATTTAGACGAAAACAAAGGTGAATAATGACGACACTTACCACACAAATTATTTGGCTTTTTCTTTTGGCATTGCCTATTGCTTGTGTGGCTTGGACTGTAACGCATTAAGAAGTATTTAAAGAGCCAAAAGATTATTGCACCATCAGATTCAAAACAGGTAAAACAATTGTAGAACGCTAGTTCCCAACTACCCTTCAATGCCTTCACTAGCGTTCAAAGTATATTAGCAATACACTCCGCTTGTGTTAATAATACACTGCCAGCGTATTATTAAATAGCTTTTAGTGTATTGGCAATACACATTTTGGGTATTGATAATACACCCCGAGTGTATTATTAAATAGCTTTTAGGGTATTCATAACACTGACTCGTCCTAAAATAAGTTTACAGGTTAGTTAGATAATACTGTGATAGGTTTACAGTTATTTTTTAATCCTGCTAT
>JANYEB010000128.1 GCA_025363355.1 Chitinophagaceae bacterium | reverse complement strand
GTGCTGCAACTGCTTGTAGTCGTCCTGTTGGTGATGCTCATTGGCGTCCACACCACGAACATGTGGGACAAACTGGTGTTCAAATTGCTCCTAATTTATACATTGCCATTGGTATCTCTGGTGCTATACAACACTTGGCTGGCGTAAATCGCAGTAAAGTAATGGTAGTAATAAATAAAGACCCTGAAGCTCCATTTTTTAAAGCTGCGGATTATGGAATAGTTGGTGATGCTTTTGAAGTTGTTCCTAAATTAACAGAAGAAATTAGAAAGATGAAAGCAAATAGCTAATCTAAAAATTACAAATAACTTAAACAAAAAAGCTGCATATATAGTGCAGCTTTTTTGTTTAAAACTATCGTTACAATCCTAGCTTATCAATAACAATCTTAGCCATTTTATAAAATGCTTCATTGCTATAACCAGCAATATGGGGTGTTATGATGACATTTTCCTGCTTTAATAAAAAGTCTAATTGCTGTTTTTCTTCGACAGAATATGTTTCTAATTTCTCATTCTCCAAAACATCTAATGCAGCAGCTTTAATGCTATTAGTTTTAAGTGCATTGATGAGTGCATTTGTGTCAACCACATCTCCACGACTTGAATTAATGAAATATGGTTTCTTCTCTAGCAAAGAAAAGAAGGTTTCATTAGCATAATATTTTGTCAATTCAGTTAAAGGCAAATGCAAACTAATAACATCTGCATTTTTTGTAATATCTGCTATAGTTGCTTGTTGTATATACTTATTATCAAAATCCGATTTATTAATATCATTGGCAAGAACCTTTACATTAAATGGCTGCAACAATTTTGCAAATGAACTGCCTGTATTACCAAAGCCAATGATACCAACAGTTTTACCAAACAATTCCTCTCCTCTATTAATATCTCTGAACCATTTGCCACCTTTAACTTCTGCAGCACTTTTGTTGATATTATTCATCAGGTTCAGCAACAAACCCAAACAATGTTCTGCAACAGCATTACAATTTCCTTCGGGGCTGCTAACACATTTTATATTTTTAGTTTGAGCATAATCAACATCAATATGCTCCATTCCACTACCAAGTCTTCCAATCCATTGGAGATTTTTTGCAGCATCAATCATCTGCTTATCTATAGCAATGCTTGTTGTAGTTATCAGCCCATCAAATGAAGCAATCATCGATAGTAGCTCATCATACTTCAATTGAGGCAAGTGAGTTATGCCGTATCCTTTTGCAGTTAATGTTTCTAAAAGGTATGGATGGCATTTTGCAGTGATGATTACGCTTTTACTCATTTCATTCTAAATGTTAAATCAGCAAATTCTTGCACAGAAAGCTGTTCAGGGCGTTTGGTAAATATTTCTTCTTGTAAAATAGTTGCATCAAACATTCCTTTCAATGGATTACGTAACATTTTTCTTCTTTGATTAAAAGCTGTTTTAACTAGTAATGAAAACTTGCGTTCATCACTAAATTCAATAAATTTTTCTTTTCTTGTTAATTTAATAACGCCACTCATTACCTTAGGTGGTGGATTAAAGCTTGTAGGAGGCACATCAAACAAATATTCAACATCATAAAAAGCCTGAATTAAAACACTTATAATACCATAGGCTTTACAACCATGCTTGGCTGCAACCCTTTCTGCTACTTCTTTTTGAAACATTCCAATAACAGTTGGCACTTGTTGTTTCCAATCTAAAACCTTGAATAAAATTTGTGTGGAAATATTGTAAGGGAAATTGCCAATCACCACAAACTCATCTTCAAAAGGTGGAGTTGTTCGTAAAAAATCCTGATGAATAATTTTATCTTTTAAAACAGGATAGGTACTAATTAAATAAGGCACTTTTTCATCATCTAATTCAACAGCCTTAAAGTTGATATTTTGTAGTTCTATCAAATACTTTGTTAAAGCACCTGCACCTGGCCCAACCTCAACTAAATTCTTAAACTGGCAGTTGCAAAGTGCTTCAACTATTTTCTTTAGTATGACTTCGTCTTTCAAAAAATGTTGACCAAGACTTTTCTTTATACTGTATTCCATTAAAGCAAATGTATTGATACTAAACTAAGAAGTATGATAAGGAATACTAATTTCCAAATAACCCTTTTAATGAATCCATAATACCACCACCAATATCATTAGTTTGTTGTTGATTACCTGGAAATTGATTCAGCAAACTATTCACATCAAATCCACCAGAACCACCAGTTAAGCTACTAACAATACCTTGTATATTAAAACTACTATCATTAGGGTCATTTGTTTTATGCACTAAATTTTGCAAAACATTCGGCAATAATCCACTTGCAACATTGCCTGCCTGCGATTGATCTAAACCAAACTTATGCATTAGATTTTGTACCATATCGTTTTGCATAATTCCTGCTAATGGCGAGTTGCCAGCATTTGCAGCACCACCACTAAACATACCAAGAACACTGTTAAGATTACCACCAGCAACAGCATTTTTTAGTGTATCAAAGATTGAACTTGATGCCACTTCTACTGCGGCATCATTGTGTTCATTAGGGATTGCAGGATTGTTGATAATTGCATTGCCTGCTTGTCCTTTTACTAAGTCTAAAAGATTGTCAAACATAATTTGTGTTTTAAAATTGTATGTATTTTATTTAATCAACAAGTTTTTAAATACTACTGAATCTCCATTGAAAACATTAAAGTCAACTCGTTCTGTTATACCATTCACACTACCTCCATCATTATGTTGCCAAAATAACCAATTACGTGAAATTTGTGGTTTTTCTGAATCAGTATAATGTGCTATCCATAAAGGATAATTATCAAAATCATTGCTTAAGTTATTGTTATAAAAATCAACATAAGAGTATAGTATGGGCTTTACCTTATAATAAGTTTGTAGTGTTTGTAAACAAATAATTAACCTCTTTTTTAAATCAGATTTATCAGCACCATAATTTTGTTCAACATCAATCACAGGCGGCAAATCACCTTTCTCTAATTTAACTGTTTTAATAAAATTATCTGCCTGCTGCTTGCCATCTTTGGTAGCAATAAAAAATAAATAAGCGCCTCTTGAAATATTATTTTGTTTGGCAAGTTCCCAATTCCGTTTAAACATTCCATCAACATCATTCAACCCTTCAGTAGCTTTAATAAAAGCAAAATCAATACTAATACTATCAATCCTCATTTTTTTTACCGAAGCCCAATAAATATAGCCCTGATGCTTACTTACATCAATTCCATTGATTTTATATTTTGTAGGAATTGTTATACCAAATGCTTTGTAAAAAGTATTCTCACTACGTTGCATCATCTTATATTGATAATACAACCACACAGCAAGAGCACAAATCAACACACTTGATATTGCAATTAATAATTTAAGAAGATATTTGAGTTTTCTATTTACCGCCATAAGACGAGCCAAATGTCAGTATTAAAATGTGAAAGAAAACAAAAAACTTCTACAATGCAGTTGCTATAACTTGTTCTATTGTTTCAATAGAATGATACAATTGCTCGAAAGAATCTATTACATAATAAGTGTCTTGGATATGGTCGTTCTCGTAAGGTGTATTCATAATAACTGAGGCATCATAAGGAATATGCTTAGGTTCTGTACTCAATGAAAACTTTGTTTCACTGTAAGAGGAAATGATTCCTGCACCATATATTTTCAAAATATTATTGGTTCTTATTAATCCAAACTCAATGGTAAACCAATACAACCTACCAAGCATTGCAACAACCTGTTCGTTTTGCAAATGCTGCACGCCAAGCTTTCCAATTGTTTGAAAAAATTCTGTAAAATGATAATGTGTTAATAAAGGCACGTGGCCAAATACATCATGAAACATATCAGGCTCTGGCAAATAATCAAGTGATTCTTTCTTGCGTATCCACGTAGTTGCAGGAAATTTTTTTTGTGATAATAAATTAAAAAAATCAGGCTCTTTAATAATGCCAGGAACAACTATCAGTTCCCAGCCAGTTTGAGTTCCAAGCAATTTATTAGTTTCTTCAATATCAGGAATTTTATCAGCTGTAAAGCAAATATTATCTATTCCTTGCAAATATTCTTGTGCAGCAACTTGCTTTAATGCTGGCATTTGTCTTTCAAATAAAAATTTCCAAACCTCAAAATCTTCACTCGTGTAGTTTGAATATTCTTGCTGCAAACCACTAATCATATCATAACGCATAACTATATCTTTTTGAAATAAAAATAAGTAGAAAACTAAAACTAATAGAAAACAAAATTATTTTCTGTTAGTTTTAAAACATCAAAACAAAATACACTGCTATTTGATTGAGAAGAAGCATAAACTAACACCTGTTATCTTTCAGTTTCAATAACCTATTTTCGCAGCCACAATAATTGTTTTATGAGTCATACTAAAGTTCGTATAGTAACTGCTGCCAGATTGTTTGATGGACACGATGCTGCTATTAATATTATGCGTAGAATTTTGCAAAGCAAAGGTGCCGAAATTATTCATCTAGGGCATAATAGAAGCGTTCACGAAATTGTTGAAACTGCTATTGAAGAAGACGTTCAAGGCATTGCTATTACATCTTATCAAGGAGGACACGTTGAGTTTTTTAAATATATGAAAGACTTATTGGATGAAAATGGTTGTGGACATATTAAAATTTTTGGTGGTGGTGGTGGTACTATTTTACCAACTGAAATTGAAGAACTCCAGAATTATGGTATCACCAAAATTTACAGTCCAGATGATGGTAGAACAATGGGACTTGAAGGAATGATTGAAGATGTAATAGAGAAGTGTAAAGTTAAAAGTCAAAAGCAAAAAGTTAATTCAACTAAAAATGCTTTAGGCGAAGCAAAAGATATTATAAGCATTGCAGAAAAAATTACTGCCGCAGAAAATGGAGAAACTTTAAAATTATTTCCTAATTCCCAATTCCCAATTCCCGTTTTAGGAATTACTGGCACTGGTGGTGCAGGCAAATCTTCAGTAACTGATGAAATCGTTCGTAGATTCTTAAACAACTTTACCGATAAAACCATTGCTGTTATTAGCGTTGATCCATCTAAGAAAAAAACTGGTGGTGCTTTGCTTGGCGATAGAATTAGAATGAATGCTATCTCTCATCCTCGTGCATATATGAGAAGTTTGGCAACAAGAGAAGATAATAAAGCCTTGAGTGCTTATGTACAAGATGCCATTAATATTTGTAAAGAAGCTGCCTTTGATTTTATTATTTTAGAGAGTGCTGGGGTGGGGCAAAGTGACGCTTCAATTTTAGACTATTGCGATGTGAGTATGTATGTAATGACACCAGAATATGGTGCTGCATCTCAGTTAGAGAAGATTAATATGTTGGATTATGCCGATTTAATTTGTATCAATAAATTTGATAAAGCAGGTGCATTAGATGCTTTGCAAGATGTACGTAAACAGTACAAACGCAATCATCAAATGTTTATGGCAAAGGATAACGAGTTGCCAATTATTGGAACAATGGCAAGCAAGTTTAATGATGAAGGTGTGAATCATTTGTTTGAATTACTACTAAAAATTATTGTTACAAAAACACAAACAACATTTGGCGAATATCATTTTAATGAAACAGCAAAAGTTTCTTCTGCCATTATTCCATCCAACAGAACAAGGTATTTAAGTGAGATAAGTGAAGGCAATAGAAGCTACGATATACTTGTTAAAGACCAAGCTGCTATTGCATCTAAGCTGTATCAACTAACGGGAACTTTAGAAATATTTAAAGAAAAAAATCAAACAGAAGTGGTTGATATTATTCAACAACAAATCAATTTTTATCACGACCAATTAACACCTGTTGCAAAAAAATTAATCTCAAACTGGGCAGAAAAAGTAGCTGTTTATAAAAAAGATTTTTATGAGTATAAAGTGAGAGATAAAATAATTAAGCAAGAGATGTTTAGTATTAGTTTATCTGGTACTCGTATTCCAAAAGTGGTATTACCAAAGTATAAAGATTGGGGTGATTTATTGCGTTGGCAAGGTCAGGAAAATTTTCCTGGTAGTTTTCCTTTTACATCTGGTGTGTTTCCTTTAAAGCGAGATGGTGAAGATCCAACAAGAATGTTTGCTGGCGAAGGTGGACCAGAACGAACTAACAGAAGGTTTCACTATGTAAGTGTTGGACAACCTGCAAAGCGTTTGAGTACTGCATTTGATAGTGTTACTCTGTATGGAGAAGACCCTGCTCATCGTCCAGACATTTATGGAAAAGTTGGTAATAGTGGCGTTAGCATTGCAACAGTTGATGATGCAAAAAAATTGTATAGTGGCTTTGATTTATGCGACCCAAAAACATCTGTGTCAATGACCATTAATGGTCCTGCACCAATGCTACTTGCATTTTTTATGAATGCAGCCATTGACCAACAATGCGAAAAATATATCATTGAAAATAATTTGCGTGAGCAGGTAAATAAAATTATTGAAGAGAAATTTAACATCAATCATTTACCAAAGTATATTGGTGTTGATGGTAAAGAAGTATCGCCACACAAAGGAGATTTAGATGGTGCTTTGCCAGCAGGAAATAATGGCTTAGGCTTACGTCTATTGGGTTTGAGTGGTGCTGATGTATTGCCAACAGATGTATATGAAAAAATAAAAGCACAGGCTTTACAAAATGTTCGTGGCACTGTGCAAGCAGATATTTTAAAAGAAGATCAAGCACAAAACACTTGCATTTTCTCAACAGAATTTGCATTGAAATTAATGGGCGATGTGCAAGAATATTTCATTAATCAAAAAGTAAGAAACTTTTATAGTGTAAGTATTAGTGGATATCATATTGCTGAAGCTGGTGCCAATCCTATCACACAGCTTGCTTTCACTTTGGCAAATGGTTTTACTTATGTTGAATATTATTTAAGCAGAGGGATGAATATTGATGACTTTGCAGCAAATCTTTCTTTCTTTTTTAGCAATGGAATGGATCCTGAATACAGTGTGATTGGGCGTGTTGCAAGACGTATTTGGGCAAAGGCAATGAAGTATAAATATAAAGCTAATAAGCGTAGCCAGATGTTGAAATATCATATTCAAACAAGTGGTAGAAGCCTGCACGCACAAGAGATTGACTTTAATGATATACGTACAACCTTGCAAGCATTGTATGCCATTTATGACAACTGTAGTTCACTTCATACAAACGCTTATGATGAAGCCATAACAACACCTACAGAAGAAAGCGTTCGTCGTGCAATGGCTATACAATTAATCATTAACAGAGAGTTGGGTAGTGCAAAAACAGAGAACTTTACGCAAGGAAGTTTTGCGTTGGAAGAAATGACAGACCTTGTTGAAGAGGCTGTGCTTGTTGAGTTTGACAGAATTAATGAACGTGGTGGTGTGTTGGGTTCTATGGAAAGAATGTACCAAAGAAATAAAATTCAGGAAGAGAGTTTATTTTATGAACACCAAAAACATACTGGCGAATTGCCATTGATTGGTGTGAATACTTTTTTAAACAGTAAAGGTTCACCAACCATTATTCCAAGTGAAGTAATACGCAGCACTACTGAAGAAAAAGAACAACAAATTAATACTGTTGAAGCCTTTAAAAAACGCAATGAAAATATTGCTCAAGAAAAACTAAAGCAGCTACAACAAGTGGCTATTCATAATGGTAATTTATTTGCCGAGTTAATGGAAACTGTTAAGTATTGCAGCTTGGGGCAAATCACCAATGCTTTGTATGAAGTGGGTGGACAGTATAGAAGGAATATGTAAGGTTTATTTTATATTTGTAAAAATGAATGATGATGAACAAAGAAAATATTTGGAAGATATCGTTCAAGGAAATGTCATTGAAGGGCGAAACGATATTGCAACAACAACACGCAACTACTTATGCCAACGCTTTAAAGCAAGTAATGTGGCTGAAAGAAAATTCGAACATTTCCAACAAATTAAAAAAGAACAGGCAAACATTATTGACACATTAAGCAACACAAATTCCTAGTGGTTTAATCATCTTTCAAACTATCAATATTTAACAGAGGGTGGTGAGGCTAAAGTTTATTTATCTAGCTGCGGAACAAAAGTTTTAAAAGTTAATGATGCAGTTTATTACAACACTTGGTTAGACTTTCTCAATAGTGTACTACTTCATAATTTCTTTTTTACGAACACTCAATATAATTTATTAGGATTTTTACAAGGTAATGAAAATACTCTATTTGCTGTTTTTGAACAACCTTATGTGTATTCCAATACACTAACAGATATAGATGCAATCAAAGCTTATTTAAAAATAAATGACTTTGAGCATAAAAGGAGATACGATTTTTTTAATAGTACTCTTGGTATCACTCTAGATGATATTCACGATGAAAATGTTTTAACCTTCAACGATACCCTCTTTTTTATTGATACTTTTTTTAGTTTATAGTATGCAAATAGTAAATATTTTGTGCGAGTGTGATTGAAACATCAGTTCTATTTCTTCATCCACATAGGTTTTGTTTTTAAAACATTTTTATGTATAGCACAAGTTTCAGAATGTGCACCTTGCAAATAACCAATACTCATTAAAAATTCATTCACAATTTCGCCACCTGTAAACTTAAAAGTTTTCTTAAACAGCTTCACCCATTCTTCTTTAGTTTTGTGGTGATGATGTTCTAGCCACTTTTCAAATGAACCAAATTCTTTTTGCAATAAAAGAATCGCTTTTGCATTTTCAATGGCAGCATTTACTTTTAGTTTGTTACGTATAATGCCAGCATCAGCAAGCAATCTTTCCCTATCTTTTTCAGTATAGGCTGCTATCTTTTTTATGTTAAAATTGCTATATGCTTTTCTAAAGCTAGCTTCCTTTTTCAAAATAGTTTCCCAACTTAAACCTGCTTGATTTATTTCCATAATCAGCCTGCCAAACAACTCATTGTCATCGTGAATAGGGAAACCATAATGGTTATCGTGATAATTTTTGTGCAATGCTTTTCTTTCTTCAGGCTGCATTGTATCTATGAAAAAACAGTATGACATAAACTTTTACTTAATCTTTTTTACCTTTAAAAGTAGCATAAATTGCCATTGCGTGTCCGTGTCCTAATTCAAATTCTTCTTTCAACCAATTTGTTATTTCAGTTGCTTTTACAGTTTTTACAAGTTGCCCTTTTTGTAAAAAGCCTTTTGCTTCTGCAAGTTTTTTAAAGTCCTCTGGGCTTTTGCCAGTCTTAGTTTTAATGTTGTCAATGTATGCTTGAAATGACATAGTAATATATTTTAGTTTTCAAATTTAAACGAACGCTATAAAGTCCTATACCAACTAATTTCAGTTCAAATTTAGCTATTTAAAAAATCAAATATAAAATCCCTTTTCGCATTCTATCAGTTTTGTGTCCTCGCAAACTGAAATAAATGTGGCGAGTGAGGACACCCGCCAATAGAGAAATGGTTGTTATATTTTATACGATGTTGATGAAAAACACACAACATCGGCGAGGACGAGAGCGAAGACCAACAAGGGCAAACCTATCGGTATTGTGTCCTCACAAACCGAAATAAATGTGGCGGGTGAGGACACCAGCCACTAGAGAAATTTTCCAATGGAAACTAATTTTTCAATTTTATTTATCATATTCAGAAAAGGTGGTTATGAAATATTTGATTTGTGCAGCTTGCTTCATCTCTTAGGTTCGTCAAGCCTTGCTTTAATCTGCTATATAGCGAAACTATCAAACAAACCCCCTCGCAAACACACTTCAAATCTAAGTGCATTTGCGAAAGAGTTTATTTATTTTTCTACACCACTTTCACCAATTCCACCACACCCAAATCCATAGCAACACCAGCTACTATAGTTATATTAATGTCTTTGGTGGTGTAGCCAGTTTTTTCTATGCGTAGCACTTGTGCATCCTCGTTGCCGCTTTTAAGGATAAATGCACCTGTAGCATCGGTGGTGGTGGCTTCGTCGCTGCTAACAATGGTTATGGTGGCTGCATCTATGGGTGTAGCATCGGCACTGTCCTTAACAATGGCAGTTATGGTGGTTGTTTTTTCATCGCTAATATACACCACACCCCACTCTCTAGATTTTCTGCGTAAGCCCTCAGTTGGTTCTTCGTTCCAAAAGGTTTCTACCTCGTCCCATATTTTTTTAATCACTGCATCTGCCTCTGTGTTCAAGTTATATAGGGCTTCCTCGGCAGCATCGGTAGCATCTTTTTTAAGGCTTTGCTCATTTTGTTTTGCCACCACAGTAGCAAGCAATGTTTTGATAACGGTTTTTGTAGGAAAAGGAATAGCAGTGCCTCCAGCAGTTATCATATTAGGTTCTCCATCTACAATATTTTGTGCAAGAGCCACAATATCGCTTTCGGTTCTAACAGGTGGCACAGCCGTGCTATTAGTGTCTATTTTATAATAGGCACGGTAGGCTGCAGGAAAAATACCTTCGGCAATGTGCATATTCATCACCTGCACATAATGGCTACTTTTTAGTGCCAAGCTAGCCAGCAAAGTTTCTTTTTGGCTGGTTGATAAAATGCTTTCGGCACGTTTAATACTCAATGTGTTTCGGGCAGCTGTAAATTGTGTGTAAACACTATCGAGCCTTGTGTTGGTAGCAGCAGTAGTGGGCAGGTTTGCTGCTGCTGTACTGTCTTTTTTTTGTTTGGCAGCGGTAATTGCATTAAATCTGCTGTCGCTGCTGCGTGGAAGTCTTCTGTAAATAGCCATAACTTTTGTTTTTTATTGTTAAGAAATGATTGCTGTTGTTATCGTCATTTCGAATGAAGTGAGAAATCTGATAATGATTTTTATAAGATTTCTCAGGCAATAACCTTCGAAATGACAATTTTGTTAATAATTATATAAATATCAGTCAGTTGGGTACACACAACTCGTGTTGCCGTACCCGACAAAGGCAGTTGTAAACACCCAACTCGCATTGCCGTATTTGGCAAAAGCAATTGTGTTTACCCATCTTGACTTGTCGGGTTTGGCAAAAGCAGTTGTAAATCCTCAATATCTATTGCCATAGTATACAATGCTAGTTTCTTGTTGTAAACTTCTATTGTTGGGTTTGGCAAACCAATATTGCTTTTTTAAAACTGATTTTTAAACTATTACAAAGAGCTTTTATTTTTTGAGCATCAAACCTAAATGCTATTTCAATTCAAAAAATTAGACCTACATCTAATTTTTTGAATTGAAAAAACCCCTATAGTTTTTGTGTGATATTACAAACCTGCTTTTTCTTTAGCTGTTATTTTTTAAAACAGTATCTATTTTTCGTGGTAGCAAATTGGTTGCTTAGTTTTGTGTTTAAAACACGAAATTTTATGACAACAATTTGCGTTTGTGGTGCAGGAACAATGGGAAGTGGTATTGCACAAGTGGCTTCACAGGCTGGTTATAAAACTATTCAGTTTGATGTGAATGAAACAATGCTGCAAAAGAGCAAAGCCAGTATTTACAAGACTTTGCAAATGCTAGTTGATAAAAATAAAATTACTGCCGAGCAACAAACCAATGCTTTAAATAATTTAGTTTTTACAAGTAATATCAATGTATGTATTGCAGATATAGTAATAGAAGCTATTGTAGAAAAGAAAGATATTAAGGTGAATTTGTTTAACCAATTAGCTGCAATCAATACACCCAAAACTATTTTGGCAACCAACACTTCTTCTATTTCCATCAATGAAATTGCAACAGAAATTCAGCATCCAGAACGTGTGGTAGGTATGCACTTTTTTAACCCTGCTACTTTAATGAAGTTGGTAGAAGTAATTAAAACAGAACATACATCAAACACAGTGATAGAAACCATTTTGCAAGTTTGCAAGCAAATGAATAAAGTGGCTGTGGTGTGTAAAGATTCGCCAGGTTTTATTGTAAATCGTGTAGCTCGTCATTATTATTTAGAAGCAATGAAGTTGATAGAATTAAATCTTGCAACACTAGAAACTGTTGATGAAGTAATGGAAAACGCTGGCTTTAAAATGGGCCCTTTTAAGTTGATGGATTTAATTGGAATGGATATCAACTTTGGTGTTAGCAATATTGTTTATGAAGCTATGGGCAAACCAGCAAGATTAAAACCTTCCATTATTCAACAACAAAAGGTTGAAGCAGGCGAGCTTGGAAAGAAGACTGGCAAAGGGTTTTATGAATATTAGATTGGTTGACTAAGTCTTCTATAAATATTTTACTTAATTGCTACTACAACAAATTAATGTAAATATTCAATAAATATAAAAGCCTTCAATACTTACG
>JANYEB010000099.1 GCA_025363355.1 Chitinophagaceae bacterium | reverse complement strand
CAAATCTTTTATAGACCCAAGTAGTACAAACGATACTTTGAACCTTACACTTGGCAGAGACAAAAGAGTTGTTGTTAAAAGAGACAAGTTGATTGATTACAGTAGTGTGAAATTTTTAGGTAGCAATAAACTGCAAAAATTCACTTATCAGATAACTATTAAAAATACAAAGAAAGAAGCTGTTAATTTATTACTCAAAGACCAATTTCCTTTAACTACAAATAAAGAAATTGAAGTTGAATTAATCGATGATGGTGGTGCAGAAGTAAACACAGACATTGGTGTTTTAAATTGGAAATTAAATTTAGCAGCTGGTGAAACAAGAAAAATAAAATTCACTTATTCTGTAAAATATCCAAAAGATAAAGTGCTTAATTTGAACTAGAATTTTATAATAAAAGCAAACTATAAAAAGAACGAAAAGTTTTATTCATAAGGCTTTTCTTTCTTTTTATTTCAACAATCCTAAATCAGGTTGAGCATATTTATATACTTTAAAATAGATAGTTGTTTTAGTTTGGTTCACCCCCTCTATTGTAGATATTTTATTTACAAATTCCACTAAGTGTTCATTGTCTCTGCACATCACATCAACTTCCAAATCATAATCACCACTTGTCATTGCTAAAAAACTAACTTCTTTGAAAGTAGCAATTTTCTTGGCAACTTTTTCCTTCAATGTTGCTGGTCTCACAAATACTGCAATATGTGCATAGCTTCTAAAACCAACTTTATCCGGGTCAACTCTACCAACAATATTTACAGTTCCATCTTCAATTAATTTGTTCACACGAGTTCTAATTGTGCCAACAGAAACTTTCAATTTTTCTGCCATCACAGTAAAGCTCATTCTTCCATCTTGTTGCAAACAAGACAATACTGAAAAATCTAATTCGTCTAACATTATAATTTATTTAAAAAACATACACTCAATTTTCAGCCACTAAAATAAAAATAATGATTTTAATTTGGTTGTTTCTGCAAATATTATATTTTCACCTCCTATTTTTAAAATAATTTTATTCAAACTAACGAATTATGAAATATTCACCAATACAAAACTTCATTAATGGAAGTTTTGTAAATGCTTCAACAACCAAAACTTTAGATGTTATTTCGCCAATAGATGGCAATCATTTGTCAACTGTCCCAATGTCTTCATCAAAGGATTTAGACGAGGCTGTAAAAGCAGCAAAAGCAGCATTTCCTGCCTGGAGTAAAACACCCATTAAAGAAAGGGTTCAAGTGTTTTTTAAGTATAAAACTTTATTAGAAAAGCATCTTAAAGAATTAGCAGAATTATGCAGTGAAGAGAATGGAAAAACCTACGGCGAATCTGTTGCAGAAATTGAGAAATGTATTGAACTTACTGAGTTTGCAACATCATTACCACAACTTACAACAGGCGAAGTTTTAGAAGTTAGCAAAGGCGTTGAGTGCAGAACAGAACACGTTGCTTTAGGTGTTGTAGCATCTATTGTTCCTTTTAACTTTCCATCAATGGTTCCTAACTGGACATTACCAAACGCAATAGCATTGGGCAATTGTATGATTATGAAACCTAGTGAAAAAGTACCATTAAGTTGTGGACGTTTAGCAGAATTATTAAAAGAAGCTGGCTTGCCAGATGGCGTGTTTAATATTGTTCACGGTGATGTTGATATTGTAAACGCTATTTGCGACCATCCACAAATTGAAGCTGTGAGTTTTGTTGGTTCTACTAAAGTTGCAAAAATTGTTTATCAACGTTCAACAAATAATTTAAAAAGATGTTTGGCTTTGGGTGGAGCAAAAAATCACTTAATGGTATTGCCAGATGCTAAAGAAGATATGACTGCCGCAAATGTTGTGGCAAGTATGAGTGGCTGTGCTGGACAGCGTTGTATGGCAGCCAGTGCAATGATTGGTGTGGGAAATGTTGACCACATTATTGCAAAAATTTGTAATGAAGCAAGAAAGATTGTTCCTGGAAAAAACCTTGGAGCCGTTATTAATAAAGAGTCTCAACAAAAAATAGAAGCATACATTACCCAAGCAGAAAAAGATGGAGCAAAAATTTTGGTGGATGGTCGTAATACAAAAGTGGAAGGTAAAGAAGGTGGTACTTATGTTGGTCCAACAGTTATAGATTTTGTAACGCCACAAATGAGTGTTGCCACAGAAGAAATTTTTGGACCAGTTATTTCAATTATGCGTACCAATACTGTTGATGAAGCATTGGCAATTGAAAACGCAAATCCTTATGGAAATGCAGCAAGTGTGTTCACTCAAAATGGAGGAATGGCTCGTTACATTATCGATAGAGCCAGTGCAGGAATGATTGGTGTAAACGTTGGTGTGCCTGTGCCTCGTGAGCCTTTTAGTTTTGGTGGATGGAATGAAAGCAAATTTGGTGTGGGTGATATTACTGGTAAAAGCAGTATTGAATTTTGGACGAAGTTGAAGAAAAGTACTACCAAATGGAATGCAGAATCAGGTGTGAATTGGATGAGTTAAACAATAAAGTAAAAATGAATGAAGAAGAAATTATAAATCACATAGAACATAGTTTAAGAAATTATGATTTGCGTGATATAAAATTAATTAGTGAACAGGATACTGTTATTGCTAGCTTCATTTTGTGTAGTTGTTTCATTGAACACATTTGTACATTTAGATATGGGATGAAAAAAACACTAAATGACAAAGAGTTCTGTGCCTTTGTTGACGAATATTTAGATGCTAAATACAATTCAGAAAAACTTAGAAAAGATTTAAGAAATAAACTTGTTCATAATTATTCGTTAGGTCAAACTTATGTACTCGTTCAAAGGCATCCAGATTTGCATCTTAAACCATACAATCGAAATCAACAATACTTAAATCTTGAAAATTTTATAAATGATTTAGAAAATGCTTTTAATAAATATATTCAAGAATTGAGAAGTAATAAAGATAACTTAAGAGCACTTGCATTAGATGCATTTAATGCAGTAAAAATTATTGGATTAAATAATTAAAAAATGAATACACAAACATTATCACCTGCACAAGAAATAATAAATGATAGTCAAGACTTCACATTGTTTAGTTGGAGCAAACAAAAAGGCACAAACCCAATTGCAGTAAAACGTGCAGAAGGTGTGTATTTATACGATTACGATGACAATAGAATCATTGATTTTTCAAGTGGATTAATCAATATGAATATTGGTCACGGCAATCAACGAATTACTGAAGCAGTTGTAAAGCAAATGCAAGAAGTAGCTTATGTTACGCCAAGCTGTGTTACAAAAGTTCGTGCAGATTTAGGTAAAAAATTAGCCAAAATTTGCCCTGGCGATTTGAATAAATCCTTTTTTACTTTATGTGGTGCAACATCAATTGAAAATGGAATTAAACTAGCAAGATTATCTACAGGCAGACATAAAATATTAACTCGTTATCAATCTTATCACGGTGCTACAATGGGTGTCATTTCTGCTGGTGGCGACCCACGAAAATTACCTGTTGATGCACAACAAGCACCAAATTTTATACATTTTGATTTGCCCAATTTATATCGTTGGGAATATGGTGAAGAAAATTTATTAAAA
This sequence comes from Chitinophagaceae bacterium, assembly GCA_025363355.1. Taxonomy (GTDB): domain Bacteria; phylum Bacteroidota; class Bacteroidia; order Chitinophagales; family Chitinophagaceae; genus CAIVPM01. The sequence goes on along the minus strand of JANYEB010000099.1, from coordinate 87 downwards.
GAATCTATTGCTTCATTAGAAAGAATAATTGCTTACGAAGGTCCAAATAATATTGCTGCCATTTTATTAGAAGGTGAAAGTGGAACA
>JANYEB010000091.1 GCA_025363355.1 Chitinophagaceae bacterium | reverse complement strand
CAATAAAATATTAACAGCCGATATTCTTGATATTATTTTTGAAGGCAGAAATAAAGAATATGGGGCTTATGATTTACGAAAAACCTATAATAAGCGGATAACTACAGCACTTTTGGTTATGTTAGCTGTTTGTTTATTAATTTTTTTGAGTTCTTTTGTAATGAGTCTAAACTCTGGCAAAGCATTAGCAGATCAAACTGCTCCTGAGATTGAGTTAGATAAATTTAAAGAAGAGAGAAAAGTAGAACCGCCACCACCACCACCACCACCAAAAGTGGTAGAGCCTCCAAAAATTGAGGTAGCCAAATTTACACCTCCAAAAATTGTAAAAGATGAGGAAGTAAAAAAAGAAGATGAAGTTAAAGATTTAAAAGATTTGGATAATAAGGCGACATCAAATTTTGATCAAAAAGGTGTTGAAGTAGATGCACCTGCACCAATTGCACCAAGCACAGGCGTTGAGCCTACAAAGGTAGAAGAAGATTATGATAAGCTATTTACTGCTGTTCAAATTGAATCAGAATTCCCTGGTGGACAAGCTGCGTGGTCAAATTATCTTAAACGTAACCTAAACAATGAAACCCCCACTGATAATGGAGCTCCTCCAGGTAGGTATTCAGTTGAAGTTTCTTTTACTGTTGATAAAGATGGTAACATTAGCGACATTGAAGGGCATATGATTAACGGAAGCGAAAGTTATGGTACTGTTGACGAAGCAATTAAAGTAATAAAAAAAGGACCAAAATGGAAACCAGGTATTCAAAATGGTATTCAAGTAAAAAGTAGAAAGAAACAAAGAATTAGTTTCGAGGTTGGTGAATAACAAATAATTGACAATAAAAGAAGCCCTGCTAAATAGTGGGGCTTTTTTATTGCTTAGAATATACTTTTGCAATAAACTATAGCGTATGCAAGGCAGTTTAACTGGTTGGGATGATACTATTGTGGCACTTGCTACACCACAAGGTTTGGGAGCAATTGCAGTAATTAGATTGAGTGGAAAAGAGGCTTTGGATATCACTAACCAAATGTTCCCTTCAAAAAATTTATTGAAACAAGCATCACACACTTTACACGTTGGTTTATTGAAATATGATAACGAAGTTTTAGATGAGGTTGTAATATCACTTTATAAAAATCCTAAATCATATACTGGTGAAGATGTAATTGAAATTAGCTGCCATGGCTCCCCATTTATTCAAGAAAAAATATTAAAAACAATTACTTCTTTAGGTGCAAGAATGGCTAAGGCTGGAGAATTTACACAAAGAGCTTTTCTTAATGGGAAGCTTGATTTAGCACAAGCAGAAGCTGTTGCAGATTTAATAGCAAGTAACACAGAAGCTAGTAGAAATACAGCATTAAAAAACATTAGAGGCGGCTTTTCAAGTGCACTACATTTATTGAGAGAAGAGTTAATTAAATTCTCTGCTTTAATTGAACTGGAATTAGATTTCAGTCAAGAGGATGTTGAGTTTGCAGACAGAACTGCATTTAAAAATTTGATCCAACAAATTGCACAATCTGTTCATCAACTTGTTGCATCGTTTGATTTAGGTAATGTTATTAAAAATGGTGTGCAGGTTGCCATTATTGGCAAACCAAATGCTGGGAAATCAACCTTATTAAATGCATTGTTGAATGAAGAAAGAGCAATTGTTAGTAGCATTGCTGGCACAACAAGAGATACCATTGAAGAAATAATTAATATTGATGGAGTTTTATTTAGATTGATTGATACAGCAGGAATTCGTGAACACACAAACGACGAAATTGAAAGTATTGGCGTTGGAAGAAGTTACGAAAAAGCTTTATTGGCAGATGTTATTCTTTATCTTTTTGATGCTACTGCAGAACATAATTTAGAAGAAATTATTCTATGGTTGAAATCTTACAATAAGCCATTTATTCTTGTTGCAAATAAAACAGATATTGTTAAAGTGGGCGAAACATTATTTACAGAACAGGTTATTTCAATTGCAGCTAAAGACGCAGTAAATATTGACACTATAAAAAAATCTTTACTAACAAAAGCAATAAAAGGAGACATCAATACAGAGTCAACAATCGTTACAAATACGAGACATTTTGATGCCCTTAAACACCTTTCTACTTGTTTGCAAGACATTGAAAATGCCTTGAACGATAACATTCCTGGAGATTTATTAGCTTTGGATATCAGGCAAGCACTACACTATTTAGGAACAATAACTGGACAAGTCACAAACGAGGAGCAATTGGATTTTATTTTCTCGAAATTTTGCATTGGTAAGTAACATTTCATTAAATTTTATTAAGAAAGCATAAAAAAGAGGTTGTTAAATATCTTCAATATAATTAAATTGTTAAATATTTCTACGATTTGGTACTTTTGTAAAATTCGGAAAAAAAAATAGTTGATGTTTTTTGCAAAAACATCCCTACTTTTAATCAAAACATCATACAAATTTAACTATGATTCAAAAAAGTTTAAGTGAAAAACTAGAAGGTTTTACAATTGCAGATGAGCTCAAAGCAGCGGGTTTATACCCTTATTTTAGACCAATTCAGGAAAACAATGATACTGAAGTTGTTATAGAAGGAAAAAAGTTGTTGATGTTTGGATCTAATAGCTATATGGGTCTAACAAATCACCCAAAAGTTAAAGAAGCTGCAAGAAAAGCACTTGATAAATATGGTAGTTGCTGCTCTGGTTCAAGATTTTTAAATGGAACATCAAAATTGCACGTAGAGTTAGAAGAACAATTAGCAGATTATACAGGCAAAGAAGCGGCTCTAGTTTTTACAACAGGTTTTCAAGCTAACCTTGGCACTGTATCTGCATTTACCGGCAGAAACGGTGTGATAATTATGGATGAATTTAATCACGCTTCTGCTTATGAAGGAAGTAGATTGTCGTTCTCTAAAGTACTAAAGTACAAGCATAACGATATGGACGATTTGGAAAGATTGCTAAAAAATATTCCAAATGCAACTATCAAAATGATTGTAATGGATGGTATTTTTAGCATGGAGGGGGATATTTGTAACCTGCCAGAAATTACAAAACTTGCCAACACCTATGAAGCTTTAGTAATGTGTGATGATGCTCATGCAGTGGGTGTTATTGGTGATTGTGGAAGGGGTACTGCTAGCCACTTTGATTTAACAAATGATGTTGATATCATAATGGGAACTTTTAGTAAATCATTGGCATCTGTAGGTGGGTATGTAGCCTCTACCAAAGATGTTATTAATTACCTAAAACATACATCTCGCCCAATGATTTTTAGTGCTAGTATTCCACCAAGTGCTGTGGCTGCAGCACAAGCTGCTTTAGAAATTATAAGAACTGAACCTGAACGTCAAACAGCACTCTGGAATAATACTAATTATATGTCTAAAACCCTTACAGAGCTTGGTTTTGATATTAATACATCGGAAACACCAATTATTCCAATTTATATTAGAGACAATCAATTAACATTCCAATTCAATCAACGTTTATACGAAGAAGGAATATTTGTTAATCCTGTTGTTTCTCCTGCGGTAAAAAGCGATTCGTCTTTGATTCGTTTATCAATGATGGCAACACACACACAATCTCAAATGGACGAGGCATTAGGAAAAATCGAGAAAGTTGCAAATGAGTTAGGTGTTTTTGCAATGAAATAAGCAAATCTAAATTTACCATAAAAACCAGAAGTGTAGGATGAATATTACCGTTAAAGAAGTAAAGTCAAAAAAGGAATTACAAGCTTTTATTGACTTGCCATATCGTTTATATGCAAATCATCCTTACTATGTTCCACCCTTAAGATTTGATGAAAAAGCAACTTTAAGCAAAGACAAAAATCCTGCATTCGATTACTGTGATGCTCGTTATTGGTTGGCTTATAAAGGAGATAAAGTTGTTGGCAGAATTGCTGCAATTTTAAACAAAGCTTATATCGAAAAATGGAAGAATCAATACTTACGATTTGGTTGGATTGATTTTGAAGAAGATGAAGCAATAGCCAAAGTATTGATAGAACAAGTGGAAGGCTGGGCTAAAGAGCTTGGAATGAAAGCTGTTCACGGACCTTTAGGTTTTACAGATTTAGACCACGAAGGAATGCTAGTTGAAGGGTTTGACCAATTAGGAACTTTAGCTGCTATTTACAATTATCCATATTATCCAAAATTTATGGAGAATTTAGGTTATGCTAAAGATGCAGATTGGGTTGAATATAAAATTAGATTGCCGAAAACAGTACCTGAGAAACTTGGAAAAATTGCCAGTATTGTTGAAAGAAGACTTGATCTTTCATTGGTAAAAACTAAGAAGTCTAAAGATGTTCTTCCTTATGCAAAGCAAATATTTGAACTAATTAATGAAGCTTATTCTAATTTATTTGGTGTAGTGCCTTTAACAGAAAAGCAAATTCAATATTATACAAAACAATATTTTTCTTTTGTTCGCCCCGATTTTCTTCCCTTAGTAGTTGATAAAACAGGCAAGTTGGTTGCTTTTGCAGTTACAATGCCATCTTTATCAGTAGCACTTCAAAAAGCAAAAGGAAGTTTATTGCCATTCGGTGTTTTTCATTTGCTAAAAGCGATGAAGAAAAATCAATATGGAGATTTATATTTAGTAGCTGTTAAAAAAGAATTGCAAGGCAAAGGGGTTAATGCAATTTTGATGCACGAGCTTGCTAAAGTATATCTTAAAAATGGAATTAAATATGCAGAATCTAATCCCGAATTAGAATCAAATACAGCAGTGCAATCTATTTGGGAGCACTTTGAATCCGTTCAACATAAAAGGCGAAGATGTTATATTAAACATTTGTAGCATTAATTATTTTTAATGAAAAAAAATGTTCTAATAACAGGAGCCAGTGGGTTTATAGGAAGTTTTATTGTTGAGGAATCTATCAAAAAAGGCTACCAAACTTTTGCAGGTATTAGAAAAAGCAGCAGTAAAAAATACCTTACCGATTCTCAAATTAACTTTTTAGAACTTGATTTAAATAATGATACATCTTTAGACATATCACTGCAAAATTTTGCCAAGCAATATGGTAAATTAGATTTTGTGATACATACTGCTGGTGTAACAAAATCAATCAATAAAGCAGATTTTGATACTGTTAATTTTGATAGTACTAAAAAGTTTGTTAACGCATTAAAAAGAAATAATCTTGTTCCTGAAAAATTTGTTTTTGTAAGCAGTTTAGCATCTTATGGACCAGGGATAGATGCTTATCCTATTACTATTGCTAATCAGCAACAACCATTAACAGAATACGGCAAAAGCAAATTAAAAGCTGAGCAATTCTTTCGATTGAATGAAGATTTTCCATCAGTAACTATCAACCCAACTGCTGTTTATGGGCCAAGAGATAAAGACTTTTTTGTGTTGCTGAAATCTATATCAAACCATCTGGAAGTTTATATAAATAATGACAGACAGTTACTAAGTTTTGTTCACGTTCATGATTTGGTAGATGCTATTTTTATTGCAATGGAATCAACTGCATTGCATCAAAATTTATTGGTTTCAGATTTAAGTAATTATACATCAAGAGAGTTTAATAATCTAGTAAAGAAGGCTTTAAATGTTAAAACAATTTCTATTATAGTACCTGCTGCTGTGGCAGGATTTTTTGCTGTAATATCTGAAGTTATCGGAAATATAAAAGGCAAAACTCCATTGCTGAACAGGGAGAGATTAAAAGAGTTTAAAGCAAAAAATTGGAGTGTTGCTTGCACACAAATTGAACAACTTGGTTACACACCAAAATATAAATTAGAAGAAGGTATACAACATACCATTGATTGGTATAAACAACAAGGCTGGATAAAATAGTATCCTCTTGAGTAACTATGCTAATAGTGCAACCTGATCTTTTATAAATTCTAAATTCAACATTAAATTTTTAGAAAGTTAAGTTGTTAGAAAGCAACTTAACGAATTTTGTTATATAAGGATGAATTAAGTTTATCAACTATTATTCAGTTTTATTTCTTCAGAAATCCAAACTTCTTGCTCACACGTAAGTGTTCTTACAAACAATTTTTTTCAACTTCAAACCCAAACAAAATGAAGAAAAAAACAATCTACCTAAGCATTATCGTTTTATTTATTGCAGCTATTGCTGGCATTGCTTACAAATACAATAAATCAAAACAAGAAAAGGAAAATACCGTATATGAATTGCTTGATAGAAAAGGAGAAGCTAATACTACAAAGGAATTCATTGAAGTAAAAAAGAAAGCAGCGGCTCTTTTAACTGCTGTACAAACAAATCCAACTGACACAAAATCTACTTTAAAACTTGCTGCATTATTTATACAAGAAGCTAGAGAAACTGGCAATCATTCGTATTATGATAAAGCTGCAATGCACTACACAAACAAAGTCTTAGCACAAGATTCATTAGACTTTAATGCACTTGTTTTTAAGTCATTAATTTATTTGTCTCAACATCATTTTGCTGACGGATTAGCTATTGCACACAAAGCTCAACAAGTGAATCCTAACAATGCTTATGTATATGGTTTATTGGTTGATGGCAATGTTGAAATGGGCAATTATGATAGTGCAGTTGTAAATGCTGACAAAATGAATGCTATACGTCCAGACCTTACATCTTACTCAAGAGTGTCTTATTTAAGAGAAATTTTTGGAGATTATAATAATTCTATTAAAGCTATGAAAATGGCTGTAGAAACTGGAGGTGCAGGAGATGAACATACTGAATGGACAAGAACACAATTAGCACAATTATACGAAAAAACTGGCGATTTCAAAACTGCTGACACTTTGTATAAACTGTCTTTAACAATGCGACCAAACTATGCTTATGCAACTGCTGGTTTAGCAAGAATAGCCTTAGCTGCAAAGGATTACAAGACTGCTATTACTTATTTTGAAAAAGCCGATGCGATTGTAAATGATAATGGAATTAAAGCAGAATTGGTTGATGTTTATCGTGCTGCTGGCGAAACAAAAAAAGCAGATGAAACTGCTAAAAAAGTTATTGACGAGTTAGCGAAAGATGCACAAGCTAATGATAAAGATGAAACTCTTGGACACTATGGTGATAGAGAATTGGCTTATGCTTATTTAAAAATAAATAATACAGACAAAGCTCTTGAACACGCTCTATTAGAGTATAATAGAAGACCAAATAATATTGACGTAAATGAAACTGTTGCTTGG
>JANYEB010000025.1 GCA_025363355.1 Chitinophagaceae bacterium | reverse complement strand
CAAAAGCAGAAACCCAAAACTTAAATGATGTTTGGTCTTTTAGTCCTAATCCAACAAGTGGAGATATTAAAGTTAGCCTTGTATCAAAAATTAATAAAACAATGAGTTTTGAATTAACGGATGCACAAGGAAAAACAATTTTAAAACAAGCAATAGAATTACAAAAAGGCAATAACAGCTTTACCCTAAATCTTAAACAAAATGGCAACATAACAACGGGTATTTATTTCTTAAAAGCTGTTGGACTTAAAGGTGAGCATGTGAAGAGAGTTGTGGTTCGATAAACAGTTTACATATATAAAAAAGCGGTTTTAAAGACCGCTTTTTTATATAACAAATAAATTTGCTTTATGTTTTTGCAGTGATCGTAGCTGCATTGCTTGCTTGGTGTGATTTAACAATTAAATTATATTTGGCAAAACTGGAGTTGTGAAACTTCACTTACTATTCGAATGATTATTTTTCACTTTTCTAAAACAAACAATTCATCCTTCATCTAAGTAAACAGTTATAAGCTAAATAGCATCAGTTATAAAACTGATTATTTTAATTAAACCAAAAGACGATATTTGCATTAAACCGTCTTTTTTTAAGGTGGTTTTAATATTTTATACAACTGTACTTTATGAAGAAATTTCTATCTCTTGTTTTATTTATTGGACTAACCTTATCTGCAAAATCTCAATCAATAACAATTACTCAGCCCAATGGAGGCGAAACATTATATGCCTGTGAAATATATCCAATAAAGTTTACCTCAAGTGGCACATCAACTTATTACAATATTGATTATTCTTTAAATAATGGAAGTACTTGGACAAGTAGTGCTACTAATCTTTTAATTACAAATGGTCAATACAATTGGACAGTTCCTTATGCAAGCTCTACAACTTGTTTGCTAAGAGTTAGTGATAAAAACAATGCAGCGATTCAAGATGTGAGCAACAATGTATTTACTATAAAAATTCCTGTAATACTTACCTCGCCAAATGGTGGAGAAGTGTGGCAAGCAGCTACACAAAAAACTATTACTTGGAATATGGAGGGAACTTCACAAAAATTCAATATTGCATATTCAACAAATAGTGGTACAACTTGGACAAATATTGTAACTAATTATACAGTTGCAAATGGACAATATGTGTGGACAGTTCCTAATATGGCAACTACTACAACCTGTCTGATTAGAGTAATGGATTATGTTACAAATTGTAAAGTTGATGTGAGTGATAATGTGTTTACCATCATTCCAGCTCAACCTATTTTAACCTATCCTAATGGATATGAGATATTAGATTGGGATCAAACAGTTTATATTTATTGGGATGTAACCACATTTTACAGCAATGTAAAATTGGAATATAGTTTAAATGGAGGAACGAGTTGGAGTACCATTACTACCAATGCAACCTATACAACTGGTTACTATCCTTGGCTAGTGCCACAAGCCATTAGCAGCAAGTGTTTGATTCGTGCAAGTAATAGTTTAGACTTAACCAGTTTTGATGTAAGTGATACTACTTTTAACATCAAACGTCCACTAGAATTTACAGCACCAGTTGGTGGAGAAAATTGGTTGGGTTGCAATACTTATAATATTAAATTCAACAAAACGCCATATACTACTGGTACAATATCATTACAGTATTCTACTAATTTAACTACTTGGAATACGATAACAACTTTTAATAATACATCCACCACCAGTGGTACTTATACATATGCTTGGACAGTTCCAAATACTATTAATTCAAGCACAGTAAGACTAAGAGCATACAATACTACATACTCAACAATGAGTGATACTACTGATGTTAATTTTAGTATCAATATCAATACGCCAATCACTGTAACCTATCCCAATGGTGGAGAGAGTTTTACAGCATTAACCAACAAAACAATTACTTGGAGTAACACACCTGAAGCTAGTGGTAAATTTACTGTGCAGTATAGTGCAAACAATGGCACAAATTGGACAACATTAGCAAGTAATCTTACAGGCAATAGTTACACTTGGAACAATATTCCTAATGTGCCAGGAACTACTTATTTAATCAAAGTATATGATTATTTGAACTCTTGCAAAAGTGATGTAAGCAATACCAATTTTGCTGTAACACCAGCCCAACCCCTCTTAACCTATCCTAATGGCTATGAGATATTAGATTGGGACCAAACAGTTTATATTTATTGGGATGCAACAACCTTTTATTCTAATGTAAAATTAGAGTATAGTTTAAATGGAGGAACGAATTGGAGTACGATTACTACCAATGCAACCTATACAACTGGTTACTATCCTTGGCTAGTGCCACAAGCCATTAGCAGCAAGTGTTTAATTCGTGCAAGCAATAGTTTAGACTTAACCAGTTTTGATGTAAGTGATACTACTTTTAACATCAAACGTCCATTAGAATTTACAGCACCAGTTGGTGGAGAAAATTGGTTAGGTTGCAATACATACAATATTAAACTTAACAAAACACCTTATACTACTGGTACCATATCATTACAGTATTCTACCAATTTAACTACTTGGAATACGATTACTACTTTCAACAATACATCTACAACCAGTGGCACTTATACTTTTGCTTGGACAGTGCCTAATACTGTTAATTCCAGTACAGTAAGATTAAGGGCTTACAATACTACATATTCAACAATGAGTGATACTACTGATGTTAATTTTAGTATCAATATTAATACACCAATAACAGTAACCTATCCCAATGGTGGAGAGAGTTTCACAGCTTTAACCAGCAAAACCATTACTTGGAGTAATACGCCTGAAGCTAGTGGTAAATTTACAGTTCAGTATAGTGCAAATAATGGCACAAACTGGACAACCTTAGCCACTAATCTT
>JANYEB010000023.1 GCA_025363355.1 Chitinophagaceae bacterium | reverse complement strand
CATCTTCCTCGTCTTTTGTAAGGCTAACTGTTTTGCCGTTAATAATACCACTGTAAGTGGTGTGTGCTGTGCCAAGTGCTGTAAGCTCGGCTGGGGTAAATGTGTTGCTAACACGATTGACAGTAATGTTTGCCATAATTTCTTTGTTTTAATTAATTAATAAATTGACATGGCAAAAATGAATACTTGTTTTGATATTTTTTTGGGTGTTTTCACCCAAAGTCATTGGGTGAAAACACCCATTGTTTAATTGAAAAAAAATCCTTATGCAAATTTTGGGTAATGGATCATCTCTTAAATAATTTGTCTCGCTGGCAATAGACTTCTTCGATAATTAGTTTACAACCCAATCTACACATCATTTCAGGTGAAGGTGCAATAAATGCTTACTGTCGACTGTTGACTGTTGACTGTTGACTGTTGAAAACCAAACTAACAACCACATACACCAAAAAGCCTACTGGCACTGCAACCCAACCCAAAAACAATGCAGTAGTAATACTTGCAATTAGTATGATAATAAATGGTAGTAATTTTTTAAATGTTACGCCTTTAAACTTTAGTGCAAGCATTGGTAAAGTAGAAACCATTAAGTAGCTAACCACAGCTATAACACCATACCAAAACCATTTATTCAACAATAAATCATTTACAAAAATGGAATGATTATTAAAATAGATTAATGGAAAAGCAGCTACAAATAAGCCAGCAGCAGGGATTGGAACGCCTTTGAATCCTGTGCTTTGAGAGGTATCAATATTGAATCTTGCCAAACGATAAGCACCAGCACAAGGCACAATAAATGCCAATGCCAACCACAAAGCGTTCACGTCTAATCCATTTTCTTGTTGAGAATAACCGAGTCTTAGAAACTGATAAATAATCATTCCAGGAGCAACACCAAAACTAACCACATCGGCAAGGCTATCTAGTTGTTTACCCATTTCGCTAGATGCTTTTAAAAGCCTTGCTACAAAGCCATCTAAAAAATCTACAATAGCTGCAATACCTATAAACATTGATGCATAGACCATTTTCTCAGGTATATCAACCACTTGCTGAGCATTATCATCTAGACTAATTGTTAAGCCAGATTGCATAATTACAACTATTGCAAGACAACCAAAGAAGAGGTTTAATAACGTAAATATGTTAGGAATTTGTTTGAGAAGTCCACGGTCGACAGTCGACTGTCCACTGTTATCTGCTGTCTGTTGTTTATTATCTATCATCTAATTTAATGTTTTAATTAATGCTTGAATCATAACAATCAATGATTCATATTTAGTGTATTTTTCTTGAAATGTATTTTCGTCAATAAACTTTCTTTGCCTAGCTAAATACAAACAGCTTATAACTTCTAAAGCAGAGCGATTTGCAATTACAAGAAATCTTTTGAATTCTGCATTGGTATGTAAAGTACTACCCTCTGCAATTTTTAGTACAACAGAATCCGCTGCTCTTTTCATTTGTGATGTTAAAATAAATAATTCGTCTTTTGGAAAGAACTTTACAAGTTCAGAAACCTCACCAGCTAGCTGTAAACTAATATTCCAAACCTTTAATTTTTCAAACTTAAAAGCCATAATTATAATTTTAATTAGTCCATTGTCAACAGATATACATTTTATTGTAGTCTATCTATATCGTCGGTGGACGGTCGACTGTTGACCGTAGACTACTTCATCAACTTCTCAATCTCCTCAACAGTTATAGGAATATTCTTCATTAAATCAATACTGCCAGTTTTGGTTAACCATACATTGTTTTCAATTCGTATGCCCATCTTTTCTTCTTCAATATAAATACCAGGCTCAATGGTCAATAACATACCTGCTTGTAGTGGTGAAGTTCTTGTACCTAAATCGTGAACATCAATACCAAGATGATGCGAAATACCGTGATATAAATATTTTCTGTAAGCCCTGTTTTCCTTGTCTTCATTCTTTACATCTTCTTTCTTCAGCAATCCAATTTTAATGAATTGTTTGGTGGCTTCCTCTCCTACTTTATCTGTATAATCCACTACTGAAATGCCGGGTTTTAAAATAGTTTTAGCATAATTATGCAAATGCAAACAAGCATTGTAAACCTCTTTTTGGCGTTTAGTAAACTTGCCATTAACAGGAATCGTTCTTGTTAAATCTGCATTGTACCCACCATAGCTTGCACCAAAATCCATCAATATCAAATCACCATCTTTACACTGTTGGTTGTTATTGATGTAGTGAAGAATTCTTGCATTATCACCACTAGCTATAATACTTCCATAAGCCTCACCAGTTGCACGTTGACGCAAGAACTGGTGCATAATTTCTGCTTCAATTTCATACTCCATTACACCAGGCTTAATGAATTTTAATAAATGACGAAAAGTATTTTCTGTGATGTCTATTGCTTTTTGCATTACCACCACTTCTTCTTTTGTTTTAATGCCACGAAGATTTTTTAAAATCTTAGCAGCACGCAAAAAGTTGTGCAAAGGATACGCAGCTTTCATTTCATCAATCAATCTATAATCTCTGCTGCGAACAGTTGGGGCTTTTCTATCATTCTCGTTACTATCTAAATAAATATTATCAGCCAAATGAATCCAAGGTTGCAGCAAACCATCCAAACTATCTAACCAAACAATGGTTTTTATCCCACTGATAGCTTGAGCCTCTTCTGTTCTTAAACGTTTGCCATCCCATTTTTCTTTCATCTCATTTGGGCGAACCAACACCAGTACTTCTCTATATTTTTCATCTACATTACTTGGGAAAAGAATTACCATCGAATCTTCTTGCTCAACACCTGTAAGCCAATACAGATTACTGTTTTGCTTAAACCTATGAATAGCATCTCCATTGGTTGGAAACTCATCGTTACTGCCAAAAATAGCAATGCTATTGGTTTGCATTTCTTTAATGAAACGCTTGCGATTATTAATAAAAATTTGATTGTTGAGCAACTCGTATTTCATATAATAAATTTAAGGTGGGCAAGATAATGTTTTGCTAAATGTTAGTTTGAATTTAGTGGCGATATTTTATAAGACTGTTTATATTTTTCACCACGGAGGCACAGAGTTTTGTAGTTGTACAATATTTCTCTGCGTTCTTAGTGCTTCTGTGGTTTTATTTATGCTAAATAAAACCACACAGAGGACAAAAAATAGGATGATTTTTTACAACACATTCCTTTGTTCTTCGTAAATTTACAAAGTGAAAGTTGCCAAAAATATTAGACAAGGTTTTATAGTTGACAGTTTAACAAACTCAATACTAAACACCATTTCAGGTGATAGTTTTGAAACCGAAGTTTCAAAATTTACTAAACAAGACTCAAAGCAAACTATTAAGAAAAATGGTTGGGGTTTTAATTGGAATATTGAGTTAAATGATTTGAAAAAAGAGGTTTATAAGTTGACTATTGTAAACAATTTAAACGTTATTCAAGGTTTAATTAGTATCACTTATGAAGTAGACCACGTATTTATGAATTTAGTTGAAAGTGCACCTTTTAACATAGGGAAAAATAAATTATACGAAGGTGTTCCAGGGAACTTAGTTGCTTATGCTTGTAAACTTTCGTTCCAAAAAGGCTTTGATGGATTCGTTGGTTTTACTGCAAAGACAAAACTAATTCAGCACTATGAAGAAACATTAGGAGCGTATCATTTTGGTGGACATAGAATGATTATACCAACAAAGTCCGCAAAATTTTTAGTTGACAAATATTTTAAATCATAAAATTATGGGATACATTAAAGAACCAAAAGGAGTTGACTTTATTATTAAAAGTGAACCCTTAACCGATAAAGAAAGAGTAGCAATTAGTCAATATATTGCTGACTATAAAAAGAAAGAAACTCTAAAGAAAAAAACTGCAAGAAGAAAAAAAATTGAACTTGCGTAGACAAAGGTACGAACGCACACTTGCTTCAAGCCCTTATTCGTTGCAGGAATACAAAATCCTTTAAAAATGAGGACTATTATTTTTAAGATAGTTCTCAATAGAAATAAACTCGCTTCCTTCCTTTTGTAAATCTTCAACTAATCTATACAACTTATCCAGTAACGCTTTGTCACAGGGCTTTGCAACATAAGAAGGCAATTTGTATTCACTAATATCTGTAAACTCCCAAGGATGAAAATACAAACTTAAATAGCCATATCGTTTAAGGGTTTGCAAAGCCCAGTATTTATACAATGAATAGGGAGCATTCTTAAACATCAGCCAAAATAATGGAATTCTAAAATTGGGTGTAACCGCTGTTGGTACTCTTATTAAACCATCTTCATCATAAATTATTTTGGGCAAGTTGAGTTTGTTATAACGACCAGGTATATATGTTGGATTGATAGAAGAATCGTATAGATATCCTGCTTTTTTTACATCATCAACAGCAACTTCTTTTAGTCTTGGCATTCGTAAACCAACAACTTTCTTACCTGTAATCTCTTCCAATTTTTGTCTTGATAATAACAAGTCATCATTACAAAAAGAACTATGATAAAAGGTATGAGAAGCAATTTCGTGTTGATTAGAAAGTTCTTTTATTGTTGAGGGGAAATGCTCTGCAAAGTTTGCTGTGGTAAATAAAGTGCATTCAACATTACTTTGATTTAACAGTGGTGTAATAGCGGTTAGTCCATTCATTCCAACTTCCATTTGTTCGTGCATTGAAATGGCTTGATGATACTCGACTGGCAAGTCAAACTCTTCCACATCAAAAGTTAAAAAGACAGCAGGAGCAGCCATTTAATTGGTATTAGTTTCTTTGATGATGAAATGTGGGCGTTGTTTATTTTGCATAAATAGTTTGCCAAGATACAACCCAATAATGCCAAGAATCATTAACTGTAAACCTCCAAAAAAAGCTATGGTAACAATAATTGAAGCCCAGCCAGAAAGTGCATCCCAACCAAAATACAGGCTTAGCATTGCATAAGGAATATACAGCACAGATAATAACGAGAAAGTAAACCCAAGATAGATAGCAATATTCAATGGCTTGGTGCTAAAAGATGTAATACCACGCAAAGCCAATCTGGTTAAAGTTCTTCTGCTATATTTTGTTTCACCAAAACTTCTTTCGTTAGGTGTGTATGGAATACTTTTTTGTGTGAACCCAACCCACTTCACCAAGCCTCTATAAAATGGATCATTCTCTGGCAAAGCATTTAGTACATCCACCACTTTTCTATCAATCAATCTGTAATCGGCAGTGCCATCTTCTAATTCAATATCAGATAGTCTGTTGATTGTTTTATAAAATAGGGATGAACCAAGTTTATTAAAGCTACTTGCGTGTTCATTTTTTTCTTCTCTATAAGTATAAACAACCTCATTCCCCTGCTGCCACAATTCAACCATTTGCACAATCATTTCTGGTGGATGCTGCATATCTGCATCAATGGTAACAATAGCATCGCCTTTTGCCTTTTGCAAACCAGCACTTAGTGCATTATCTTTTCCAAAGTTTCTTGAGAATAAAATGTATTTAATGCAATCATTCTTTGCTGCTAATTGTTTTAATACAGCAACAGTATTATCAGCACTTCCATCATCAATAAAAATGATTTCGTAGCGATACTGTATGGTAGCAAAAACCTTTTCGATTGCTGCTGCAACGATAGGTAAATTGTTCTCCTCGTTATAAGCCGGAATAATAATGCTGATTAATTGATTCATTGGTCAGGCGTTAGTTTTTACAACTATTCTAAACTTTACAAATGTAGTGCGTGCAGTTTAACAAGCCAATTTGATGCTGCATCATTTTACCATACACAAATCCTCCCAACGACTTGTGTATTTTGGACTATGGAATTTTTGCTGCATTTTCCAATCTCGTGTTGTACCAGATGATGCAAATTTCAAGATATCATTTCTTTGGCTGAAATTAATATTATCCATTGTATTCATTAACAACCTTCCTTTATTATCAGACTCGGGCAAAAACAAATTGCCTTGTATAGAAGTATCTGGCACAATATCACTTAGGGTTACGCCAGCTTTTTTATAAATAGTTCCTTCTTCAAATAAACGCTCGACAAGTTCTAAAGCTGGCTTTATTAATAGATTGGTTAACGATGTGGCAATAGGTAGAGTTGTATAACTACTAATTGTTGCCCCACGATTATAAGTAACATTATGATTTTCTTGTTTGGCAACAATAAAAACACCAATCATTTTAGCTGCCGAATATTGCCTTCTCAATTTCTCTGCTGCTCTTGCAGTATAAGTTGCAACGGCTTCTTTAATACTTTGAATATCGGTAACAGAATGACCAAACATTCTTGTCGTCATTATCACTTTTTTACATACCAATTCATCCTTCATTTGAATAGATGGAATACCTTTTAATTCCTGCAAAAGCCTGATGCCAACAATGCCTCCTAAGTGTTTGTTAGCCCAGTTTGTGTTCTTTATACTTAAATCAAAAGCTGTATTGATACCATGATGTTTAAGCTTTTCTGAGTAGCTAAAACCTACGCCCCAAACTGCATCAATACTGGTTTGTTGCAATGCTTTCTCTATTTTGTTTTTATTATCAAGCACCATTACACATTGTGTTACTTGCTTATTTTTTTTAGACAATCTGTTGGCAACTTTTGCCAATACTTTTGTTGGAGCAATACCTACAGAAACCTTAATACCTGTCCACTGTTCAACAGTTATTTTTATTTGTACTGCCACATCTTGCATTTCATCAGCAGGAATCATATCCAGATTAATAAAGCATTCATCAACACTATATACTTCTACCCTATCTTTTCCAAACATTATACGCAGTGTTTCCATCACACGCCAACTTAAATCTCCATATAAATTATAATTTGATGAAAATACTTCTACATTATTTGCCTCAATGATTGGCTTAGCCTTGAAATATGGACCAGCCATACCAACGCCCAAAGCCTTTGCTTCATCGCTTCTTGAAATAATGCAACCATCGTTATTGCTTAAAACAACAACAGGTTTATGTTCCAAATCTGGACGAAACAATCGTTCGCAAGAACAATAAAAACTATTACAATCTACTATGGCTATCATATTTTAATGTAGTTGATGAATAGTATATGTAATTACGCCCCAACAATGAAACTGAGAAAACTCATCCATCACAATGTCTTTATATCTTTTATTATCGGCACATAAAATAGCTTTATTAAAAGTTTGCTGATAACGCCTAACAATCAATTCTCCATTTACAGCTGCTACTATTATTTTACCAGAAGTAGCTTTAATACTTCTATCAACAATCAGCACATCGCTTTTAAAAATTCCAGAAAGTTCCATTGCATCGCTGTTCATTCTAAAAAAATAAGTAGCAGGTTTATTATTAATTAGCATTTCGTTAAGGTCAATACCACGTTCCATAAAATCATCTGCTGCTGCACCAAAGCCTGATGCATTGGCTGTTTTAACATCTTGCTGTTTAAAATCCTTCGTTCCTGCATAAGCAGCACGGTATAAAAACTTTTCATTCATAAAAATATATTTTAGTTTGCTAAATTAGTTAGTATATTTACACTACAAAATTTAGTTTTCAAATGACAGCAATTAATTTAACACACCAACTTCAGTACAGAATTATTGTAGAGTGCAGCAAAGGCAATGCCCCTGTTACAATTGCAGGGTTTATGGCAGAAGAACAAACAGAAGCTATGCTGTGCAGGCATTTAAGCAATTTGTGTTTGCAAAGTGATGGCAGTTTTTTATGTACACAATTGTTAATATCAAAACTAATGTTGCAATGGCAACAGTCGTTTAAAATGAACGCTACCCAAACCTTGCAATTGGCTGCTAGTGTTGAGGAACAAAATGTGCAATCAGTTTGTTTGTATAAGACCAAAGAAAGTGGAACAGAACAATTGATTAATAAAATTCAATTTTAATATGACATCGCAATACATAGCAAATAATTTACTGGCAATGAATGAATACTTGTTAATTATTCAGCCAGATGCAAGCGTAGCAGAAAAAGTAAATAGCATAAAAAAGGATTTTGCTACTAAATACGAATGCCCGCAAATTGTTTATAGCAAGCCACATATTACATTAATCAACTTTATTCAGTTGCAAATGAATGAGCAAAGAATTATTGGATTGATGAAAAATATTATTAGCAGACACCCATCTATTCATATTGCAATTAATGGTTTTGGCAGTTTTCCTACTCATACCATTTATGCAAATGTTGAAACCAAGAATAGCATTGTGGATATAGTAAAATCTCTAAAGCCTATTCAAGCATTGTTAAAAATAGACAAAGAACATAAACCACATTATATAACAGAACCACATTTAACCATTGCCAGAAAATTACTACCGTGGCAATATGAAAAAGGCTGGCTAGAATATAGTAACACAGCATTTACAGCAGGCTTCATGGCAAACGAAGTTTTATTATTAAGAAGAAATGTTGAAGGTGGAAGATATACAACTGCTGCAACTTTTACAATGCAGGGATTAGGCGAATTTAATGTTACACAAGCCAGTTTGTTTATTTAGCCACCAAGTCACGACGGCTCAAAGAAAGTAGTATGTCTTAGTGTCAAAAAATTATATAATGAAAAATATCAATTCTACTTCTCTCCTAACTTTTCCAATACATAAAAAACAGCGGGGCAAAAGGTTGAATTTTTTTGGGTTAGAATTGGGCGTTTAATTAAAACGTCTTCATCTGTATAGGGAAATCTTTTACAATCTGATGGGCGTTCTTCGTAAATGGAGCAAAAATTATCTGCTCCTAAAAATGGGCAGGGTGTTGATTTGGCAACATAATCCCCATCTTCATCCAAGTTTAAATAAGTATCTATAAAAACGCTTTCCTTTAGTTTTAAATGTTTGCTAATTCTTTTAACATCAGGCGTTTTAAAACGTGGAGAATAGTTTTTGCAACAAGCAGCACAAGCGAGGCAATCAATCTTGCTAAAAGCTTCATTGTGCAGTTTAGGCAATTGCCTCAGCACTTTATTTTTATCTGGATTCTTTAAAAAGTGTTTATATTTTTTTTGATTCTCGGCACTTTGTAGTTGCCAGTTATCTAAGTCTATTGTTGCCATTGCAGCAAAATAAGCCATTTATTTCTATGTTCTCTCATAAGAATTAAATGATATTCTTTACAACCTCATTAAACACTTTTGTTGCCCAAATAGCGTGTTCTTTAGCAGCATAATGTAATTGATCATTTGCAAGTAAACTAATGTCGTTTGCAGCAAGGCGAGTGTCATTGGTTATTGATACATAATTAACTTGATATTTTTGTGCAGCTAACTCACAAACTCCATTGTAAGCATTAATTTCATTAGCAATTTTTGTGGCATCACTATCTTTTGCAAAAGGAGTTACACCCCAATCTGGAATTGAAATTACAACTACTTTTTTTGGGGTGTTGCCAACTAAAGCAATTGCCTTTCTCAACAAAACTTCAAAATCAATGGCAAAATCTGTTGTGCTTAAACCACGATATTGATTATTAACGCCAATAAGTAGTGTTGCAAAATCATAATTACTATTAAGTTTTATTTGTTCTAGTTGAGCTAGTAATTCAAAGCTAGTCCAGCCAGTTTTGGCAACAATTTCCGGAGCATAAAATCGATGCTCATTCTTGCGTAATAGCTGAACAAGCTGATAAGGGAAACTTTCGTTCAATGGCAAACTCTCTCCTATTGTATAAGAATCTCCAAGACAAATTAGGCTATTAATCTTCATATATATCGTTTAAAAGAAATATCTAGTGTTTAAACCATCACAAAAATAGTAGCCTTGTTAATTTAAAATTCTTAAAACAATATTAATGATATTTCTCTTGGCTTAATTGTTTTACTTAAAACTTATGCTAGATTAATTCAATAAATAGTATAATTCTTTATAATACATTTCTCTATTTATTGAATGTTTCATACAAAACATTTAATTATAAGTACAATTCTTTATAATACATTTCTCTATTTATTGAATGTATCGTGCAAAACATTTAATTATAAGTACAATTATTTATAATACATTTCTTTATTTATTAAATGTTTCGTATAAAACATTTAATTATAAGTACAATTGTTTATAATACATTTCTCTATTTATTGAATGTATTGTGCAAAACATTTGATTATAAGTGCAATTTTTGCAATGAATATCGTGAACTTTTAAATAAATAGTACAAACCTTTATAAACATTTGTACTATTTATTTAAAAAGTGAAACTATTTATTAGCCATCTTTTATAATATCTGCTTGCAACCTTTTCGCCTTTTCGCACTCCTAATAAAAGTTGTGTTTAAAGATTATATTTTATTAAAAAACACTGTGATTTAAAGAACATTATTAACCAAAAATCAATCAATTAAATTGTAAGCAACATTTCATTATGTTTGCGAACATTTTTTAAAACTAGAACCAATGAATTTTAAAAAGCTAAACAACATTAGCGGATGGGTAATTTGTGCTATTGCCTGTGCAGTTTATATTTTAACTGCCGAAGCAACAGGTAGTTTATGGGATTGTGGAGAGTTTGTAAGTTGTGCCTATAAGTTACAGCTACCTCACCCTCCAGGGGCTCCTTTATTTGTATTATTAGGTAGATTTTTCATTATTCTTTTTGGAGATAATCAAGCTAATGCAGCTCATGCAGTGAATGTTATGAGTGCTGTTGCTAGTGGTTTTACTATCTTATTTCTATTTTGGACTATCACACATTTTGCTCGTAAAATAGTTGGCATTACAACAACTGCTACTTTAACAACAGCTCAAGCTTGGTCTATTATTGGATCTGGTGTTGTAGGATCTTTAGCTTACACTTTTAGTGATAGTTTTTGGTTTAGTGCAGTTGAAGGTGAGGTTTATGCCCTTAGTTCGTTTTTTACTGCTATTGTATTTTGGGGTATTTTAAAGTGGGAGACTGCAGTAGATGAAGCAAACGAATCATCAATTCATCCAGATCGCTGGATTATTTTTATATTTTTTATGATGGGCTTATCAATTGGTGTCCATTTATTAAATCTATTGTGTATTCCTGCCATTGTAATGGTTTATTACTTAAAGAAAAGAGAAACATTTAACTATAAAGCCATCAGAAAATGGTTTATAATAGTTGTATCTGGTGGTGGTGTTTTAGCAATGATTGGTGCTTATTTAAGCTGTAGTGCAGAGAATGCTCAGTTAGAAAAAATTGCTCCAAACCTTCGTCAGTATTTTGGTGAAGATGTTGTTATTAGTGATACTACTTTAGTTGGATTAATGTTATTAGGAACTATTATAGCAATTGGATTATTATTTTTAGTTGAATCAGTAAAAAAAGAGAAAAAAGAATATTATGGTGGAATGTATATTTTCTTTTTATTAGGATGTGTTTTAGTAGGTGTTGTTCAACTTGCAGTAATTCAGTATTCAATTAAAGGAGCAGGTTTCTTTGATAGAATCTTTGTAAATAATTTTCATTTGCCATTCTTTAGTGGATTTATCTTCTTCTTTATTTTACTTGGTTTTATTATATGGTATGGAGTAAGATTTGCCAAACAAAAAGGTCTTGAATATTTACGTTTAGGATTATATAGTGCTGCATTTATATTAATGGGTTACAGTACTTATTTTACTACAATGGTTCGTAGTAATGCTGATCCTGCAATTGATATGTATAATGTTGATAATCCACAAAGTTTAGTCGGATATTTAGCTCGTGATCAATATGGAGATTTTCCACTTTTATATGGTCAAAAATTCACTTCTTCTCCTATTCAGGATATGGAAACTGGTAGTAAATATCAGAAAATTGGAGATAAATATGAAGTTACTGGCAAGGATAGAAAGTTGATTTATATGCCAAAAGATAAAATGGTTTTTCCAAGAGTTTGGGATGCTAGTGATGATCAGAATCACGCATATTATTATGCAACTTATCTTGGTTTAAGTAGAACAAAAGATCCTAAAAGCGGACAGGAAAAATGGGATGATGAAGAGGGTACTCGCCCTAATTACAAAGACAATGTTTCATTCTTTGCAGGCTACCAATTTTATTGGATGTACATGAGATATTTCCTTTGGAATTTTGCTGGAAAACAAAACGATTTTCAAGGTTTTTATATTGGCAATGTTAGAGATGGTAATTGGAAAACAGGTATTCCTGTGGTAGATGCAGTGATGTATGGTAACCAAGACAACTTACCAGAAACTACAAAATCTAACAAAGCCAATAACAACTTATTTGCTTTTCCATTAATACTTGGATTACTAGGTATGTTCTTTCATTTTAAAAGAAAGGGAAGTGATGCTTTGGTTAACTTCTTATTATTCTTCTTCACTGGTATTGCAATCAATATTTATTTAAACCCAGCTGGTTTTCAACCACGTGAACGAGACTATGCTTACGTAGGAAGTTTCTATGCTTTTGCAGTTTGGATTGGTTTAGGAGTAATGGGAGTAGCAAGTTTATTGCAAAAGAAAATGAAGGGTTCAATGCCAAGTGTTATTGCTAGTTCATTATGTTTTCTTGCTGTGCCTGTGATTATGGGTAAAGAAGAATGGAACGATCACGATAGAAGCAATAAAACTTTAGCAAGAGATTTAGCTAAAAACTACTTAGAAAGTTGCCCTAAAAACGCCATTCTTTTCTCTTTTGGAGATAATGATACTTATCCACTTTGGTATGCTCAGGAAGTTGAGAATATTAGACCAGATATTCGTGTTATCAACTTTAGTTTATTAGGCATTGATTGGTACATAAATCAAATGCGTTATAAAGTAAATGAGAGTGCCCCAATTGATGTAATTTATTCTGCCAGCCAAATTGAAGGACGTAAAAGAGATTATGTACGCTTTCAAGCAAATGCTGCTTATCCTGAAGATAAATATTATGATTTATACGATATAATGAAAAATTATGTTGGTAAAGATGATAAGGATAAAGTACAAATTACAGACAATGAAACTGGTGATTTCATTAATACAATTCCTGTAAGAAAACTTTCAATTCCAATTGATAAAGATGTAATTGCAGGTGATGAAAGTCTAAAATCTACAGATTCTTTACCAAGTCAAATCAACTTCGATTTAGGCAAATCAACTTTATATAAAAATGATTTAGCTGTGTTGAATATCATTGCTGCTAACAAATGGAAACGTCCAATTTGCTTCACCTCAAACTATGGCTTAGATGGCATTGGTTTAACTAAAAATCTTCGCCGTGATGGTTTAACTTATCGATTAGTTCCTTACACAAATGCAGAAATTAATGGCGATTGGATGATGGACAAATTGATGAATAAATTTGCAACAGGTAATTGCGATAAACCAGGAGTTTATTTTGATGAAGAGAACAGAAGACATCTTTTGGGAATGAGAGGTGCTTATGCTGAACTTGCAGGTTACTTGGCAACACATAACAGAAAAGAAGATGCTAAAAAAGTGTTGGACAAAATTGATAAAATGTTTTTGCAAGAAAACTTCCCTTATGGTTTAGTTAGCCGTGGTAATATGCACAATAGAACATCGTTAATGTTATTAGATGCTTGCTACAAAGCAGAACATAAACCAATGATTGATAAAATTGCTGGTGCATTAAAGAAAGAGTTAGCTCAAGAAAAAGCTTATTTTAATTCACTACCATCAGGCAAAGCTGAACAAATGTCGCAAGAGATTAGTGAACTTGATCAGTTTATGAAGAATGTTGATCAAATGGAACAGTTTTATAAGCAAATGGCTAAGCCTGCTGCTACAACTGTTGCACCAGCAGCTCCTACAAGATAAATACGAAGAAAATTTATAATAAAAAGAAAGGCTTTGCAAGTTGCAAAGCC
>JANYEB010000005.1 GCA_025363355.1 Chitinophagaceae bacterium | reverse complement strand
ATTTCATATTCTCAACACCATACCCTTTTAAAGAATGTGTTTGAAAATGTTTCAGCAAACTTTCAGTAGCAAAGGCTTCTTCAAAAATCCAACTGTCTAGTGTGTAAGTATAAAACTTAACACCAAATACTTCTTTAAAATGTTTTAAGTAATTACGTTGAAAAATAACTTCGGCAGGTTTAAGACTTTGAAGCAGTTTATCAATATATTCTTCATCACCTTCGGCTACAAAAAACTCACCTGTGCTAATATCTAAAAATGCAACACCCAGTGCAGATTCAGTAAAATGAACAGCAGCAAGAAAATTGTTAGTGTTGTGCTCAAGTAGTTTATCGTTGGTGGCAACACCTGGCGTTACAAGCTCTGTAACACCCCGTTTAACAATACCTTTAGCTTCTTTTGGATTTTCTAATTGGTCGCAAATGGCAACTCTATAACCAGCTTTTACAAGCTTGTGTAAATAAGTATCTAAGGCGTGATGGGGGAAACCAGCAAGTTCATTGCTATTATCAATACCATTATTTCTTTTGGTTAAAGTAATGCCTAATGCAGCACTTGTGTTGATAGCATCTTGCCCAAAAGTTTCATAAAAATCACCCACACGAAACAATAAAATAGCATCAGGATATTTTTGTTTAATAGCCTTGTGTTGCTGCATTAAAGGGGTTTCGGATTGAGCCTTTGCCATAGTGGGCAAATATAATGTGCAGGAATTGATTATTGCAGTAAGCTATACACCAAACTGTTTTAAATGATGATCGAAATGTTTCCATTGGCTGAAGCCCCATTCGTAAGCTGTTAACTTTCCAAATGCAGGATGACGTAAACCATCAACCTTTGCTTCGCCATTTGAAATAAATTTATTGATACGTTCTAATAGTTGATGTTTTTCGTCTTCAAAGTTTCTATCGTCTTTTACAATAAATTCTTTTGCAGTGGGCAGCCCCTCTTTATAAGGCTTTTGTTCCATTACTTTTTTCTTGATTAACGGAGCAATAATTTTAAATATGAAAGGAGGTTTTATTATAACATCACCAGTTGCTGTGCCCAGTGCATCTGTGCAATGTTTTAGCATTTGTGCTACAGACATTTTGCCCCATTTACTTTGAGTTGTTGGTTGCAATTGATTGATTCTTGCAATTATTTCCTGTGCGACTTGTGGTTCAAATAATGTAGGCATACTAGTTAGTTTAAGGTTTAAAGTTTCAAAAAGAAGCATTACCAATTAACCCCTGATTATTAATTAAATTTTATCTCGAATAGTAGAGGCCAGTTTTTACCAGTAATATAAAAGTTTTTTGTGGTAGGATTATAAGCAATTCCATTTAATACAGCTTCGTCACTTAGGCTTGGCAAATATTGGTTCATCAAATTGGTAAAATCATATTTAGCAACCACTCTCCCACTCTTAGGGTCAATTTTAGCAATATACTTTTTAAACCAAACATTTGCATAAACCGACCCATCAACATATTCTAATTCATTGATACTGTCAAGTGGTTTGCCTGTATCATCAAAAATAGCTATTGTGTTTTCTATTGCAAAAGTATTAGGGTTTCTATAGTATAAATTATTGCTGCCATCACTCATGATAAGTTGTTTCCCATCATTTGTCATTCCCCACCCTTCGCCTTTATAACTTAACTCACTTAGTTTCTTAAAAGTTTTAGCATCGTAAACAAAACATTTTCCTTCTTTATAAGTCATTTGATAAATCTTCCCTTTGAATTGTGTTATACCTTCTCCAAAATACTTTTTATCTAAACCAGTTTTTGAAATATCTTTTCCTGAAGCAAGGTTCGTTCTGCACAATTTGCTTTCTCCATATAAACCGGTACTTTCAATAAGTGTACTATCGTGGTATTCTAATCCTTCAGTGAATGAAGTATTAGAATGCGGGTATTGAGCAATGATTTGAAATGGCGGTTTTGCAGTTTCTGTATTTGGTGTAGAAGTATTGTTATTATTGGTTTCTACAGCACTTGTATTATTGCAAGAAACAATAAAAACAAAACCCAAAATAGTTGAAATAAATAGTTTCATATTATAATTTTTTGTTTCACGCCAAGCTACAAAGCAGCAAAGACGCAAAGAATTATCACATCACCAAATTATCATCACATTAACTACACATTAAATCTAAAGTGCATTATATCTCCATCTTTCACAATATATTCTTTTCCTTCAATGCGTAATTTTCCAACTTCTCTGCATGCAGCTTCGCTTTTATATTGAACAAAATCAGTGTAAGAAATAACTTCTGCTTTAATAAATCCTTTTTCAAAATCTGTATGAATTACACCAGCAGCTTGTGGTGCTTTCCAGCCATTATGAATGGTCCAAGCTCTCACTTCTTGAACACCAGCAGTGAAATAAGTTTCAAGATTCAATAGCTTATATGCACTTTGAATTAAACGATTTAATGCAGGTTCTTTCATTCCATATTCTTCCATAAACATTTGTCTATCCTCTGCATTTTCCATTTCTGCGATTTGAGCTTCGGCGTTATTACACATTATAATAACTTCTGCTCCTTCATCTTTAACACCTTCTTTTAAAGCATCACTAAATTTATTTCCTGTGTGCATACTTGCTTCATCAACATTTGCAACATATAAAACACGTTTATCTGTTAAACACATTAAATCTGCAATAGCTAATTTTTCTTCTTTGCTTAGTCCAAGACTTCTGATATTTTTCCCGTTGTCTAAATGTGTTTTGCAACGTTGTAAAATCTCAGCTTCAACTTTCATCTTAGGATCCGTTTTGCCTAGCTTTTCACATTTAGAAAGTTTGCGTTCCACACCATCTAAATCTTTTAATTGAAGTTCTGTATCGA
>JANYEB010000247.1 GCA_025363355.1 Chitinophagaceae bacterium | reverse complement strand
AACTTCCCGAAAGCTTTAAAACTTTCGGGAAGTTTTGTTGTTTTACCTACCCACCACAGCCACACTAACCTCAGCACTCATAGTGCCAGTTTCTTCATCATTCACCACATAAATAGCTTTGTATTTATACAAGGCTGTTTGCCCAAGTGCAGGTAGTTCTTTATCTTTAAAAGGGCTACTTAGCAAAGTTTTATAAGGCTTGTTGCCATAGCCACTGCCAGCATCTTTATAAAGATTAATAGATTTGTAGCCTTTGAAATGAAAACTCAGTTCGGGATATCCAGCATTTAACACCACTTTTAAATCGGGTGTATCGGTGCTTGGGTCTCCTTTTGCACCAGTGCCACTGCTCACTAAACCCAATGCTTTTAAAATATCTTCGGTTACACCAATTGCATTTTTTGCTTTATTGGCTTTTTGCACAAAACGTGCTTGAATACCATCGTTAACAGCCTTTGGCATAGCATCAATAATTGGTGCAGGCGGTGCAGACAAAGCCGTATTGGTTTTGCCACTGCGTGCCAAATTTTTAAAGGCTTTAAAACTGTGTGCATAATCTTCGTTAATGCCATCGGTTTTAACAACCCACTTCATAAAAGCAGCATCTGCCTTGGCTTCATCTACTTCGGCATCGGTAAAGCCTAATTCTGTTTTGTAGTTAGGCAATTCGGTTGCAAATTGGTCTAATTGATTTTCAAATGATTCATCGTTTGATTCAACAAAGTACCCCATAATTAAAATTTTTAAGGTTAATTAATAAAATATTTATAGTAAAAAAAGAAGAAAAACTGCTTATAAAGGCTGAAATGGGTGTGAAAGTGGTTTTTGGAGTTCCTAGATGGAATGTAGGAACTCCCAGACTGCATATAGGACTTCCCAAATTGATTTTGGGATATCCCAGAATGGTTATAGGAGTTCCCAAGCGTTGTGCAGGATTTCCCAATTGGTTTGTGGGAAGCCCTAGATTGAATGTAGGAAGTCCCAAACTGAGTGTAGGATATCCCAGATATTGTGTAGGAGTTCCTAGATGCTTTGTGAGAAGTCCTAGATTGATTGCCGGAGATCCTACAACAAATTTTATAAGTCCACGAAAATATTTGGTAAAAGAGAAAAGGTTTATTGGATTGCCAACTCGTTGCTCGTTGCTCGTTGCTCGTTGCTCGTTGCTCGTTGCTCGTTGCTCGTTGCTCGTTGCTCGTTGCTCGTTGCTCGTTGCTCGTAATGAATTACGGCTATTAAAGATAGGGGTTAATATGTTGTTGTTGCTTAACAAGATAGAACAATATTAGGAAATATTTTTAACTTCCAAAAATATTTTTTAATTGTTTTTAAATGTTTCTGCGTAGGTAACCTTTTAAAGGTTGGCAACTCTTTTAAAGCACACTAAAGTTCCCATTTCAAACATCTACAAACCATAAATCATAAACAATTACTTTCGTCGCCACACTAACCCTTTATGACATCGAGATTTATTGCTTTTTTTCAACGATACTTTCGTTTTTTATTATCACTCATTATTACCATTTGCCTTGTCAGACTCTACGAATATTTTGCAGTAGCATCTAAACTATTTGTATCGCATAGTTATCGTTTCGAGGTTTTGGGTATGTTCTACGATATATGGAACTATCTAATTTTTGGTTGTTTTTTTTTATTATTTTATTTTTTGATAGAGTTAATTAGTTTAAGGTTATCACGCATCTTGTTTCACACCATTAATACCATACATATCATTTTATATGTATCGTTAATTTTGGTTTTCTCTGAAAGAAATACGCCTTTCGACCACGAATTTTTTACCAGGGATATGGCAGAATCTTTTACCACAGCCAAACAAATGATGACAAGTGGCTATTGGTTGTTTTTGCCTTTTGTTATTTATATTCCCTTGTACTATTTAATTTATTATAAACTGCTTGCTAAAATTCAGTTAAAGAAAAAAGCATTGATAGGTTTGGTTGCGGCTTCTTTTTTATCAATAGTATTCTTCATTTTTTCTAATCCGTCAGAAAGGCTGTTTAACAATGTTTCATCATACTATTTAACCTGTAATAAACTGGGCTATTTTATAAAAGATTCTTATAAATATTTTAGTAACAAGGGTAAGTATGATGCCAGTAAATTAACCAATAAAGAACTGGCTGCAGAGATTGCGTTTTATCAGCAAAATCATCCATTTCAATTTACCAATCCCGAGTATCCTTTATTGCATACCAATGATAGCAAGGATGTGTTGGGCAATTATTTTAATTTAGATAAAACCACGCCACCCAATATTGTTATTATTGTGTGGGAAGGATTGTCTAGAGATTTTAGTGGAGAGAAAGCTTATGCCAGCAGTTTTACCCCTTTTTTAGATTCCTTATCTAAAAGTAGTTTGGTTTGGGATAATTTTTTAAGCACTGCACCAGGCACATTTGCTGCACATCCTGCCATATCAGGTTCATTGCCTTATGGCAAACGAGGATTTTCGGCAATCAATATTATGCCAGATCATTTATCGCTGATAAAGATTTTTAAAGCCAATGGATACCATACAAAATTTATGATTGGCTTTAATCCTGATTTTGATAATATGGGTGGCTATATAAGATTGCAAGGAACAGATATGGTGTTGGAACATTATCCTGCTAAGTATAAAGAAATGGGAGTGGGGGAAGAGGGTTGGTCGATGGGTTATCCTGATGATGCATTGTATAGCCGAACATTTGAAGTGATGGATTCTTTAAAGCAAACTCCTTACTTAAATATTTTTCATACAGCTACTTCTCATATGCCTTATTTATTTGAACAAAAGCCCTTGTATGAAAAAATGTTTGATGCCAAATTAAAGACATTGAATGTTACATCCAACATCAAAAAAACACTCAAGCAAACCAAAAAAGTATTAACCACTTTTATGTTTGCCGATGATTGTTTAAAAACATTTTTTGCTAATTATTCAAAACGTAAAGACTTTGCCAATACTATCTTTTTTATAACAGGAGATCATCATATTGGCTCATTCCCTTCTACTTGCAGTGTTGATGATTATCACGTTCCTTTTGTGGTGTATTCGCCAATGTTGAAAGCCCCTAAGAAATTTTATTCTGTTAACTCGCACAATAATATTGCACCAACAATTACAGCCTTATTGTTGAACAATTATAAAATGCAATATCACCCTAAAGATGTGCATTGGGTTGGTGATGTAATGGACACTTGCCCAACTTTCAGAAACACACAGTCAATGCCATTTATGTCGTGGAGCAGAGAAATTGGAGATTATATTTATAAGGAATATATGTTGTCGAACGAGCAATTATACAAGCTTACACCAGATTTGCTACAAGAGAAAATTGACAATGATTCTGTAAAAAATTATATGACTAAGTTGTTGAATAATTACAAAATCATCAATAGTTATGTGTGTGATAACAACAAGATATTCCCCCAGAGTCAGATGTTATCTACAGGAGAGAAAACCTTGTTATATGAGCATTATGATACTGCTGATAATCTGGTATTAACTAAAAACGCAGATACGATTTTGCTACCCGAATTAAGAATACCAAAAGAGTATAAGTTTTTGTATATGGAACTTTCTACAAATGTTAAATTATTAACGCCAGGTATAGATGATCAGCCAGCATTTAGATTGGCACTATTAGATACAACAAATGGCAATAGAAATTATTTGCATTGGAGCAATAGAGATATTGTTTTAATGACAAAGGATGATTATGTAGAAAATGAATGGAACGCTGTATCTAACAATGATATGTTTACACTGGGCGATTATGCATCGTATAAAAATTTGGTGTTTAACCTAGGCTTTTATAGTCAAAAAGAAAATATTAATTTAAGATTGAAGAACCTAAAATTGAAAGTATATGGCGTGAAATAGTAATACCACTATGCAGTTTTTATTTTTAATTTGAACCTGATTTTACACAAGAAAGCCACTACAAATAGCGAGTAGAATACAATATTGATGATGTGGTTTACTGAAGTTAATATCGGCCAAATTTTTTCTGAAATCAAGTTAGAATAAAAATTATTCAAACAAAAAAAAGGGAAGTCGCAACTAAATGAAAATAGTAATCCACTAGATATCCAAAACTGTGGTTGCTTAACAAGTACTTCTTGATTTGGGAAACTGAGTAATTGAAGAAAATAATAAATACAAACCCCAATTAACAATAAAGAGCCAATGCCATAAGTGATAGAATGGAAGCCTGTTTTCCCTTGATAAAAATAAATATTTATTAAAGATATGATGCAGTAGATGGTTGTAACGATGTAAATATTTTTGTTATGTTTCTTTAAAAAATACATTTTACTTACTATCCATATATAATAAACAAACTCTACTACGCTTGAATAATTATATAGCCAAATATTGTGTTTGCCGTGTTCACCTAAATATTGACCATATTGTTCTACAACATACAGAAATAATAAAAAAAATGGAAGTGTATGCAGATATGTGAATCGTCGATTTATGATGATAAATATAAAACCTAAAACAATACTACTAACAAGCACCCACCAGAATATCGTATCTGTTATTTCAACCATACTACAAACTTATAAAACAAAGCTGTTTGCTTGTATAATTTTATTTAAAGAAAAAGAATTAGTAAGGGAGCTTATCCCTTAAACTCAATTTTAGTGTGAGAACCATCACAATAGGGTTTATTACTACTTGCACCACAACGACAAAATGCAGTTACTTTATTTTTATGGGTTTCATTGCCTTTAATATCTTTTACAACAAGATTGCCATATACCAATAATGGCCCATTTTGTAATGGCTCAACGATACTTTCAGCAATAATAGTTTTGTTGTCTTCAGCTTCATTATTTATGTAAAAACTCAATGCACCGCTTGGACATTTTTTTACCTGTTCTATAATTTGTTCTGTAGTGGCAGCCTCTGGTTTAATCCAAGGCTTCTCCATTGGATTAAACACTTTTGATAAAGCATCTGCTCCTTTCCAGCAAATAGTTGAATGAATACAAACTGAAGGTTGCCACACAATCGTTACTTCTCCATTACTGTATTTTTTTGTAATGTGTTTACTATCCATATTTATTAGTTTTATAATACATCTTTAAAAGCATCCACTTTATCAAAAACACTTTTGGCAAATGGACACAATGGAATAATTTTAAGATGCTTTTCCCTTGCAAAATCAACGGCTTTAGTGAGCATTTGTTTGCCAGCACCCAAACCTTTTAAACTGTCATTTACTTCTGTATGATCAATAATAAAACGATCTGTGCCTACCCAAACATAAGTCATTTCAGCAATTCTTTGATTGTTTTGCTCAATATAAAATGAACCTTTTTTAGCATTGTCTTCTTGTAATATTTCCATATTAGGCAGTCGTGTTGATGATGATTTTGTTTTCTAAAATTTTTGATACAGGGCATTTGCTAGCTATTACTAGAAGTCTTTCTTTTTGTTCGGTGCTAATTGTTTCAGGAAAACTTATTTCTCTACTTATTTCAGTAACAAATTCTCCTTCTTTGTTTACAGTAAAATTAAGCCTAACATCTATTTGCGGAATATTCCATCCTTTGCGGTCTATATACATTCTAAGTGTAGAAAGTGTGCAGCCAGCAAGGGATGCTAATAAAGTTGAGTATGGATCTGGCCCTAAATCTCCTCCTTCTATTGTTTGAGGCTCGTCCATAACAAATACACCATTATGCCAAACAATATGGCATAAATATTTTTGTATACCAATGCTTCCTGTAATATCCTGTGATAATTGATTGACCATTGCGTTGATTAGTTTTAAATTATTTTTTTTGGATGCTTGAAATCTATAACAAACACTTTAAAATATTTATGTGTAATAAAACAATATAAAAAACAAAAGTGTCTGTAGACGTATAAATAGAAAATGACGTTGGTTTAATCAACGTCATTTTAAAATGTATCATTTGTGCAGTAAATGTACCAAGAAAAAGTAATTTAGAGATTTGGCTAAAAAAGTTGAATCTTTTTTATCGTCTCTATTTCATCTCCATTTAAAGCTACGGGCAAAGGATTTTCTTCACCATTTGAAGGAATTACAAAATTCCATTTGTTGTCAGTTTTATCAATAAATTTTGTGTTGTTAAAAAAGTGACCTTTATACTCTGTTTTGTCTTTAAGGGTTACTATTGTTCGTTCATTGTGTGCTGCTAGTTTGTAAGCAAATTTAGCAACTTCTTCTTTGTTCATTTTATTTGGGGTATTTATTTGCTGTAAAGTTATGCGATTAGTATTAGCCGATTTTTTAATTTAATACTAGCTTAATATATTTGGTATAACACAATGCCAGCAAGTATTTTGTAAAAAAATAAGATTCAGCAATCAATGTGTATTCTTTTATTTTTTTTAAATATTTAAAATTAAAAAAGCCTACTGTTATTAGA
The DNA here is from genome assembly GCA_025363355.1 of Chitinophagaceae bacterium. GTDB lineage: Bacteria > Bacteroidota > Bacteroidia > Chitinophagales > Chitinophagaceae > CAIVPM01. Next base: position 11,016 of record JANYEB010000247.1, on the reverse strand, counting down.
CAGTAGGCTTTTATCGTTAACTAACTCGAAAACTATTTTTAGAATACTAACATTCCTTTATCTCCACGATCTACTATAGTAATTCCTAATGTGTCATCGTCTAATCCTTCTGGTCTTGGACCACAATCTGGAGGGCATAATTGGCTTCTATTGTAAGCGAGTATATTGGTTCCTTTTGCTGTTTGCATATAAATATCCTTGTTTTTAATACCTTTAGCAGTTTGTGCTTCTTTAGTACCCACCATTACTAATGTTTGCCTTCCAGCATATTTTGGGTTTTCAGCATAATCTGCATCATAAGCACCAAAATAGAATTTCAGCCCATCGGCTCCGTGCATTTTTGCTTCAGCAATAAAATCTTCCATTTCTTCAATGCTCCACCAAGCACTCAAGCTGTCTTCTTTACCTATTCTCTCACTGTTATGTACCCATCTTTCTTTTTTATAATTTCTTATAACATTGTCAACGTGGGCTGTATCAACGAATTTTCCTACTCTGTTTTTTGGGGTTGTAATAGTTTGCATAATGTTTTTTTTAATGTAAAACTTTTATTGTGAGTGCAATGTATTTTGCGAATTTTGATTTTATTGTGCAACAATGTTGATAAAGGCTTGAATATTAGCTGCGTAATTTTGCAACTAATTGATAATGTGATTAAGTGTGTAAAAAATGGGTAAAAAAAGGGTTTATTTCAGCTGAAAAAAGGGTTGTTTAACGTAGGTTGATTTCAGCTTTTTTTGTGGTAAACAACCTATATTTTAACGTAACTTTTTTCTAGTACAATATTTAACTAAAAAGGAAGTTAATATTGTGGTACAATTACAGAAAAAGAGGTGGTTTAAGCTAAATCTTGATTTGTAATGAGCCGTTTTTGAACTCCAATATTCTAAATCTGTATCAAAACCGATTGCCCGAAGGTATTTATCTTCGGGTTTTTTTATCCCCCTTGAACAAGGGAATTGTATCCTTTTGTATGTAAATCCCCTACCTTGCAGTACTTTCCATTTAAAAATTACGTTTAATAAACGATTGCCATATATACCTATTAAAAGTTCATGCTGAATTTCTCTTCACCAAACTGACCTATATGTATAACATATTTACACTAGAGCAAACAAATAGAAAAGCTATTTTAATTTTTATTTTTTTATGCTTTCTACAACTAGGCTTTTCTCAAACTGCCAATTTCACCATCAACAATGCTTCTCAATGTTTAACTGGTAACAGTTTTGTTTTTACAAACACTTCAACTGGTGGGCCTACAGCTTATCAATGGACTTTTGGAGATGGCACAACTTCCACTGCAACCAATCCTACAAAAACTTACAGTGCTTATGGTACTTATAGTGTGCAATTAATTGCAACTGTTGGTGGCATTAATTATTATGTAAACAAATCTGTAGAAGTAAATGCAATGCCTGTTTGTGGCTTTACATATTATGTGGCTACGGGTACAGGCAACAGTTATTCTTTTCAAAGTACATCATCTATTGGTAGTGGAAGTATGAATTACAGTTGGGATTTTGGAGATGGCGGAACAGCCACTTCAAGCAATCCTTCACACACATATGCAGCTAATGGAACTTATGTAGTAACCCTTACAGTTACAAGTGATAAAGGTTGTGTTTGCAGCACTCCACAATCAGTGGTAGCAACAGTTTCAAGTGGTGGAGCTGCACCCAATTTAAGTTTTACAACAAATGGTACAAGTCAATGTTTAACTGGAAATAATTTTACATTCACTAATACTACTCCTACAATTCCTGGTGCTACTTATAGCTGGGATTTTGGTGATGGCAATACATCTGTTCTTGCAAATCCTTCACACAGTTATGCAAGTGCAGGAACTTATGTAGCAAAATTAGTTGCCGATATTGGTGGTTCTCTTTACTACAAATCTTTAATTATTACTGTAACTGCTGGAACTACTGCTACCATTAGTGGCACAGCTTGTACAGGTTCTACACTTACTTTAACTTCTCCTTCTACTAACATTTCTTCTATTCAATGGAAAAATGGAGCAAGTATTGTACAAACTAATACAGCAGTTTGGAGTAATACTTCAACCATTGTTGCAGGAAACAATGGACAAGGAACTGCTACCAATCAATTTGTTTCGTATGCAACTGATGTGTATGTAGATACGCAAGGAAATATTTATGTGATAGATGATTATCAAAGCAAGGTAAAAAAGTTTGCAGCAGGAAGTACTACTTGGACATTAGTTGCAACAGGGTTACAAATAACAGGTGTTGGAGTAGATGATGTAGGAAATTTATATACAGTTGATGATATTAATAACTGGGTTCAAAAATGGACACCCGGAAGCTTAATACCTACAACAGTAGCTGGTGGCAATGGTTTGGGTAGTGCAGCCAATCAATTACACGACCCTCGTGGGAATTTATATATTGATGGTGCAGGCAATATTTACATCAACGATTTCTTGAATAATAGAATTCAAAAATGGGCAGTAGGGGCAACTTTTGGAACTACAGTTGCTGGAGGAAATGGGCAAGGAAGTGCAGCCAATCAATTAAATTATGCAAAAGGATTTTTTGTAGATGCAGGAGGAAATATTTATGTAGCAGATAGAGGAAATGCAAGAATAAGTTATTGGGCTGTGGGTGCTACAAATGGAATAACAGTAGCTGGTGGAAATGGACAAGGCAGTGCTTCTAATCAGTTTTTAAGTGGTCCTCAAAATGTGTGGGTAGATGCAGCAGGGAATATTTATGCTACAGATAATGATGAAAACAGAATGAGGGTTTTTACTGTTGGTGCTACAGATGGTGTAGTAGTATTTAATGGAGGAAGCATTTCTGGAAATTTAGATTTGCATATTATTTATTTAGACCAACAATCAGGGTGTATTTATCAACTAAGTCCTAATTATCCAAGTGGTGCAAATGTGTTGGTGAATAAATTTTGTTCATCTACAATTAGTCAAACTTATATTCCAACCACAGCTGGTACATACACAGGAATCATTACAACTTTTGGAGGATGCTCTGCAACATCAAACAGTATTTTTGTAAATACAACACCAACAGTTAATGCTATCACAGGAGCATCAAATGTTTGTGCAGGAAGTTCTACAACCCTTGCCAATACTACTATTGGTGGAACTTGGAGTAGTAGCAATACAAGCATTGCAAATGTTAATTCAAGTGGTGTAGTAACAGGTGCTTCAGCAGGAACAGTTACCATAACTTATACTGTAAATAATGCAGGATGTTCAGCAAGTACAACAAAAGATATTGTAGTAAATGCTTTACCATCTATTAACTTAACAGGTGGTGGTTCTTGTGCTTCTACACTAACTGCAAATATTAGTGGTGGCGTTGCAAGTAGTTTAGTTTGGAGTTTAAATGGGACACCAGTTGATACTTCTTACCCAACTTATAATACTAATGCTGTAACTATTGCTGGTACTGGTGTTGCAGGCAGCTCATCTTCTCAATTAAATAATAACACAGGCGTTTTTGTAGATGCTTTTGGAAATGTTTATGTAAGCGATTATGTAAATAATCGTGTTCAAAAATTTGCAGCAGGTATTACAACAGGCGTTACTGTTGCAGGAGGTAATGGGTATGGCAGTGCATTAAATCAATTAAATGGACCCAAAAATATTTTTGTAGATGGCAATGGCTATTTGTATGTAGCTGATGGAAGCTATAATCGTGTGTTGAAATTTCCTCCAAATAGTACCAGTGCAACCAATGGAGTAGTTGTTGCGACAGCAACAGCACCTTTTGGAATTTTTGTAGATGCTGCTGGAAGTGTTTATGTTGCTGATGCTGCAAACTATCAGGTACAGCGTTGGGATGTGGGTGCCGTAAGTGGTGTAACTGTTGCAGGAGGCAATGGCGGTGGTAATGCAGCTAATCAGCTTAGCCAACCTTGGGGCGTTTATGTCGACGCTGCTGCTAACGTTTATGTAGCTGATGCCCCAAATTATAGAATTCAAAAATGGGCAAGTGGTGCAACCACTGGGACAACAGTTGCAGGCATTACTGGAATTGGTGGTCCTCCAGATAATGCACATTTAAGTTATGTTACTGGTGTGTATGTAGATGCTTTAGGTAGTATATATACATTAGATTACTTTAACAGAGTGATGCGTTGGGAACAAGGTGCAACTACTGGAACGGTTTTATTTGGCAGTAATTATAGTGGAGGAAATGGAGCAAGTGAATTGTATAATCCTGCATCATTCGCATTTACATCAAATGGAGATATTTACGTAAGTGATGGAGGCAATAATCGTGTACAAAAATTTACTGTTGCTTCTTTAGCAAATACATTTACTCCAACTACAACAGGTACTTATTGTGCCAGTGCTGTTTCTTTCACAGGATGCAGTTCATCAAACTGTAGTGTTGTAAGCAGCTTGGGTGTAGTTCCAACAATTAGCATTAGTGCAGGTGGTGGTTGCCAACTACAAGTTTGTGCTGGTAGTAGTATTACTTTTAATTCATCTATAACTAATGGTGGTGCATCACCAACTATTCAATGGAAGGTAAATGGAAGCAATGTTTCAACAGGCACATCTTTCACAACTTCTTCTTTAAATAATAATGATGTGGTAACAGCAGTGCTTACCAGTAATGCTGCTTGCCCTAATCCAAATCCTGTAACAAGCAATTCTATTACGATGCAGGTAAATCCATTGCCATCAATTAACATTAGTGGTAGTGGTTGTACAGGTAGTGCTTTAAGCATTACAGGTTCAAGTATTGTGGGAAGTTCTGTTACTTGGTATTTGGGTGGAAGCCCAGTGTTTACAAGTATTCCAGTATGGGATACAGTAGGAACTACTGTAGCAGGGATGTTAGCAAGTGGTAGTGCAGCCAATCAATTAAACAGTCCTTCAGATGTATTCATTGATGCCAATGATAATATTTATGTAAACGAAATTTATAACAATAGAATTCAACGTTTTCCTTCAGGCAGCACTAGTGGTACAAATGCTACAACAGTTGCAGGTGGTAATGGAAACGGTTATGCAGCCTATCAACTGCAAGCTTCTTATGGTTTTACTTTAGATGCTTCTAACAATATTTATATCACCAATAGTTTTGCTCACAGAATAGACAAATGGTTAAATGGTGCAACAAGTGGAACAACCATTGCAGGTGTGTCTGCAACATCTGGTAGTACGGCAAGTTTATTTCAATTACCTAAACGAATGGTGTTGGATAAATGTGGCAATATGTACATTGCTGATAGTTATAACCATCGTGTACAAAAATTTGCAATAGGTTCTACTGTGGGTGTTACAGTTGCAGGTGGTAACGGTAATGGTAGTGCAGCTAATCAACTTTCATATCCTACAGATGTGTCTTTAGATGATGCAGGCAATTTATATGTTTGTGATAATGAAAATCACAGAATACAAAAGTTTGCAGCAGGAAGCACCAGTGCTACAAATGGTGTATCTGTAGCAGGAGGGAATGGTGCAGGAAATGCAGCTAATCAATTAAACAGTGCTTGGGGCTTTACCACAGATGGTGCAGGAAATATTTTAGTGGCAGATACTTACAATAATAGAGTAATGTATTGGGCAGCAGGTGCAACAACAGGTGTGGAAGTAGCTGGTGGCAATGGTTATGGCACAACAGGCTATCATTTTAATTATCCAACCAATGTGGCTTTAGATAAATATGGTAATTTTTATGTGGCTGATGAACATAATAATCGCATACAAAAATTTGCATACTTAGGGATGTCTTCTTTCACACCCTCTGTAGCTGGAACTTACACAGCAACTGTTACTAATAATAGTGGATGTACTGGCACAAGTAATACTGTAACTGTTACTGCTTGCACAGTAGTAACTCCTCCAACACCATCGTTTACAGTTAATTCAACTGGTCAATGTATCACAGGAAATAACTTTGTTTTCACCAACACATCTACTGCACCAAGTGGTACAACTTACTTGTGGAATTTTGGTGATAACACTTCATCGACAGCAATAAGTCCTACACATACTTACACAACAGCAGGTTATTATTATGTATCAATGATTGCTACATATAATGGACAAAATTATTATGCAAGTGGGCAAAGCGTTGTTGTAGGAGCTAAGCCAGTTGCAGGTTTCAATACTGTTGCAGGAACTGGTAGTGGCAATGCTTATACATTTATTAGCACATCAACTATTGCAAATGGAAGTATGAGTTATGCTTGGAGTTTTGGTGATGGTGGTACTTCTACCTTAGTAAGTCCACAACATATTTATGCAGCAACAGGAAACTATAATGTGAAACTTGTTATAACAAGTGATTTAGGCTGCAAGGATAGCATTACACAATCTGTTATTGTAACAACAAGTGGTACTGGTGGTGGTTCTACTCCTACTCCATCATTTACAACTAACATAACAAATCAATGTATAACTGGAAATAGTTTTGTTTTCACTAATACATCAACAGCACCAAGTGGCACAACTTATAATTGGAATTTTGGAGATAATACTTCATCAACAATTGCAAGTCCAACACATACTTATACAAGTTCTGGATATTTTAATGTTCAAATGATTGCTACTTATAATGGACAAACCTATTATGCAAATAATCAATCTGTTTATGTAGGAGCGAATCCTGTAGCAGGTTTCAACACGATTGCAGGCACTGGTAGTGGCAATGCACACACATTTATCAGCACATCAACAATTACAAATGGTAGTATGAGTTATGCTTGGAGTTTTGGTGATGGTGGCACTTCTACTTTAGTAAGTCCACAACATATTTATTCAACTGCAGGAACAGTGAATGTGAAACTTGTTGTTACAAGTGATTTAGGTTGTAAGGATAGCATTACCCAAGCAGTTGTTATTTGTCCAACATTAAACAATCAAGCATTTACAATTAATGCTGCTTCAAGTTGTTTTGTTGGCAACTATTTTGGAGTACAAAACTACTTTGGAAACAATGCTGGTTATCCTATGACATATTTATGGAATTATGGCGATGGCACTACATCCACTTTACAAAATCCACCAACACATAGTTATGCTGCTGTGGGTACTTATACCATTACTTTAACTACAACTTTATCTTATCCTGGTTGTGCAGTAAAAACTGGCACTTACAGTTTGCCTGTAACTGTGCATCCTATGCCAGTAGCGAGTTTCAACATTAGTGGTAGCCCAACAACAATGTGTTATGCTGCTAATAATTATACCTTCAATAACACTACTTCTATTGCAAATGGTAGTATGAGTTTTGCTTGGGATTTTGGCGATACTACTTTCTCAAGTTTGTATAGCCCTACTCATAGTTATTCTCACTCAGGTCCACAAATGCTTGATTCAAATAGAGGCAGAATATACACTAAACTAATTGCTACCAGTAATAACGGCTGCAAGGATAGTATTACTAATTATGTAACACTTAGACCAGTGCCAACAGCAATTGATTTTTCTATTGTTGGCGTTTATGGTACAACTGATTATCCCTTAGTTCGTCCTAATCCTTTTGGAGGACATTTTACAAACAAAATTTATAATGATACTGTGCAATGTTTTGGTGGCTTCAATACATTTGGTCATAAGGTTAATGGAATATTTACATCTCCATACGATTATTGGCAAACTAATTTTGATGATGGGACATCTGGTACTGGTTTTGGAGGAGTGCCTGGAGGAATTGGACAAGCACCTTATCATTCTTATGATAATGCAGGAGTACACAATTTTTCGGGTAATATGATTTCAAGCGAGGGTTGCCTTTCAAATACAATTTATGGACACGTTACTATTACTCCTAATACTGACACAATACCGCATTCTATTATTGGCTTGCACCCTGAAGTTACTACCAATGTTGGAATTGACCCATATTTAGGGCATAGTTACAATCGCTATAAATTATTCTTTGCTCATTTAGGAAGCACGGCTTGTAGACCAATAATATCAACTCAATGGAGGATTTCTTATTTAAGTGGAAATCTATATTGGGATCACGGCCATACTGATGCAAATTATGTTGGTATTTTACCAAGCACCTCAGACTCGATCTATTTCGGATTTGATGCAGACTCAAACAATACTTTCCAAATAAGACTGATTACAATGAACGATTTGGGAATGAGTGATACTGCTTATGCTTTTTTTGGTGCAACTAATGGTGGTTACACAAATTATAGAGCAATAAATCCTGCTGCTGTTCCTAATAATATTAAAGCATATCCAAATCCTGCTACTAATGAAGTAAGGGTTGCAGTTAAATTAAATAAGAATACCCAAACCAATCTAATCGTTTATAATGCTTTAGGGCAAAGGGTTTTAACCACCAAGCAATATTTATTTGGAAATGTTGTTGAAGAAGTGAAATTAAATATTCAGCAACTGCAAGTTGGAACTTACTATGTTCAAATTAGAGATGATAAGAATAATATTTTGGCAAATAGCAAGTTTGTGAAAATGAAATAGTTCAACTTAAAAGAATTTTAATCCTCAAAAGGCAAAGTGTCTTTTGAGGATTTTTTTTGCATCAAAACAATAAGCCCCTTAAATTCGTTTTATCTATAAATAATACAATCAATGAGATATACTACTACCTTATTATTTACGTTTCTTACTACACAAATATTTGCACAGCCAGAACGTTGGCAACAACGCATCAAATATAATATTGATATTAAAGTTGATGATGTTGCTAATAAATTTAACGGCACTGAAAAGTTGGAATACACCAATAATTCGCCGGATACTTTAACCAAAATTTTCTTGCATTTATACTGGAATGCTTTTCAACCAAACAGTTCAATGGATGTTAGAAGTAGAGAATTAGGCAAACTTTCTACAAGAAATGATAAGGCAGGAAACCCTTTGCCAGATTGGGACACAAGAGTAAAGGATAGAATTAGTAAACTAAAACCTAATGAAATTGGTTATCAAAAAGTATCATCAATTAAAATACTTGGCGTGTTACAAAAACTAATTGAACACGAAACGATATTAGAAGTTCAATTAGCAAAATCCATTTTGCCAAAATCTAAAACAAATATTGATATTGTGTTTGAAGCACAAGTGCCTGTGCAAGTGAGAAGAAGTGGTAGAAATAATGCAGAAGGCATTCGATTTAGTATGAGTCAATGGTATCCTAAAATGGTAGAATATGATTATCAAGGTTGGAATGCAAATCCATATATAGCAAGAGAATTTTATGGTGTGTGGGGAGATTATAATGTTTCCATTAACATTGATAAAAGATATATGGTTGCAGCAACTGGTGTGTTGCAAAATGCAAATAGCACTAGCAAAGGATATGCAGATTCTAAGTTGCCAAGTGTGTTGCAAACTGATAATAATATTACTTGGAATTTTAAAGGAGAAAATATTCACGACTTTGTGTGGGCAGCTGATACAAGCTATAAACATATTTCAAAAAAAGTTAAAAATGGAGTAATACTACACACATTTTACAAAGCAGGAAATGCAACAACAGATAGTGCTTGGAATAATGTTTTGTGGGCTGCTGAAAAGGTGTTGCCTTTTATGGAAAAGCATTATGGTGCTTATCCTTATCCTCAATATTCTTTTATTCAAGGTGGAGATGGAGGAATGGAATATGCAATGGCAACCTTAATTAGAAGTTCAAACTTAGGAACTGTTTTTCACGAATGGATACACAGTTGGTATCAGCATATTCTGGGAACAAATGAAAGTCTTTTTGGTTGGATGGATGAAGGCTTTACAACTTTTGCAGAAAATGAAGTAACAGATTATTACAACAACAATTGGGCAATGCAATCTCCATTCACAAATGCTGCTTCAAAAGCTGCATTAGCAAAACAAATTGCGAAAGATAAAGATGCCTTGCCTGCAATTCAGGCAGATGATTATGCAGGTTATTTTAATCTTGCAAAAAGTGGATTTGAAGAACCATTAACTACACACGCAGATCATTATAATACCAACTTTGGGTATGCTGCTGCTGCTTACTCAAAAGGTGCTACATTCCTTTCTCAGCTTGGATATATTGTTGGCGATAGTGTAAGAAATAAAATACTTTTAGAGTATTATAGAATATGGAAATTCAAACATCCAAATGCTAATGATTTTATTAGAGTTGCAGAAAAAACAAGTGGCGTTTCATTACAATGGTATAAAGAGTATTGGGTAAATAGCACTAAAACTATAGACTATAAAATTGGAAATATTAGCAACGATTCCATAACTGGTAAACCACAAATTTTATTAGAAAGAATTGGTAAAATACCAATGCCAATTGATGTTTTAATTACTTATAAAGATGGTAGCAAAGAGTGGCATTATATTCCAATGAATTTAATGTTTGCTGGTAAAGCAGCAGAAGACAATACACCAAGAATTATTCACGAAGAGTGGCGTTGGACGCACCCATCATATTCATTTAATATTGATAAAAGAATTACTGAAATTAGAAGTATAGAAATAGACCCAAGCTATAGAATGGCAGATGTAAATAGAATAAATAATAAGCTGGTGATTCCTGAATAAGCGGTTGCAAATAAATTTTAAAGAGCAGTGAACTTCCACTGCTCTTTTTGTTTACATAAACTTCCCTGTATAACTACTCTTTACTTTTTTAATATCTTTTGGAATGCCTGCAAACACAAGGTTTCCGCCAGCATCACCAGCTTCTGGTCCAAGGTCAATTAACCAATCTGCACTTTTAATAACATCAGTATTATGTTCAATTACAATCAAGCTATGACCTTGTTCTACCAAGGCATTAAACGATGCCAATAGTTTTTGAATATCGTTGAAATGCAAGCCTGTTGTGGGTTCATCAAAAATAAATAAGATATGCCCAGCACCTTTCCCTTTGCCTAAAAAAGAAGCTAATTTAACACGTTGGGCTTCACCACCACTTAAAGTATTTGATGACTGCCCTAGTTTAATATAACCCAAACCTACGTTCTGCAAGGGTTGCAAAGCAGCACCCACTTTTATACTTTCTTTTGAAGCATTGAAAAAAGAAATCGCTTCATCAACACTCATATTTAAAATATCATCTA
>JANYEB010000238.1 GCA_025363355.1 Chitinophagaceae bacterium | reverse complement strand
TCTGGTTGTCAACCTAAAAAATTCCTTGTCAACCAAAAAAAATAAAAATCATTTTTAAAATTTAAAAGCTTTCTACATTTCTTTAAAGCTTTCTACACTTCTTTAAAGCTTTCTACACTTCTTAAGAGCTTTCTACGTTTCTCAAAAGCTTTCTACACTTCTTAAGAGCTTTCTACGTTTCTCAAAAGCTTTCTACACTTCTTTAGAGCTTTCTACACTTCTTAAAAGCTTTCTACACTTCTTAAGAGCTTTCTACATTTTTTTAGAGCTTTCGGTATTTTTTTAAATATTTCTGGTCTTCTTAAAAAAAATAAACATCATTTAAAAGCAAACAACAAGTGCCATAGGGACGATATATGAAAATGGGTTTCGAGCACTGATGAGAAGAAGTCTGTTAAACAACCCTACTAAATAGGCATTTACACAAAAAAGAAAAGGGGTACTTTAAAAAAAGGTAGCTTTTTTGTTGCACAAATCTGTGAATGATATAACTAATAGTAATCATATTGTAACAAAAAAAATCACTACAACCAACAGCTTTGCAGTAGTAATTTAACCAAAAACATATTACAAATACTAAAACAAACAACATGAAAACTACAAAAATTTTATTAGCAGGTATGCTATTTATTAGCATTTTTTCTACTAGCTGCAAATCTTGGAATAAATCGCAAAAAGGTGCTGTAATTGGCACAGCAGCAGGAGGAGCAGTTGGTGCAGTGGTTGGCAAAGTTGCTGGCAACACAGCACTAGGTGCAATTATTGGTGCAACAGTTGGAGGCGTTACTGGTGCTGTTATTGGACATAAAATGGATAAGCAAGCAGAAGAAATGCAAAAAAATATTCCTGATGCAAAAGTGGTGAGAGTAGGCGAAGGAATTGTGATTGAGTTTAGTAGTAAAATCTTATTTGGTACCAATCAGGCAACCCTTTCAACAGAAGCTCAGGGCAATTTAGATAAGCTTGTGACTATTCTTCAAAAATATCCAGATACAAATATTGAACAACAAGGGCATACTGATAACACAGGTTCTGCCAGCCATAATCAAACTTTATCTGAACGCAGGGCAGCAGCAGTTGCAAGTTATTTATCACGCAATGGTATTGCTGCTTCTAGACTAACAAGTGTAGGATATGGCGAAACAGTGCCTAAGTATGATAATAGCACTGAAGAAGGAAGAGCACAAAATAGAAGAGTTGAATTTTTAGTTACTGCCAATGAAAAAATGAAAGCTGAAGCAAATAAAGAAGCAGGAAAATAGTGGCTAGCTATTAATTATTCACCATTTCCCATTCACTATTAACCATTAAAAAAAATGAACATTAAAAGAATTTTTGGAGCATTACTTACAGGACTAGGCATAGCAGGGCTTATATATACTGCCATACTTTTTGTTAATAATTCTTCCAATAAAACACACGATATAAAGGCATTAATTACTTATGGAATATTAGGAATTGTATTTTTTATTGCAGGTATTAACCTTGTAAGAACTACTAAAGATGAATCATAAAATTAATTCATAATTTAAAAAAATAAGATGGAAACTAAAATTGTTGAACCAACAAATAAACGACCAGATGGTAGCCACATTATTGATGCAAGCCTTGTAAAGATTGACATTCCAGCTCTTATTAAACAAATTAAAAAAGAAACTCCTTGGACAGAAAGTGATAGAAATGCTATAACCATTTTTAAAACAAATGGATTAAGTATTGTATTAATTGCACTGCATAAAAATGCAACAATGCCAAAATATCAAACACACAGTTTAATTAATATTCAGGTATTTGATGGTGAAATTGAATTAACCACTGATGACGATGCAGTTAATTTAACAAATGGTCAAATGTTGGCATTGCACAGTGGCATATCACACAGTATATTGGCGATAGAAGAAACAGTTTTCTTATTAACAGTTACTAGTTCTATCAAACAATTTACAGACTAATAAAACAACTATTTACCATTCCCTAATCACTATTAACTATTGTGCTTACGTATATAAAAAATATTTTTAATGATGTTGGTGATGTTTCACTATTTACCATTAGGTTTTTTAAAGAAGTATTTAAACCTCCATACGAGATAAAAGAGTTCTTTAAACAATGCTATTTTATTGGTTATAAGTCTTTGCCCTTGGTTGCTATTACAGGTTTTATTATGGGTTTGGTACTCACATTACAATCACGTCCAACATTGGCTGAGTTTGGAGCAGAATCTTGGCTGCCAGGAATGGTAGCACTTTCATTGGTAAAAGAAATTGCACCCGTTATAACAGGTCTTATTTGTGCAGGCAAAATTGCATCAGGTATTGGAGCCGAATTAGGCTCTATGAAAGTTACCGAGCAAATTGATGCAATGGAAGTATCGGCAATAAATCCTTATAAATATTTAGTTGTTACCCGCGTTTTAGCTGCAACATTAATGATTCCTTTATTGGTGGTATTTGCAGATGGCGTTGGTATTATTGGTGGATTTGCTGGTGTAAATATTCACAGTGATGTGAATATGGTACGCTATTCTGAGCAAGTAATTAAATCATTAGATTTTATTGATGTAATACCTGCAGTTATTAAAACTTTTTTCTTTGGATTCTCCATTGGACTTGTTGGCTGTTACAAAGGATTTAATGCAGCTAATGGAACAGAAAGTGTGGGCAAAGCTGCTAACTCGGCAGTTGTTGTGGCATCTTTAACTGTGTTTATACTAGATATGATGGCTGTTCAAATTGTTGACCTTTTTTATTAAATTAAATGATAGTTCAAGAAAAAAATATTACAAAAAAATCTGGAGAATCAGTTATTGATATTAAAGGGCTCTACAAATCTTTTGGTGAACATAACGATGTATTAAAAGGTGTTGATATAAATGTTGGACAAGGAGAAAATTTGGTTATCATTGGAAAATCTGGCTCTGGAAAATCTGTTACCATTAAATGTTTGGTAGGATTGGTTGAAGCAGATAAAGGAGAGATAAAAGTATTTGGCACCGATATTACAAAATTGAATAATGCAGAGCTAAATGCCATTAGAATAAGAATTGGTTTTCTGTTTCAAAATGCTGCTTTATACGATTCAATGACAGTGAGAGAGAACTTATCTTTTCCACTAAAACGCCACTCAAAAAAACTATCATCAGCCGAAATAGAAACTGCGGTTGTTGAAGCATTAGAAAGTGTTGGGCTAGAGGAAGCTATTGATAAAATGCCCTCTGAATTATCTGGAGGAATGCGTAAAAGAATTGGTTTGGCAAGAACCTTAATTCTAAATCCAGAAATTATTTTGTATGATGAACCAACAACAGGTTTAGATACTATTACATCAAAAGAAATCAGCGATTTAATACTTGCTATTCAAAATAAAAACAATACAACATCTATCATTATTACACACGATATGGCTTGTGCTAAATTAACAGGCGATAGAATTATGGTGTTAAAAGATGGCGTTATTTACGCAGAAGGAACTTATGAAAATTTAGAAAAAAGTGAAGACGAATGGGTTCGTTCATTTTTTGTTTAACCTCATATTAAAATTAAGAAAATGAAAAAAGAAAATGGATTTATATGGAAGCTGGGAATGTTTGTAACAATAGGATTATTGTTATTAATATCTACTATCTATTTTATTGGAAAAAGGCAAAACTTATTTGGCTCTACAATTCATTTAAAAGCAGCATTTAAAACAGTAAGTGGTTTAAAATTGGGCAATAATGTTCGTTTCTCTGGTATCAATATAGGCACTGTAAATAATATAGAAATTATATCAGACACTTCGGTGTTGGTAGATGTTGTTGTAAAAAAAGAAATGCAAAAATTCATTAAAACAAATGCATTGGCAAGCATTGGCAGCGATGGTTTGATGGGCGATAAAGTATTAACTATTTCTCCAGGAATTTTTGATGATTCAATTGTATATGCACCTATAAAAGACAATGCATTTATACCTGCAAAAAGTGCTGTTGAAATGGATGATATTATGTATAGTGTAAAAAACAGCGTAGATAATGTAGATATAATTACCAGCGAATTGGCCGAGTTTACCTATAAATTAAATAATGGCAAAGGAGCTTTATCGAAACTAATGACCGACGAAAAATTTGGTAAAACATTAGATGCAACAATGGACAATCTTAAAGCAAGCTCAAAAGGATTAAGTGAAAATATGGAAGCAGCTAAACACAACTTTTTACTAAGAGGTTTCTTTAAGAAAAAAGAAAAAGCAGAAGCCAAAAAGAAAGAGGAAGCTGCTAAAAAGTTAGAAGAACAAAAGATGAAGAAAGAAGATGCTGCAAAAAAATTAGCAGAAGATAAGAAAAAGAAGAAGGGTTAGTACAGAAAACAAAAATCATATTAATACTTTTTCATAAGTAATAATGCCGCAATAACTAAACATAACATTCCTCAATCTATCAAATGAAAACAGTAAAACAAATTTTAGAAAGTAAGCCATCGTATTTTAATGTAGTAACGCCAGAAACAACAGTAATAAATGCTTTGAAAGTAATGAAAAGAGAAAATTTGAGTTATGTGGTTGTGATGTTTGAAGAAAAATATCAGGGTGTAATGAGCGAAAAAGATTACTCACGTAAAGTGATCCTTGAAGGTAAAAATTCTACTAGTACAGAAGTAAAAGAAATTATGGAAACTGATATGCCTTTTGTTGATATTAACGACACATCGGATAAATGCCTAGCCATAATGGGTACTTTTGAAGTAAGATATTTACCTGTATTAGACGACCAACATTTTAGAGGTATGGTTACACTTCACGACGTGATGCGAATTGCATTAGCCGAAAAAATAAACACCAATACTTTAAAGTTATTTAATGATAATTATTAGACGCCATCATAGATTAAATTGTTAGACAGCTATACTTATTCGTTGCTAGTGGCTAGTGCCCTAACCTGCCACATTTGTTTCGGTTTGTGAAGATACAAGACTAATAGTGATGACCTAATACATCAATATTCAGCGTATGGCTTTGCCTACGCTGTTTTTGTTAATAGCATCTCTCTTAGAGAGTTGCTAACCCTTTGAAGGTTGGCAACTCCTTATTTCATAAGTTACAAAAATCAAATAAATTACTAAAATATATCAACATACTAAATAAAAATCCTACGCAATTATTTAAGCATACATTTACAAGATGCAGCATACTTTAGTTACTAAAGAGTGTTCGTTATAAATTTTCAACTGCTTAATAATTGTGAAAATGAAACCAACATCTTTACCCCAAAAAACAAAGACGATTTCAAAAAAAACAGCCTCACTTAAAGAGGCAACTACCCTAGCTAAAAAAGTTGTAACAAGCAAGGCAATTACCAAAAAAGTACCCAGTGAAAAGCCCACTGTTATTAATAATACTGATGGATGGGATAAGTTTACTGTTGTTGCTATTGGTGCATCAGCAGGAGGATTAGAAGCCATCACACAATTGCTGCAAAACCTTTCTCCTACTACAGGTATGGCATATATTTATGTGCAGCACCTTAGCCCCGATCATAAAAGCATTTTAAGTGAACTACTATCCAAGACCACAAAAATGAAAGTGCAGGATGTAGAAAATATGGATAAGATGGAGCCTGACAATGTTTATGTAATACCATATAACAAAGCCATTGAAGTAACTGATGGACATATAAAATTATTGCCACGACCTTCAAAATCTTATATTCTTTCTATTGATATTTTATTTTCTTCTTTAGCCGAAACCCATAAAGAAAATGTGATTGGCATTGTGCTTTCGGGCAGTGCTAGTGATGGCACACAAGGATTGAAACAAATTAAAACAGCAGGAGGAATCACTTTTGCACAAGACGATTCGGCAAAGTTTAGCAGTATGCCAAAGTCTGCCATTGCTGCTGGCGTTGTTGATTTTATTTTATCGCCAAAAGATATTGCAAAAAAATTAACTTGGATGGGCAAGCATCCTTTAATAAAAAGAAATGGTGTAAAAAATTTACCCGAAGATGAAATTGACAACGACAATCTTGACCTAAAATTTATACTCCAACTTTTATACAAAAAAAAGAATGTTGATTTTAGTTACTATAAAATGAACACCATTAAAAGAAGGATTCTGCGAAGAATGGTGATACATAAAATTGCTACACTAAAACAATATGCTAAGTATGTTGAGCAAGACAATAATGAAGTAAATTTATTGTATGAAGATTTGCTGATAAATGTTACCGAATTTTTTAGAGACCCCGAAGCTTTTTTATTGTTAAAGAAAACAGTATTGCCTCGATTACTTAAAAGCAAAACTCAGGGCGAAGCATTGCGAATTTGGGTAGCTGCTTGTGCCACTGGCGAAGAAGTATATTCTATTGCAATGCTATTGTTTGAACTACAGGATAATAAAACTAAAACAATTCCATTTCAAATTTTTGCTTCCGATTTAAGCGAAGAAGCCATTGCAGAAGCAAGGGTTGGCGAGTATTCTACAGAACAACTTAAAAACGTTTCTCCTAAAAGACTGCAACGTTTTTTTACCAGAATAAAAGATAAATATCGTGTTTCAAAATCGCTGCGAGATGTGTGCGTTTTTGCCCCACACAATATTTTAAGTGATCCTCCTTTTTCAAGAATGGATTTAATTAGTTGTCGTAATTTACTTATCTATCTTGAACCGCCTGCACAAAAAAAAGCACTTGCAACTTTTCATTATGCACTAAACGATAATGGTTGTTTAATGTTGGGTAAATCAGAAACCATTAGCTCATCAGCTCATTTGTTTACCACATCGCTTAATAAAAAATGCAAAATATATATCCGAAAAAATAATACGAGTGCAAATAGATTGTCTGATATAACACCTCGTATTCTTCAAACAAATTCAATTCAAAAGAACATTAACTTGCTTCCAAAAAAATTACCTGCTATCACCAATAACAATCTTAGCACGGCTTTCGATACTTTTTTGCTTGCTCAATATATGCCAGCAAGTGTGGTAATTAATGCTGATTTAGAAATTCTACAATTTAGAGGTGCAACATCATTGTATCTTCAAAATGCTTCGGGCAAAGCCAGTTTAAATATTTTAAAAATGGCTCATATTGAAATTACGTTCGAGCTTCGTAATGCCATTCATCACGCCATTAAAATAAAACAAACGGTTCGCAAAACAGGCATCGAAATGAACAGAGATAAGCCTGAAAATTTGCTTCGAATTGTGAACTTAGAAGTATCACCATTTAAGATTGAAGGCGAGGATGATTTGCTAATTATTGTTTTTACAGCCGAGCAACAAAGAGATACAATAGACCTTAATACAAAAAATGGCAACAGCAATGCTATTGCAAAAAATAGAAGAATAAAAAAACTGGAAGAAGAAATTGCTGCTGCTCGTTTTGATATGGCTTCTATTACCCAAGACCAAGAAGCTGCTAACGAGGAACTGCAAAGTGCCAATGAAGAAATTGTTTCGAGCAATGAGGAATTGCAAAGTTTGAATGAAGAGTTGGAAACATCAAAAGAAGAAATTGAATCTACTAATGAAGAACTGATAACTACCAATCAAGAGCTGCAAGTTCGCATTCAACAAATAGAAGAATTATATGCTTACAATGAAGTTATTCTTGATACGATTCACGAGCCAATGCTCATTCTCGATAAAAATATTCGTATCAAATCTGCTAATAAAACTTTTTGTAAAACATTCCATATAATAGAAGAAGAAAGCGTAGGAATATCATTATACAAACTAAGCAATAGCCAATGGAACATTCCACGCCTGCGTGAATTAGTAGAAGAAATTGTTCCTAAAAACAATCGCTTTTCCAACTTTGAAGTAGAACATACATTTCCTGTTATTGGGCATAAAATAATGTTGCTAAATGCACATCGTATTGTTCAAAAAACTAATAACGAAGAATTAATTGTACTATCAATTATAGATGTTACTGATACAAGAAAGTTAGCACTTGCACTGCAAGAAAAAGAAAAGAAAGTATTGGAAGTGCAATTAGAAGCAGAGAAAAAAGAAAAAGAGTTACTAAAAAAAACTGGCGAGCATTTTAGACAACTTGTAAAAGGGTTACCTGCTGCTGTTTATTCTTGCGATGCAGAAGGATTTGTAAACTTTTATAACGATGCAGCAGTAGAACTTTGGGGTCGCAAACCCAAAATTGGTAAAGAACTTTGGTGTGGTTCTCATAAAATTTTCAACCTTGATGGCACATCTATAGCATTAGATCAATGCCGAATGGCAACAGCATTAAAAGAAGGTCGTGCAACAATAGGCGAAGAATTAATTATTGAAAGATCCGATGGCAGCCAACGCCACGTATTGGTGTACCCACAACCACATTTTGGGTTGGAGGGTGAAATTATTGGTGCTATTAATATGCTATTTGATATTACAGATGTTGTGATAGCAAGAAATGAATTACTAGAAGCTAAAATTAATGCAGAACAAAAAACACAAATTGCAGAAGATGCCGTACAAGCAAAGCAGCAATTTTTGAGTAATATGAGCCACGAAATTCGCACACCAATGAATGCCATTATTGGTTTTACGAATGTGCTATTGAAAACAACATTAGATACTTCTCAAAGAGAATATCTCAATGCCATTAAAATATCTGGCGATGCTTTAATTGTTTTAATCAATGATATACTTGACCTTGCCAAAGTGAATTCGGGCAAAATGACTTTTGAAACAATACAATTTGATTTACAGTATTCCATTACTACCATCTTACATTTATTTCACCAAAAAATTAAAGAGAATAATGTTAAAATACTAAACGATTTTGATGAAAACATTCCTGCTGTTATAATAGGCGATCCACTTCGTTTACGCCAAATCATATTAAACCTTGTTAGCAATGCTGTAAAGTTTACAAAAGATGGCACTATTACAATGCGTGTTAAAATTTTGAAAGAAGATGAAGAAAAAATGATGGTGCAATTTTCTGTTATTGATACTGGAATCGGTATTCCTGCTAATAAATTAAAAAATATTTTTAACAGTTTTGAACAAGCTTCTCAAGAAACTTCCCGTTCTTATGGAGGCTCTGGTTTAGGGCTTGCCATTACTAAACAACTAGTGGAATTACAAAGTGGAGATATTGGTGTAACAAGCAGTATAGGCAAAGGCTCAACCTTTATGTTTACACTTAGTTTTATGAAGGTGAGTGCTACAGAAATTTTGCAAGCAACCGAAGAACAGAAATTAATTAAGGAAGAAACTGTTATAAAACCATTAAACAAAATTATTAGAGTTTTGGTGGCAGAAGATGTTCCTTTAAATCAATTGTTGATAAAGATCATTTTAATGGATTTTGGGTTCGAGTTTGATATTGCAGCAAATGGTAAAATGGCTATTGAACAATTGAAAAAAAATAAGTATGATATTATTTTAATGGACTTGCAAATGCCCGAAATGGATGGCTTTGAAGCCACCGATTATATTAGAAATAAAATGAAATCCAATATACCGATTATTGCCCTTACGGCAGATGTAACTAGCAGTGATGTTGCAAAATGCAACACAGTTGGAATGAACGATTATATATCGAAACCTATTGATGAAAAACTATTGTATAGTAAGATTATAAAGTATATTTAGTGAATTGACTTCCTAAGTTTTAAAAACTTGGGTGTCTTTTTTTTAGAAAAAAAAATAAATATGTGGTTACAATACTTGCTGGTTTTAGTTGGTGCTTTTTTGTTTGATGTAGTACCTATTCCCTTTCCTCCAGCCTGTACAATTATGATTTTTTTGCAAATTCAATTCAATTTAAATGTTTGGTGGGTTATTATTATTGGCGTTATAGGCTCTATACTTGGCAGATATATACTCACTTTATATATTCCATTAATATCTGGTAAAATATTTAAACAATCCAAAAACGAGGATATTCAATTTCTTGGTAAAAAAATGCAAGAAAAAGGGTGGAAAAGCCAAGCAATAATTATTGCATACTCCTTACTACCATTACCAACCACACCATTATTTCTGGCAGCAGGAATGGCTAAAATAAAACCAATATATATTATTCCTGCTTTTTTTGTTGGCAAGTTTACAAGCGATGCAATTATGCTGCATCTTGGAAAATATGCTTTGCAAAATGCCCATTCAATAATGCAAAATGCTTTTTCGTTTAAGTCTATTGCAAGTTTTGTATTTGGTCTTGTGCTTTTGGGATTGATTTTGTTTGTAGATTGGAGAACGCTAATACAAAAGAAAAAATTAGAGTTTCATTTTAAAATTTTCAGTTAGCAAATTTCTTAAAATATTTTTTTCCATTAGCTCTAATGCGTAAGGTCAGTTACTTCACTTGGTTGCATCTAACTTATAAAAACTAATAATTATAAAATAAAGCCCGTTATAATAACTTTATATCACGTTATGACAAAATGGCTATTTTTAATGCAACAATATTAAAATTTAATACAACCATTATTAATTTTATTACAACAATATATAAGTTTATTGCAACTATGTCAGTTTTTATTATAACTTGAAATAATTTTATTATAGCAATATATAAATTTATACTAACGTGATTTAGATTTATTTCAACGTGATTTAAGCTAATACATTTTGTTTGATATTTTAGCGATTGATATGTTATTTTTTAGGAAATAATATGATACTTTAGCATTATTTTTCATCCTGAAAAGTTGTAAACCATGCCAAAATCAGCACCAACACGCAACTACTCTATGTCAGATGGCGACCTAAAACAAAAAGCCGATGCTTTGGCAGCCAATATTAATAGAGATTTAGCCGACTTTGCAATAAGAAATATAACAGCGACAACAGTTGCTAATTTAAATACTATCATTTCCATTTTTGATAATACCATTACCGATACCGAATTATTGGGAGAAGCAATAACAGCTACCGAAGTTAAAAATGACATTGCCGAAAATATTAAAAAAGCTATTCGCCCCATTCGTAATATGGCAGAAATAGTATATGATAGTAAAGGCAAATACAACATTTTTGGGTTTAAGGATATGGCAAATATGGTTGATGCCGATTTGTATCGTTTGGCAAAAAAAGTGGTGCGAGTGAGTACAAAATTTTTTGCCGATTTAGTTCCACAAGGCTTAACTGTTGCTCAATTAAATAACTTAACCAATTTGGCAATTAGCTATGATGCTGCTATTGATGATATTGAAAATAAAATTGAAAATAGGGAAATTGAAACACTAGATAGGGTAAAAAAAGGTAACCATTTGTGGAGCGAGATGAGCAAATTGGCTAGTGTTGGTAAAAGTATTTATGAACATATTGACGAAGCTAGGTATAACGATTATGTGTTATCAACTTAACAATGGATTGAAATAATGGTTGATACTCATAAAAATTACTTCATTCTCGCCCTTGTTGGTATTCTTTACCAACAATATAAATAGGCAAAATAGAAAACTCATTGATGAAAAACTATTGAAAACAAAGATTGTAAAATATGTATAATGGGGAGTAATGCCTAACACAAAAAATGCAGCAAACAATAGTTACTGCACTTTTTGTGGACTAATTTAAAAGAGTCTTCTTTTATTAGCAATTTTTTAGCGACACCCAAATAATAATAAAAACTATAATAGTCCCAAAAATACCACCACCTAATTTTTTTGCACCATATCCTGCAATTAAACCTCTGAATATATTATTCATATAAAAATGTTTAGATATTTATTAATTGACCTTACGCATATTTATCAACAATCTACGTCATTGCGAGATTTGGTTCTTGCCTAACGAAGCAATCTGCTTGAGTTTAGTGAGATTGCTTCGGGCAAGAACCCTCGCAATGACGTCTAAACTAAAAGAAGTGAACTAAATTGTGTGTTAATAAATATGCTTGAGTTGAGTTATTAAGCCATTTCCATTTCTGCTGCTTCAACATTTATTGCAGATTCTGCAACTTCTGTCAATCTTGCATCAGCCTCTTTTTCTTCTTCAAGTGTAGTTTCAAGCAATGATACAACGTCAGATAAACCTAATGTACTTGCAAACTGGCGAAGTGTTCCATAAGATGCAATTTCATAGTGTTCTACTTTTTGGGCTGCTGAAATAATACCAGCATCGCACATAGCACCTGCTTCGCAAAATTCCATTATTTCTCCTGCTTCTTTAATTAAACCATCCATTGCTTCGCATTTTTTAGCAATGGCTTTTTTATCAATTATAGTAAATACTTCTACAAGGCGTTCTACTTGTTGTTTGGTTTCTTCCAAGTGAGCCGTAAGTGCTTCAACCAATTCGGTTGATGTTGCATTTTTAATCATCTTAGGAATTGCTTTGGTCAGTGCTTTTTCAGCCCAAAAAATATCCTTCAATTCATTTTCAAATAATTTCATTAGTTGAGACGATTGCATACCACCATTGGTTGCATTTTCTTTTTCTTGTGTTCCATTTGCAGAAATTGTGTTTTTTTTATTTTGCATTTTATTTTTGTTTAATGATGAATGAATGTGATAATAATTTATTTTTTACCTGACCTCAGTATAATGATTACAATAATGATCACTGCTACAACTATAAAAAGTCCAAAGCCCATACCTGCTTTAAAAATTCCTGCTACGGCTTCGCAAGAACTTAATGCCATTAACAGCATCAGCATTGCAATTGTTTTAAAATAATTTATTTTTTTCACTGTATTATTTTTTAGAAAAATAAGAAACAAACCTTCTTGTTGTATGGAAGGTTTGTTTACTTGGTTTTACAATCCTGATTTATTAGTGTGTTGTGTGTTGCTATTGTTTTCACGAAATTCTGGATTAGCGTATTCTTCGTTTTCATCTTTAGAATTAATTTTGTCTTCACTTTCCTCTTCTTCATCCTCCTCGCTATTATCATCTGCAGCATCAGAAGAATGGTTGCCATCACCTCCTGTTATTTCCCTTTTTTTAATCTCTTCCTCATCATCACCAACTTCAGGCTCTTTGTCTTGATTTGGGTCATCAGGATTTGGCTTTTGTTTGTTGTAATCTTGATTGGTTTTTTCTTTTAACATATCACCATTCTGCTGATGATCATTGTTGTTTTTACTTGGGTCATTAGGATTTTTTTTGTTGTAATCCTGATTAGGTTTTTCTTTTGACAAGCCATCATTTTGTTGATTGCGATTGTCGTTTTCATTTGTTTCCATATTCGTTAAATTAATTGTAGCGGAATTGCCACGCAGCAAAATTGAATTGATGTAACACCACAATTGTTACTTGATCATAGAAGATAATTATATGATTCTCACTTTTTGTAAACTAGGCAGAATTTCGATAATTTTTTAGCCGTTGTTGATAGCAAAAATGTTTATACAATAGATCTTTTCGACAATTGCTTTTAGGTTAAATTGTTAACGTCATAAATGACGAAACTTATATAGAAAAATTGTAAAGCATATTCAGTGCTGGCAGTATGATTTTTTTTATTGAGGTATTTCTCTCATCATCGTCGATGTTGTGCTCTTCACCCACATCAAAAACTGCACGAGTATAAAACTGCTTCTATTAAAAAGTTTTAGATAGTTTGTGCTTCTTTAATGTTTATTTTTCGTAGTAAATTAAACTCTTCACGAAGTTTTTTCCTTCCCATTGCAAGTGATAAATTAGTTGCATTACAATGACCTTCAAAACTTACTTGTTTGCAAAGTAGGTTGTGCAGCAAAGGCGTATTTTCAAATTGCTTTAACTTGAAATTATGTTCAAGCTCTTCCGGATTAAGTTGCTCGTGTGCTGTTTGAATAAGGAGTTTGATAAGTGTTATACAAATTGATGGATAAATTTGTTGAATTATATTTTGCTTGTAGATTTTCTTGAAAGTTATTATCAGAATTTCTTCTGCGTCTTGTTCTGTGGCTGCAATTTGCATTGCAATACCAAAGAGCATTTTGCTGTATGTATCATAAATATTTTCTAATGATTTATCCAACATTGTAAATTTATTTTACTATTCATTTGCAAAAATGCACGAGGTGCAATTTTAAAATAATACACTATTTTGAAGATTAATTACATAATTCTTGTACCACTAACGCCTTGGTTCGTAGCTCACGAAAATGCAAAACAAAACAGGTTTGGGTTATACAAGCCTTAGACATAATTAATAAAATCAAGCCCTTATTTTGATTACCATAAAATAAATATGTGAAGAATATAATTTTTTAAATAATTGTGTAAGATTTATCCTAAAGGCAGCTTATATTTTTGATGAATAATACAAACTGTAGATTAAATATTAAAAGATGCCATCATTAGCAGCCATATCAAAAATTGATTTTCCATTTCGTGTAGAGCAAGAGAAAGTAAAGCAATCTGTAAGAGAAGTATTTGCACCAACTTTTTCGCAGATAGAAAAAATGATGAGTGTATTTGATAACACCGAAATAAAAACAAGAAACTTTTGCAAGCCACTTGATTACTATAATTCCATACACGGCTTTCAAGAACAGAACGAAGAGTACATTCGTATTTCTCTTGAGTATTCTGTAAAAGCAATTGAAGAATGTATTGCCAAAGCACAAATAAAAAAAGAAGACATCACCGATATTATTTTTCTTTCCACAACAGGGCTTGCCACCCCTAGTTTAGATGCTCTTATCATTAATAAAATGAAACTGAATCCCAACATCAGTCGCATTCCTATTTTTGGTTTAGGTTGTGCAGGTGGCGTTGCTGGTTTTGCAAAAGCAAGTGTATTGGCAAAGGCAAATCCTGATGCAGTAGTATTGCTTGTGGCAGTAGAATTGTGTTCACTTACTTTTTTACGAAACGATTTTAGCAAAAGTAATTTCGTTGGCTCAAGTTTATTTGCAGATGGCGTTGCAGCATTAATTATTACGGGAGATAATCAAAAGAATAAAACCAAAAATGATATTTCTTTTCTTGCCACACAAAGCAAATTATACTACGATTCTTTAGATGTGATGGGTTGGGAATTTTTGGATAAAGGATTTAAAGTGTTGTTTTCGCAAGACATTCCAACCATTATTGCAACAAATATTTATAATGATGTTTCTTCTTTTTTAGAAAAGCATCAATTAAAAATTTCAGACATAAAGAATTTTATTTTTCATCCTGGAGGAAAAAAAATATTAACGGCTTATGATGAAGCATTAAAAGTCGAAGGAGATTTTTTAAAAAATACCAGAGAAGTAATGCAGGATAATGGCAATATGAGCAGCCCTACTGTGTTGTATGTGTTGGAAAGATTTTTAACCCAAGGTTTTGAAGATGGATATGGATTAATGGTTTCTATGGGTCCTGGTTTTAGTAGCGAGATGGTTTTACTTCAAATGAAAAACAACTAAAATGATTTTTATTCTCTTTATTTCATTCGTTATTTTACTACGTTTGGGCGAATTAATTCTTTCAAAAAAGAATGAGAAATGGTTGTTGCAAAATGGTGCTGTGGAATATGGAAAAAAACATTACCCGTTTATTGTTGCACTTCATATTTTGTTTTTTATCTCGCTAATCATTGAGTATTACAAGCAACAAACTCCGTCATTCAGTTTATTTATTCTTGTATTTTATTTTATAGTTCTTGCATTAAAATTTTGGGTTATTCTATCACTTGGAAAATTTTGGAATACCAAAATCTTTCGCATCCAAAGTGTTCCATCAATAAAAAAGGGAGCTTATAAATATGTCAAACATCCAAATTATTTAATTGTTATTTTCGAAATTGCTTTAATCCCTCTTGCGTTTCATTTATACTATACTGCAATCATTTTTTCTTTACTTAATGCAATCATTCTAACTATAAGAATTAAAGAAGAAAATCAGGTTTTGCAAACTCAACCAACTTGGTTTATACCCAAAAAAAGTAGTAAATAGAATATATTTTATATTGACCGATATTCCATCGATCATATTTTTTTAGTTGATATTTTATATCATTTGAGAGGCATCAACAGATATGAAAATATTATTCACAATTAATGCTCGACAACACTTATAAAATTCCTATCATCATAACCTTAGTTATGTGTGCATCATACAACTCTTTTCAATAATTGCATAAAATAATAGGCATTAAGAGGTTTCACCTTTGTGCTTGATTATTACTTCACAATTAAAAAAATAAAAATGATGGACAACTTAACCGCTGAAAAGCACAAAACAGTTTTGATTGATAGAACATTCAACCTTCCTCTTAGTACAGTATGGAAAGCATTTACAGAGCCAGAAAGTATGAAAAAATGGTGGGGACCCGAAGGATATACCTCTACTGACTGCGTCATTGACTTTAAAGTGGGAGGAAAATTTTTAGCTTCTATGCAGTCTGCAGATGGAAAAAAGACTTGGTCAACGGGTACATACAAAGAAATTGTGCCACTAAAAAAAATAGTTAATACCGACAGTTTTGCAGATAGCGATGGTAATATAGTACCTGCTTCTTATTATAAAATGCCTGGTGATTGGGCTTTGGCATTGATGGTAACTACAGAGTTTGAAGAGGTGGATGGTAAAACAAAAATATTGTTGCAACACGTTGGCTTGCCTATTGAAATAAGCGACGATTGTATGAAAGGATGGCAATCATCATTTGATAAATTAGAAAAAAACTTTAAATAAATTAAAGGAATAATTGTGAAAAATGAGTTCTGGTAAATCTGCCCATAAAAGACCTTGAAAAATCTTCGCCAAGCAATAATATCAATCAAATAAGAAATTAAAATGATAAGAAAACTAAAAACTGGTGAGTATAGAATTTACTCAATAAAACTAAATCCAATTACCAACAAGCGAAGAAACCTTGGCACATTTAAAACCTTGAATGAAGCAAAAAATCACGAGAGGCAAATAGCATATTTTAAAACAATCCATCATTAATTCTTACAATAAAAAATAAATAAAATGAAAATATTATTCGTACTAACATCACATAGTGAGTTAGGAAACAGTGGCAAAAAAACTGGTTTTTGGATAGAAGAATTTGCAACACCTTATTATGTTTTGGCAGATGCTGGAGCAGATATCACTATTGCATCTCCCAAAGGTGGGCAGCCACCAGTTGATCCAGAAAGTGAATTAGCAGATGCCCAATCACCCGCTACAGAAAGATTTTATAAAGACAATATACTTATTGACAAAGTAGCTTATTCATTAAAACTAAGTGTTATAAAACAAGATGATTATGATGCTGTTTTTTATCCTGGTGGTCACGGTCCATTATGGGATTTAGTGAATGACAAAGATTCTATTAAATTAATTGAAGCATTTTATAACAATCAAAAACCAATTGCTTTTGTATGCCATGCACCCGCCGCTTTAATGAATGTGAAAGCAGAAAATGGAGAACCACTTGTGAAGGGAAAACATCTCACCAGTTTTTCAAATACAGAAGAAGAAGCTGTTAAATTAACCAAAGTAGTTCCGTTTTTATTGGAAGACGAACTGATAAAAAATGGTGCAATTTATAGCAAGGGCGGTAATTGGGCAGCTTACGTAAAACAAGATGGTTTATTAATCACTGGGCAAAACCCTGCTTCATCAGAAGCTGTTGCTGCACTGCTTTTAGAAACACTACAAGGAGAAAAAGTCATCCATTCATAAATAAAATGAAATGAAAAAAATAATAATCTTTACAACAGTAATATGTCTGCTATGCTCTTTTGTTAATAATGAAACAATGTGGACACAAGATAAAATGCACTCACAACTTAACTTCAGTGCTACTCACTTTGGGATATCACATATTGAGGGTCGGTTTCAAGATTTTGCAATCAATATGAAATCAGAGAAGCAAGATTTTTCTGATGCAGCAATTGAAATGACAGCAGAAATAAAATCTATTAACACCGAGGTTACATATCGTGATAATGATTTAAAAAGTAGTAATTGGTTTGATGAAGCTAATTTTCCAACACTTAGTTTTAAAAGCACTTCGTTTACTAAAATCAAAGGAAAAAAGTATCAACTTAAAGGCAATTTAACAATGCACGGCATTACTAAAATGGTAGCGTTTGATGCAACCTTAAATGGTTGGGCAGTTACTAAGAGCAAAAAAAACACAGCAGGATTTACAATAAAAGGAAAGCTACATCGCAGTGATTTTAATGTGGGAGGTGCTGCTTCAACAACTGGTGTTGGTGATGAAATTATGGTTTGGACAAATGTAGAAATGGGGAAAAATTAACGGTATTGGTTTAGAATAGACTTCTTCGAAAATTCGTGAAAAAAAGTCATATTGCACGTCACTGCGAGGAACGAAGCAGTCTCCTTGAAATTGGGCAATCTATTTTATGCTTGAGATTGCTTGGTGCCTCGCAATAACAAAAATTTTAGCAGCAACATTCTACATCACTAACAAATGAACAATAGAAATTCACCCTATAAATACACTGCATTTAAAACTTTTAAATCATCACCCAAAGTATAATTTCTTGGCAGCCCTGTTGGTATATTCACTTTTGATATTGCTTCGGGGCTAATACTTTCTAAATACATCATTAAAGCACGTAAACTATTTCCGTGAGCAACAATTAATATGTTGTTTCCAGCCTTTAGTTTAGGTTCTATTTCCAATTTATAATAAGGCACAGTTCTATTAAATGTATCTTCTAAACTTTCGCCATCTGGGGGTTTTACACTAAAACTTCTCCTCCATATTTCTACTTGTGCAGCTCCATATTTTTTTTCTGTTTCGGCTTTATTCAATCCCTGCAAACTACCATACATTCTTTCATCAAAAGCTGCATTGGTTATCACAAGCAGTTTTGTTTGTTGAATTTCTTCTAATATAATTCGCAGCGATTC
Organism: Chitinophagaceae bacterium; assembly: GCA_025363355.1. GTDB lineage: Bacteria > Bacteroidota > Bacteroidia > Chitinophagales > Chitinophagaceae > CAIVPM01. The sequence continues at coordinate 10,928 of JANYEB010000238.1, read as the reverse complement.
TTGTGCTCGAACAAGCATAGATGTGTAAGCAATATCATATTCAAAACTTTTCAATTTATTACCAGCTAATCGTGCTTCCTCTTCTCCCAATGCAGTAAGTTTTACATCTATATTTCCAGTAAAACGATTCTCTAAATTATATGTGGATTGTCCGTGGCGAACAAGAGTGAGTAATGACATACTTTAACTGTTTTAAAAACAAAATACTAATTTCAATGCAATGCTAAACCTAATCAAAATAGCGTTTGCTTATTGAATGAATTGTGCAACCAACTTCTAAAGTTATGTAACGCTTATTGGCACACACTAATTGAATTTTGTATAATAAATTTAAAACAAAAAGATATGTCAATTACTACAGCACTTCACTGGCGTTATGCCACAAAAAGAATGAATGGAGCAAAAGTTCCTACAACAAAAATGGATATTATATTAGATGCTATTTCTTTAGCACCTTCCTCATTTGGCTTACAGCCCTACTCAGTTTTGGTGATTGAAAATGAAGCAATGTTGGAAAAAATAAAGCCCATTGCAATGATGCAACCACAAATAACCGAAGCATCAGCGTTGCTTGTATTTGCCGTTTGGGATAAAATAACTTCAGAGAAAATTGATACTTATATAAACAGAATTGCTACAGAAAGAAATGTAACTGTTGATAGCCTAAATCAAGTGAAAGAAATTATTGAAGCACAACTGAAAAACAGTGATAGTGATAATTTTATTTGGAGTTCGAAGCAAGCATATATCGCTTTAGGAGTAGCATTAGTAGCTGCTGCAGAAGAACAAATAGACAGCACACCAATGGAGGGGTTTGATAAAAATTTGCTTGATGTTTTATTAAATCTTGAAGAAAAAGGTTTGCGTAGCTCCGTAATAATGGCATTAGGTTACAGAGATACTAAGAATGACTATTTGGTTAATCTAAAAAAAGTAAGACGCGAAAAAGAAAAACTTTTTATCACACTTAATTAACGTGTAAAGTTCAATATATTGTTCTGGTAATTATGAAAACAAGTCAAAAAGGCTGCCCAAAAGGGTAGCCTTTCTATTTTCAACCTTGCTTTTATTTCTTATTGAATGAAATGCAGTTATTGAAGCCTCTTCAAAAACATAATCCACTATCCATTTTTAATAAGACTACATTACATCGGTATAAATGTGTGAATAATGTAATATTTTTCGCAATTGTATAATTCATTAACCTTGCAATAAGACCAATTTTGTTGCGTCTATTAAAAAAATAATTTGAAACTATTCATAAAATATATGGTCAGCATTCGCTGCAAGATGATGGTGAAAGAAGTGTTGCGAAAGCTTGAACTTCATTTTATTGTTGTTGATTTAGGCGAAGTAGAAATAATGGAAACTATTTCTATAGCACAAAGAGAAGAGTTGAAAACAGCATTATTAGATATTGGGCTTGAGCTAATGGATGATAAACGTGCCATTTTAATAGAAAAAATAAAAAATGCAATTGTGGAAATGGTTCATCATTCTGACACAGAATTGCGAGTTAATTTTTCTCACTATTTAAGTGAAAAACTTGACTATGATTATACCTACATGGCGAATCTTTTTTCTGAAGTGCAGGGTACTACTATCGAGCATTTCATCATTGCACATAAAATAGAAAAGATAAAAGAACTCATTATTTATGGCGAATTAAATATCACTGAAATTGCCTGGAAAATGAATTATAGCAGTGTTGCACATTTATCCAATCAGTTTAAAAAAGCAACAGGATTATCGCCTTCGCATTTTAAAAATTTAAAAGATAAAAGAAGAAGCCCAATAGAAGAAATTGGGAACACAAACCAACCTAACTAAAATTAGCTATCGAGGTTTGTGAAATTAAAAATTGGTAAGGTTAAAACGAAAATTGTATATGGATAAGGTGCAAAAGTCAGTAGAAGATAAGTTAATTATAGCGAATAAAGAACTTGCTTTTCAAAATGACGAAAAGGCAAAACGTGCAGCAGAACTGGGTATTGCTAACATTGAACTTGCTTTTCAAAATGAAGAAAAAGGAAAGCGTGCAGCAGAGTTAGGTATTGCCAATATTGAACTTGCTTTTCAAAATGAAGAGAAAGGAAAACGAGCAGTTGAATTAGGCATTGCTATTATAGAACTTGCTTATCAAGATGACGAAAAAATAAAACGTGCAGATGAATTAGTGATTGCCAATAAAGAACTTCTATTTCAAAATGCTGAAAAAGAGAAGCGTGCAAATGAATTAATTATTGCGAACAAAGAGCTTGCTTTTCAAAATGAAGAAAAAGAGAAACGTGCAAATGAATTAATCATTGCGAATAAAGAACTTGCCTTTCAAAATGAAGAAAAAGAGAAGCGTGCCAATGAACTAATTATTGCTAATAAAGAACTTGCTTTTCAAACTGTTGAAAAGGCAAAACGTGCAGCAGAATTAGGCATTGCAAACTATGCCAGAAGCCTTATAGAAGCTAGCCTTGACCCATTATTTACCATTAATACCGAAGGTAAAATAATGGATATGAATAATGCTTCGATTAATGTTTTAGGCAAGTCTCGCCAAGAATTAATTGACACTGACTTTTTTGATTATTTCACTGAACCCAAAAAAGCAAGAGAAGGATACCAAGAAGTTTTTGCAAAAGGATTTGTGGCAGATTATCCATTAACAATAAAGGATCATAAATTAACAGATGTATTGTTTAATGGTTCTATTTATAAAGGTGAAGATGGAAATGTATTGGGTGTTGTTGTGGTAGCAAGAGATATTACAGAACAAAAAATATTTGAAAAAGAATTAACTGAAGCAAAAATATTTGCAGAGTTAGCTACAACTATTGCAGAAGATGCTCAAAGTAAAGCTGAAGCAGCGATGCGAATTGCAGAAGATGCAGTGAAAGCAAAGCAGCAGTTTTTAAGCAATATGAGTCACGAAATTCGCACACCAATGAACGCCATCATTGGCTTTACAAAAGTTGTGTTAAAAACAGATTTATCTGCCAAGCAAAAAGAATATTTGACAGCCATTAAAATGAGTGGCGATGCATTAATTGTTTTAATAAACGATATTCTTGATTTAGCAAAAGTAGATGCTGGAAAAATGACATTTGAGCAAACACCTTTTAAAATGGCAATGTCAATTGCAGCAATGTTGCATTTGTTTGAAACAAAAATTCAAGAGAAAAATTTAGTATTAGTTAAAGAATACGATACCAATATTCCAGAAGTATTAATAGGCGATTCGGTTCGTTTGCATCAAATTATTTTAAACCTTGTAAGCAATGCAGTAAAGTTTACCAATGAAGGTAAAATCACTGCCAGTGTGCATTTGCAAAGTGAAGATGAAGAAAATGTATTGCTTGAATTTGCAATTAGTGATACTGGAATTGGTATTACAGAAAATAAATTGGATAAAATTTTCGAAAACTTTCAACAAGCATCAAGTGGCACTTCAAGATTGTTTGGTGGTACAGGTTTGGGACTTGCAATTGTAAAGCAATTGGTAGAATCGCAAGGTGGTAAAATTAGCGTTCAAAGTAAAGTTGACGTAGGCTCTACATTTAGTTTTACTTTAAGTTTTAAGAAAACAAAAGAAGCTGCTGAAATAGAAAATGCTTTGGTTGAAGTAAATAGAGAAATTAAAAATATTAAGGTTTTAGTAGTAGAAGATATTGCACTCAATCAACTTTTAATGAAAACATTATTAGATGATTTTGGCTTTGAAAGAGACATTGCTAGCAATGGTAAAATTGCTATTGAAAAACTACAGAAAAAAGATTATGATATTATTTTGATGGACTTACAAATGCCCGAAATGAATGGGTTTGAAGCCACAACATACATTCGTAATGTAATGAAATCACCTATTCCAATTATTGCATTAACAGCCGATGTAACCACTGTTGATTTGGCAAAATGCAAAGCCGTTGGAATGAATGATTATATAGCAAAACCTGTAGATGAAAGAGTATTGTATAGTAAAATAGTTGGTTTAATGAAAAAAACAAGCCCTACCAAATTAGATGAAAATATAGTAAGTGAAAATAAAAAAGTAAAGTGCATTGACCTAGAATATTTAATACACCGTACTAAATCAAATCCTGAATTAATGATGGAAATGATTTCACTTTATTTAGAACAAACACCACCACTTATCAAAGCAATGAAAGATAGTTTTGATAAAAAAGATTGGCAAACTTTATATGCAGCTGTGCATAAAATGATTCCATCTTTTTCAATAGTTGGCATACACACAGACTTTGAAGCAATGGCAAAAAAAATTCAGGAGTTTGCCAACACACAAATAGTTACAGAAGGGATGCAGGAACTAGTAACGCAGCTAGAAACTGTGTGTACACAGGCTTGCAAAGAATTAGAAGAAGAATTGCAGCGTCTAAAGTTTAAAGTTTAAAGTTTAATATTATTAATGATTAATGTTTAATTATTAATGATTTTGTAGGAATAATAAATAATAATTAAACAGTCAATAATTAGTAGAAATGAATAACGAAAAAAGAAAAATTTTTTTAGTAGATGATGATGCTTTGTTTTTAAAATCATTGCAAATAGAGTTTCTAGAACACAATGATTATATAGTTGAAACATATTCTACTGGAGAATTATGTGTAAAAAATTTAGAGAATAAACCCGATGTAATTATTTTAGATTATCATTTAGATGGCATTGATAAAAATGCTATGAATGGCTTGCAAACATTGGATAAAATTAAAAATTTTAATCCCGATATTCCTGTTATAATGTTATCTTCTCAAGATAAAATTGATGTTGCCATTAACTGCATGCACCACAAAGCTTTTGACTATGTAGTTAAAAGTGAAACTGCTTTTATGCGATTACAAAAAATCATTATTTCTATTTTTCTTTATAAAAAAATGGAGAAAGAATTAAGTTGGTATATGAATAGGATGTAGATTAGTGATTAATGATTAATCACTACTAAAAGTGTGAATGATGCAACAAATCTCCATCGTTGTGTAACACCTACCACTACCGTATCTCACAACTTTGCATTGTAATAATTCAGTTACAAGTAAAGTTAATTACAAGTGAAATTTTTCAACCAAAAATTACAATTTAAAAATATCATTATTGTGGGTTTAAGCACAATAATGATGATGGTACTTTTTACTTCTTGTGCTAAAAAAGCAATATTTCAAACATCAGAAATTGTTCCAGCAGCTAGAGGCTTTGTGAAAGTATCAAAGGATAATAATAAAAATTATGTTATCAAGATTCAGCTTACCAATTTGGCTGAAGTAAACAGACTTACACCACCTAAAAAAACCTATGTAGTTTGGTTAGTTACTGAAGAGGATATTACAAGAAATATTGGACAAATAAAAAGTTCTTCAAGTTTGCTGTCATCTAAACTAAAAGCAAGTTTTGAAACTGTATCTTCAAACAAGCCAACTAAAATATTTATAACTGGAGAAGATGATGGCAATGTTCAGTCTTATGGCAATCAAATCGTATTAACAACTAATAAGTTTTAAAAATAATATTTAACAATTAAAAATTAAATTATGAGCAATCTTCTTTATTTAATAGCAGTTATTTTAATCATCTTTTGGGCAATTGGATTCTTTGCCTTTAATGTTGGTGCAATCATTCATATTTTGCTTGCTATAGCTGCTATATCCATCCTTTTAAGAATCATACAAGGGGGCAAAAATTCTAACAATTAATTTCAAAACCAAAAAAAAACATAATATGAAAAAAATTATTTTATCAAGTATACTTTCAGTGATTGTATTACTTACTTATGCTCAAAAAGGAGCATCTCAATTGAATTTAGGTGTAGGCTTTTCTAACTGGGGGGTGCCAGTTTATTTAGGCTTTGACCATAGAGTTAGCAATGATATATCGCTTGGTTTAGAGCTGTCTTATCGTGGTTATAGAGAACGATATAATGGGGATGATTATAACCATAACATTACTGGCTTTTCAGGAAATGCCAATTATCATTTCAACAGAGTAATGGATATACCCAGTAATTTTGATTTTTACGCAGGTCTGAATTTAGGATTTTATGTATGGTCATCTCCAACAAATTATTATGGCACCCACAGCTCAGGACTTGGACTTGGAGCACAAATTGGGGGGCGTTATTTCTTTTCTAAAAATGCCGGTTTAAATCTTGAGTTTGGTGGAGGTAATGCTTTTTCTGGTGGAAAATTTGGGTTAACTTTCAAATTGTAACAAATTACAATATTTAGTGTAAATGAAAAAGGGAGCATAAAAATCTAATTTTTATACTCCCTTTTTTGTGGAGAATAGCGGTCTCGAACCGCTGACCTTTTGCATGCCATGCAAACGCTCTACCAACTGAGCTAATTCCCCTTAAGCTGCAAATATATAAGATTACGATTTCTAACAAATTTTAGAGAAATTAAACTATGAGTTTTTTGCAGAGTCTTGAAATAGTCTTTTCTTTAATCACTAAATAAAATATTATGAAATCTACTAGTTTAAAATGGGCAGTTATTATGCTGTGTTGTTTGTCTTTGATTGCAATTTCTTGTAAAAAGAATACAACTAACAACGATATTGTTATAGATGAATCTACGCAGGCTAGGGTTCAATCTGAAGATGCCACAACAGTAAATGGGGAAACTGAAAGTGTTGATGATGATGTAAACAATACTGTTGCATCCAGTGCAAGATTTTGTGGTGTAGGAAATGTTTTTGCTATTGGTAATCATTTACCGCCAGATGCAGATACTGCTAATCCTGGCAATACAGCCAATAGAATCATTATCACTTACAATGGAACAACCTTTGGTTGCAGAAAAAGAACCGGTACAATTACTATTGACCTATTAAATGCCTCTAAATGGGTTGAACCCGGTGCTACACTAAAATACACTTTCACTAATTTTAAAGTAGAAAATATTTGTACCAATCGCTCCCTAAAAATTAATGGCGAAAAATATGTTACAAACGTTAATGGAGGAAATTTAGTAAGATTGAAAGCAGGCCTTGTTCCAATGTTAAAACACAAAATAAGAACTGGGGTAATTGGTTTAGAGGCTACGTTTACTGATAGCAGTGGTTCTAGAACTGCAGTTTGGAATGTTGCCAGACTTACTACCATTAACTATCTAGCAGATAATTACTATTTTAATGCAGCTGGTGATACTACAATCAATAATAAATCTGCAACAGAATCTTGGGGAACAACAAGATTTGGCAATCCTTATCAAACAGTGTTTACAGCTTCTGTAAAATCAAATACACATTGTAATCTTTGGAAACCAACTGCAGGTATCGTAACACATACTGTTGGTAACTTTAGTTCTGTTGTTGAGTTTGGTTTAAATGCAAGTGGAAATGCTGTTGGACCAAATGATTGTGCAACACATTATAAAATTACTTGGACATTAGCAAATGGCACAAGTTCAACACCTCAATTAATACCTTATAAATAATATAGTTTAGTTAAATAAAATACCCTGACAAATTTGTCAGGGTATTTTTATTTCTATTTGTATTCGTTAATAAAACTATCTGTGATCATCCTCTGCATCCTTATTATAAGCTTTAATGATAGCTTTAACAAGTCTATGTCTCACAACATCTTCTTCACTTAGTTCTATATGAGAAATTCCTTCAATATTTTGCAAAATTCTTGATGCTTTGTGCAAACCACTTTGCATATTTCTTGGCAAATCAATTTGTGTGGGATCGCCAGTAATAATTGCCTTTGCGTTAGCACCAATACGAGTTAAAAACATTTTTAATTGCAGGTCATTTGTATTTTGAGCTTCATCAAGAATAATGAAAGCATTGTCTAAAGTTCTACCACGCATAAAAGCTAAAGGTGCAATTTCAATGGTTCTTGTGCTCATATAATACCCAAGTTTATCAGCAGGAATCATATCATCTAATGCATCGTATAATGGGCGTAAATATGGATCAATCTTCTCTTTTAAATCTCCTGGCAAAAAACCAAGATTTTCACCAGCTTCCACAGCAGGACGGGTTAAAATAATTTTTTTAACCACTTTATTTTTCAAGGCTCTAACTGCCAATGCAACAGCAGTGTAGGTTTTTCCAGTTCCTGCTGGTCCAACTGCAAAAACAATATCGTTTTTATCACAAGCAGCAACCATTCTTTTTTGGTTTACAGTTCTAGCTCTAACAGTTTTGCCATTGGGTCCAAATACTAAAATATCATTTGGATTTTTTTCAACAAAATTGTCAACTGTTTCTGCATCATCTCCTCCTAAAATTTGTTCAAAATAGCTATCACTTAAATGACCATTTCTTTCTAGGTACTGTATAATTAAATCAATTTTTTCTTTTGCTGTGTCAATCAATTCAGGTGCTCCGCTCATTTTAATTTGCGTACCTCGAGAGAGAATTTTTAGCAATGGGAATTTCTTTTTCAGCAAATCTAATTTACCATTGTTTACACCAAAGAATTCAATTGGGTTTACTGTTTCTAGATTGATAATTGTGTCTGTCAAAGTATTTGTTTTTTGTTTAGCTAATCTAAGTTACAAACAAGATAACATTTGAGGTATAGAACAAATAAGAAATTATCTTATAGGTTATACACAGAATGTTAATTGCCAAAGAAAAGCTTAAACAACCTATTATATAAAAAAATAACTACACATTTTATCAACTTCTTACATTTGTTTATTATGAAGAAGATAATATTTATAGCTATTGCAATTACTGTATTAAACAATGCCAATGCTCAATCAACAGAAAAGTGGAGTTTGAGAAAATGTGTTGATTATGCAATGAAAAATAACATATCAGTAAAGCTTGCAGATGTGCAAGCTAGAATTGCTGCACTCCAATTTAAACAAGCTAAATTGTACCAACTACCAAGTGCAAATTTCAGCACCAACATTGGTCCATCATTTGGCAGATCATTAGACTTATCTACCAATGGATATACTAATCTTGCATCATTATCTCAAAACTATAATTTGCAGGGTGGCATTGAAATATTTAACTGGGGCAAATTAAAAAACAGTGCAGCCGCAGCTGAGTATAATTTAAAAGCTGCATTGACTGATATTGAAAAAACAGCCAATGATGTAGCTTTAAGCGTAGCAACTTATTACCTTCAAATTTTATCTGCAAATCAGCAAATTGGCATTACAAAAGTTCAAATACAACAAACAAAAAACAATTTAGATGCAACAAGAAAAAGAGTAGATGCTGGTGCTTTGCCAGAATTAAATGCATTAGAATTTGAATCTCAACTTGCAGCAGATAGTACAAATTTAGTAGCAGCAGAAACTAATTATAACCAGGCTTTATTGTCGATGAAAGGTTTGTTGAATTTGGATGCAGCAAAACCATTTGATGTTGACATTCCAAATGTTGAAACAATTCCTTTAGAAAGTTTAATAGACTTGCAGCCTGAATCTGTTTATCAATTGGCATTGGAAAACCAGTCCAACATTAAGTCAAATAGACTTAGAATTAAATCGGGAGAGAAAAATATTTTAGCAAACAAATCTGGATTGTATCCTTCAATTACTGGTAGCTATGCTTTAAGTACTGGATATATAGATTATTTAACAAACACTGGTTTTTCTAAAACAGCCTATTTCACACAGCTTAACACAAATTTTAGACAGAACTTGGGAGTTGGAATTTCTGTTCCCATATTTAATAATGGTAGTAACAGAATAAATTATGAACAATCAAAACTGAATCTTCAAAATACAAAAGTTAATGAGGAGCAAATTGAACAAAAATTAAAGCTAGATATTTATACTGCTTACAGTAATGCTGTTAGTGCTTTGCAAAAATTTAATGCCAGTAAAAAACAAGTTGAAGTGGCACAGAAAGCATTTGATTTTGCTACAAAAAGGTATGATGTTGGATTGCTGAATACATTGGATTTAATAACTAATCAAAACAATTTGCTGAGAGCAAAAACGCAAAATTTGGCAGATCAATATGATTATGTTTTTAAAATGAAATTACTTGAATTTTATAGAGGACAGGGGTTAAAACTATAATTTAGTTTTTATAATATTGTCCAATTATCAATTTAAAAATTCTACCTTCTTGAAACTGTTTAAAAGTAGTAGTTTCAGTTGTGTGAGATTCCGCCCAAGTTTTATATTGTGATGGATTGATAGCTACGCCAAACAACCATTGATTGTAAGCATCAAACATTCCTTCTCTTACTAAGTAACGTTGTTGATCGAACAATCTGAAAGGGAATTTTTCATTTTTATTTTCATAGAACCAACTCAAAATAAATTTAGTTCTAATAGCCGTAAGTTCAGCAGCAGTAAGGCTTGTAGAGCTATTACCTAAAGTTTGCAACGCCATTTTTTCAAATTCATTTTTAGTATTTTTTCCAGCATCCCCTAAATAAAGAATTTTTTTATACGCATCCAAAATCGTCTCTTTTATTTCGGCAGTTCGTGTTGTGTAGCTTTCTAGATTAACAAATATTTCGCCATAAATCACAGTCCAGAATAATTGATTGTTATTGTTGTAATATAAAGCTGCATTATAATAATTGTTTGCATAATTAGGATCAACCTCAATTCCTTTTTCCCAGTTTTTAATAGCATCTTTAGTATTTTTTTCAATTAGATTCAAATCTGCAAATTCACTATAAATTACACCACTATTAGGAAACTTAGTAAGTGCCGTTTTATACAAATTATTACACTCTTTATACAGGGCTATAGACTTATAATTTAATCCCAGCAATTGATACGTTTCTTCACCAGCAGCTGTATCATTTAAAAGCTTCTTACATAGTTCAATACTTTTAGCAAAATCTCTTTTTAAATAACATAGGTAGGCAAAGTCTTTCTGTGCAGCAATATTGTTTGGTTCGTTAGTCAAAAATTTACTGAATACTAAAGACGAATTTTCGTAATCGCCCTCATTCATAAGGCTTTTAGCTGTTTTGTACAAATCATTTG